>NZ_CP112885.1:1245000-1556250 GCF_047114695.1 Nereida ignava
CCACGTGGCCTGCGTGTCGGTGCTGTCATCACCCAGCCAATACAAAACCGTCGAGGCATAAACACCGGACAAGGTCGCCCGCTTTGTATACCAATTTACGTCCTCAGAGGTATCACCCAACACAGTCCAAATCGCATCTGCAGTACCCCAAATCAACTTGGCACCATCAGCGGCCAGATGTGGCAATGCAAAAAGGGTCGTGCCCCGCTGTACCGCCTCTTTATCCATAATCAATTCAAAGCGGGTGCGCAGCGCAAACGCGACTTTCTGGCGGAACTTCATCTCAGTCAGATCTGCTGCTTTGACGGCTGCGATCATCGCCTCGTCACCGCGTTTGTGAAACGCAATCGCCAGATCAATCGCACCGCGTGGACACACAGATTTGGCCAAACCAATGTCCATGCCCGAATCGCGCACAGCCGCTTTGAAAGTGGCATCGGACCACCCATCAAAAGCAACATGCATCAATGCAGCTTCAAGAAGTTCTTGCTTTGCAATGTCATAAGGGGCGGCAGGCATCAGGCTTCTCCTTCTCAATAGGGGTATACTAGACACATAGGGCGCCGGTTGCTATACGGCCACTTCCTGCAATTCCATGCAACTTCAAACTAGAAAGGTGGTGAAAACCACATGCAGGTTAGTGTTCGCGACAACAATGTTGAACAAGCCCTCCGAGCTTTGAAAAAGAAGCTCCAGCGTGAAGGTGTTTTTCGTGAAATGAAGCTAAAGCAACATTTCGAAAAACCTTCCGTGAAAAAAGCGCGCGAGAATGATGAAGCTATCCGTCGTGCCCGTAAATTGGCGCGTAAGAAAGCACAGCGCGAAGGTATGCTCTAAGAGCTGCTCAACACGCAACGCAAAAGAATTAAGCCCTCGCAAAGCAGTTTGCGGGGGTTTTATTTTAGGTGATTTCCATAGCGTGCGTGCGATGACACAGCCCAAAAGGACCACGGCCCTCATTCCGCAAACAAATTAAACGGGAAGCGCAGTTGTTTTGAAGACTGTGCGTAGCGCAAAACTTGATTGCATGGTTTGCACACCCGGCAAACGCGCAAGGTAGCGACGGTGAATGGCTGCAAAATCATCCGTATCAGACGCCACGACCTTAAGCAGGTAATCCGCACTACCGGCCATCAAATGACACTCAAGAACATTGGGAATACGCGCCACAGCCTTTTCGAAGGCGTCAAGCACCTCATCTGCTTGGGTCGACAGAGTAATCTCGACGAAAACAGTCGTCGGCAAACCGATTTTTCGGGGATCAACCATCGCTACATAATTGCGAATAAAGCCGTCATTCTCTAAGCGTTGCACACGCCTATGGCACGCAGATGCTGACAGGTTCACCGCATCAGACAATTCAGCATTGGACATGCGCCCAGACTTCTGTAGCACCTTAAGAATACGGCAATCGGTGTCATCAAGTGGCGTCAATTCGAATATCCTCCGCAGTAATTTGAGATAAGTAGAATATTCTTGCTTTAAGCGCTATATAAACCAGTCAATTAAGTGAGAAAATGCGCGTATTCTAGGCGAACGTCCCTTCAGATCGTTAACAGGAGGGAACATCATGAAACTAGGGTGTCCAAAAGAAATTAAGCCACAAGAGTTCCGCGTTGGGATGACCCCCAATGCCGCCGCCGAAGCGGTCTTGCGCGGTCATAGCGTTGTCATCGAAAAAGGCGCAGGCCTTGGCGCTGGCTTTGCCGACAGCGATTACGAAACAGCGGGTGCTACCATGCTGGACACCGCCGCAGAGGTTTTTGCCACTGCCGACATGATCGTCAAAGTGAAAGAGCCCCAAGCCGCAGAGCGCAAAATGCTGCGTGAAGGACAGTTGCTGTTCACCTACTTGCACCTTGCGCCCGACCCCGAGCAGACCAAAGATTTGCTGGCGTCCGGCGCGACCTGCATCGCGTACGAAACGGTAACAGATGACCGTGGCGGCCTCCCTTTGCTGGCCCCAATGTCCGAAGTCGCAGGCCGCTTGGCCCCGCAAGTAGGTGCATGGACACTGCAAAAAGCAAACGGCGGGCGCGGTGTGCTTATGGGCGGCGTACCTGGCGTTGGCCCTGCAAAAGTAGTTGTCATTGGCGGCGGTGTCGTTGGCACACATGCGGCAAAAATTGCCGCTGGAATGGGCGCAGATGTGACCGTTCTGGACCGTTCTCTACCTCGTTTGCGTTATTTGGATGACGTCTTTGGCGGCAGCTTCAAAAACGGCTATGCCAGTGCGGGCAACACGGCAGAATTAGTACAACAAGCGGACATGGTCATTGGTGCAGTCCTAATTCCCGGTGCGGCTGCTCCCAAACTGGTCAGCCGTGCGCAGCTTTCTGAGATGAAGCCAGGGGCGGCCCTTGTGGATGTGGCCATTGACCAAGGTGGATGTTTTGAAACGTCCAAAGCCACCACACACCAAGACCCGATCTATGATGTGGATGGGATCATGCACTATTGCGTTGCGAACATGCCGGGCGCTGTTGCGCGCACGTCGACCATTGCCCTTGGTAACGCGACAATGCCCTTCATGTTGGCCCTTGCGGACAAGGGGTGGAAGCAGGCCTGCATTGATGATCCGCACCTTGCAAACGGGCTAAATGTACATGACGGCAAGCTAACCTATTTTGCTGTGGGCAAGGCCCTTGGCATTGATGTCACGTCAACATCTGTCATCCTGAAGTAAGCGAAAGGCCCGCCAATAAGCCGGCGGGCCCTCCCCACGCTACATGATAGCGCGTAATCAACTCACTTTTTCAACGCGTCACGAATTTCCATCAGCAGCTCTTCTTGGGTCGGCCCTTTGGGCGCAGGAGGAGCTGCTGGTGCTTCTTTCTTTTTCATCGAGTTTACAGATTTAACCAGCATGAACACGACAAAAGCGATGATTAGAAAATTGATGATCGCCATGATGAAACGACCATAAGCGAAGACCGCCGCACCTGCCTCTTCCGCCTCAGCCATGGACGCGTACTCGCCTTCACCGAGCAACGCGTACATGCCGCTGAAATCAACGCCGCCCATAAACAAGCTGATAATTGGATTGATCAAATCTGACACAAGACTGCCAACAATGGCCGTAAAGGCCGCACCAATGATGATGCCAACAGCCATATCCATGACGTTGCCCTTGGCGATGAAGTCTTTGAATTCTTTTAACATATTTTGGTTCCCTCGTTACTTATACACACGCCGCAATCACTACTTGGCGCGCCTACGCACAGTGTTAACGCGTGATGAACACAATACTATTCCTTTTTTCCGCAGAGTTAGCGCCTATGTTCAAAATAGGTTAATGCGATGAAAGGATCACGCCATGACGTTTCCAGATGATTTCAAGATTAATGAGAAATGGCCCGCCAAAGACCCAAGTGTGTTGCAGCTTTATTCGTTTCCAACACCAAACGGCGTTAAAGTGTCGATCGCGCTGGAAGAAATGGGCATCCCATACGAGGCGCACACAGTGACTTTGGCCGATGCAGATGTGCGCAGTCCCGAGTTTTTGTCTTTAAATCCTAACAACAAAATTCCAGCCATTATCGACCCAACCGCCCCTGATGGCCCGATTGGAATGTTCGAAAGCGGCGCAATCTTAGTGTATCTTGCGGATAAGACGGGACAGTTTATCGGAACGAACGCCGCTGAGCGCGCAGAAGTGATGACGTGGCTTATGTGGCAAATGGGTGGCCTTGGCCCGATGTTTGGGCAGATGGGTTTTTTCCACAAATTCGCGGGCTCTGAGATTGAAGACCCACGCCCCAAGCAACGCTATCTAGATGAAAGTAAGCGTTTGTTAACTGTCTTGGACGGGCACCTTGAGGGACGCGATTGGGTAGCTGGTGATTACTCAATTGCCGATATGGCGATTGCGCCTTGGCTTCGGGCACTTGATTTTTACGGCACCAAAGAACTGCTAGGTTTTGATGGCTTCAAGAATGTTTCAGCATATCTAGATCGGTTTCTAGCCCGTGACTCGGTTCAGCGCGGCCTTATCGTTCCGCCACGCGAACCTGCGTAAACGCGAGCTCTTACAAACAAAAAAGGCCGCTCTGAAATCATTCAGGGCGGCCTTTCAATGTCTTGGGAAAGCAGTTTTAACCGCGCAGCTCACCACCTGTTGCTTTGTTAACTTTTTCGATAATCTTGGCGCCCACGGCTTCAATATCTTTTTCAGTTAACGTGGCATCGCTCGGCTGTAAGCGGACAGTGATCGCAAGGCTTTTGCGCCCATCACCAAGGCTGCCGCCGATAAACTCGTCAAAGACGCGCACATCGGAAATCAGTGCTTTGTCAGCACCCGCTGCCGCGTTTACCAAGGTCAACGCCTCAACATCCGCATCCACGACAAACGCGAAATCGCGTTCAACAGCCTGCAAATCTGTCGCCTTCAAAGCAGGACGCGTGGCAGATGATTTACGCGGAAGCGGGATTTCAGCGGGGAAAATCGTGAAGGCCATCGCCGGACCCTTAATGCCCATCGCCGCTAGAATTTTGGGGTGTAGCTCACCAAAAACGCCAAGCACTTTCTTTGGACCAAGACAGATTTGGCCATGCCGCCCAGGGTGCCACCAATCAGAGCCACCGCGCATGATTTGCACTTTGGCCGGAGCCCCCATAGAGGCCAGAACCGCCTCAATATCCGCTTTTACGTCATAAACATCGACAGGGCGCATTTCACCGTGGACATCCTTTGGACCTGTTCGCCCAATAAGAATACCGGCCACCTGATCGTGCTGCTCGCCCGGCTCACCGCCATGCCACGCAGGTCCCGCCTCAAAAAGGCTTACGTCCATAAACCCACGTGCTTGGTTGCGCGCTGCAGCCTGCAGAAGACCAGGTAGCAAGTTAGGACGCATGTGGCTCATTTCAGAACTGATCGGGTTAGCAAGCATTGTCGCATCCGTACCACCACCAAAAAGCTCAGCCGCCTTTTGGTCGATGAAGCTATAGGTAACGGCCTCGTTGTACCCCAAAGCGGCGGTCGTGCGGCGCGCTGTAGTCAGACGCTTTTGCATAGGTGTCAGTACAGGCTTTGCAATGCCAGCCATACGCGGAAGTGGCTTGCCGACAAGCTTTGTCAGCGACGCAATCCGCGCAACTTCCTCAACCAGATCCGCCTCACCCTGAACGTCAGGACGCCATGACGGCACATTGGCTTGATCGCCGTCCAACACAAATCCCAGATCAGTTAGGGTTTGACGCTGTGTCTGCGCTGGAATTTCCATCCCAACAAGAGACACCACACGATCAGTGTCCAGCTTATAGGCACGCGCCGTGTCAGGCACAGCACCCGCGGTTACAACTTCGCTCGCCTCACCGCCTGCATGATCAACGATCATGCGTACAGCGTGCTCAAGACCTTCGGGGGTAAAGGCAGGATCAATGCCGCGCTCGAACCGGTAGCGCGCATCAGAATTGATTTTAAGCGCACGGCCCGCGTAGGCGATTTGTACGGGGTTCCAGTAAGCGCTTTCGACAAAGACGTTAACGGTTTCATCCGTACAGCCTGTCTCAAGCCCGCCCATGATACCGGCGATGCTTTGCACACCGTTGTCATCGGAAATTGCCATTTGACCAGCAGAAAGCGTGTAGCTCTTATCATCAAGGGCAACGATTTCTTCACCGCCTATAGCGCGGTGAACCCGCAAATTTCCCGCGACTTTATCAGCATCAAAAACGTGCAGCGGGCGGTTCAGATCGTACGTAAACCAGTTTGTCACATCGACCAAGAAACTGATCGGGCGCAGGCCAATCGCACGCAGCTGATCTTGTAGCCATTGCGGGGAAGGACCGTTTTTGACGCCTTTAATCAAGCGACCACAAAACACGGGGCACCCATCTAGCGTATCATCATCGATACTCACACCAATCGCGCTTGCACCATTTTCTGGAACGGCAGTGACATCGCGGGCCTTCAACGTGCCAAGACCGCGCGCCGCCAAATCACGCGCAATACCGCGTACGCCCAATGCGTCCGGACGGTTTGGTGTGATCGCAATTTCGATGACCGGATCCACTTTGGCTGGATCATGCTCAGCAAGATAATCCGCAAAACTCTGGCCAATTTCACCGGATGGCAATTCAATGATACCATCGTGCTCGTCTGACAGTTCCATCTCACGCTCGGACGCCATCATACCGAAGCTTTCGATGCCACGGATTTTGCCAACGCCGATAGTGGTATCAATGCCAGGCACGTAGACGCCGGGTTTAGCCACGACTACGGTAATGCCTTCGCGCGCATTTGGCGCACCACAAATGATCTGCTTTTCACCCTCATCGGTTTGCACCTGACACACACGCAGTTTGTCTGCATCCGGGTGCTTCACCGCAGAGTTAACGTAGCCAATGGTAAAGGGGCGTAGCTTTTCGATCGGGTTCTCAATACCCTCAACCTCAAGACCAAGATCGGTCAGCGCATCTGCAATCTCATCAACAGACGCGTCAGTTTGAAGGTGCGATTTCAGCCATGACAGAGTGAACTTCATCGTGTCAGCCCTCCTGCAAGATTTGGTTGATCGAGCGATGCAAATCCGTAGTGACGCAACCAGCGCAGATCACTGTCAAAGAACGCACGCAGATCTGGAATGCCGTATTTCAGCATCGCGATGCGGTCGATACCAACACCAAACGCAAAGCCTTGGTACACATCCGGATCGATGCCGCCCGCAGCGATTACCTTGGGGTGCACCATGCCTGAACCAAGGATTTCGAGCCAATCATCACCCTCACCCACTTTAAGCGTGCCACCCTCCCATGAGCAGCGAATGTCCACTTCTGCGGATGGCTCTGTGAACGGGAAGTGGGACGCGCGGAACCGAAGCTCAACGTCGTCGACCTCAAAGAATGCCTTCACGAACTCTTCAAGCACCCACTTTAGGTTGGCCATTGAGATGTTCTTATCAAGCGCCAAACCTTCGACTTGGTGGAACATGGGCGTATGGGTTTGGTCATAATCAGCGCGGTAAACACGACCCGGGCAAATTACGCGGATCGGCGCGCCATTGGCCTCCATGCTACGAATTTGCACAGGGCTGGTATGAGTACGCAACACATGCGGCAGGCGATCATCGCCCTCGGCACGGTGGGTATAAAAAGTGTCCATCTCGGCGCGCGCAGGGTGGTGGCCCGGGATATTGAGCGCATCAAAGTTGTACCAATCGCTCTCGATCTGGGGGCCTTCTGCAACGGAAAAGCCCATGTCGGCAAAGATGGCTGTGACTTCTTCCCAGACCTGACTGATCGGGTGCAACGTACCCGCAGGACGTCCACGCGACGGCAATGTCACGTCCAGCCACTCGGTACGCAAACGTTCATTCAGAACCGCGTCTTCAAGTGCTTCTTTTTTGGCAGCCAGCGCAGAATTGATTTCGTTTTTCAGTGCGTTCAGCATCGGACCAGCTTCTTGCCGCTGCTCCGGTGTCATTTTACCCAATTCACGCATCTGAAGGCTGATTTCGCCTTTTTTGCCAACGGCTTGCACACGCAGATCTTCGAGAACCGCAGCATCCTGCGCCTCCGCGATCAGGCTAAGGTATTTGGTACGTAGATCGGTCAAGAGATACTCCGTTTGCAATGCGTTGCGTCGTTTTCAATTCGTTAGCGGCGTAAGAGTTTCGTTTCAACCGCGTAGAGCAGATTAAGCCACCATGTCGCTTTTGCGCCTGTGAAGATAAAGGGGCGCAATCACGTCAGCCGTCCGCTTTAGAATGAGAAAAGCCGCACGCCCAAAAGGCGCACGGCTTTAAAATGCTCAATCCCAAAGGGAGTGATTTATGCGAGCGCCGCCTTCGCTTTTTCAACGATGGCTGTAAACGCTTGTGGTTCATTCACGGCCAGATCGGCCAGAACTTTACGATCCACTTCGATACCCGCAAGGGACAGACCGTTGATGAACTTGCTGTATGTCAGCGCTTCATCGTTCAAACGAACTGCAGCGTTAATCCGTTGGATCCAAAGCGCGCGGAATTGGCGCTTACGGTTCTTACGGTCGCGTGTTGCATATTGGTTAGCTTTGTCGACTGCTTGACGCGCTACCTTGAAGGTATTCTTGCGACGGCCATAGTAGCCTTTCGCTGCATCAGTGACTTTTTTGTGACGGGCGTGGGTTGTGGTCCCACCTTTAACGCGTGCCATTGATCAGGACCTCCTTAGCGCGAATAGGGCATCATCGACTTGATGATTTTCTCATCAGGTGCCGAGAGCGTTGTGGTCCCGCGAGCATCGCGGAGGAATTTGTTTGTACGTTTGATCATACCGTGGCGTTTGCCGGCCTGACCTGCTTTGACACGGCCTTTAGCCGTGACCTTGAACCGCTTTTTGCAGCTCGACTTGGTCTTCATCTTAGGCATTTTCATCTCCTAATCGTAGAGTTTTCAAAACGACTCAGGCATGCCAATGAGCCCGCTGTCGTCGGTGGAACCGCTGCATTAGGCTGCGGCGGCAAAAAGTGCAAGACAAAAGTCCTGCAAACTAGGGAAGAAGCTGACCAATCACCGCGATCACCACAGACGGAATTTCCGCCACTTCGTAGCCACCTGGCTTTGTGGTAACTGCATAGGCCAACAGACCGCCCGAAATCAGAACAAGAAGAGCAGAAAGGCGCGGGCTGCGCCCTTCTGCATAAGCGGAAAATATCGACGGAACTGCCAGAACCGCAAACACCAGTCCCAGCACAAAATAAAAGTCGGCTTGCACACCCTACCCCTTAAATAAATACACTTGGTATCATTCAGGGTCAGTGCGGAAAATCAACCTTTCTTCACATGGGGCGACGCGCAGGATGTTGGTTGTACCTGCTTGGTTGAAAGGCACGCCTGCGGTGACAACGATCTGGTCCGTTTCAGTTGCCATACCCAGTTTGCGCGCCGCGCGCGCAGCAGCAACCACCGCCATTTTGAAACGCTCAACATCCGGCGTCATTGTGCAGTTCGTCCCCCATGAAAGCGACAAACGCCGCGCTGTTTCACGCTGCGATGTCAATGCGATGATCGGCACGCGCGGGCGTTCACGGGCGGTCAAAAGCGCTGTGGTGCCGGATTGCGTAAAACAACAGATCGCCTTCACATCGGTCGTCTCTGCAATTTCACGGGCCGCCGCAACAATACCATCAGCCACAGTAGTGCGTTTAGCAGAGCGTGTGTTCTCAATAATGTCTGTGTAAGTCGGATCATTTTCGACCTCGACGGCCACGTTATTCATGGTGGTCACCGCTTCGATCGGGAAGTTACCCGCCGCAGATTCCGCTGACAGCATGATCGCATCAGTACCTTCATAAATTGCCGTTGCGACATCACTAACCTCGGCGCGCGTGGGCATCGGGCTTTCGATCATCGACTCAAGCATCTGAGTTGCAACAATAACCGGCTTGGCCGCTGCACGACATTTCCGCACCAACTGTTTTTGAATTGGCGGTACGTTTTGGACAGGCAGTTCAACACCCAAATCACCACGGGCCACCATGATGCCGTCACTGACGCGCAGAATTTCATCAAACGCCTGCACTGCCGCAGGTTTTTCAATCTTCGACAACACAGCTGCACGACCGTTGGCCAGCGCGCGCGCCTCGTACACATCCTCGGGGCGCTGAACGAAAGACAGCGCAAGCCAATCCACACCAAGCTGGCAAACAAACTCAAGATCAGCGCGGTCTTTTTCCGACAACGCCTTCAGCGGCAACACCACATCGGGTACGTTCACGCCTTTGCGGTTCGAAATCACGCCGCCCGCAAGCACGGTGCAGTCAGCAAAGTCTTTGCCACACGCATCAACGCGAAGCTTAATTTTACCGTCATTGACCAGCAAATGCGCACCAGCTTGCAGCGCTTCAAAAATCTCTGGGTGCGGCAGGCGGACGCGTTTTGCGTCACCCTCAGCCTCGTCAAGATCAAGACGGAACTGAGCGCCCTCGACAAGGTCTTCGCCTTCTGGATTAGCAAACGTTCCGACACGCAACTTTGGCCCCTGAAGATCAGCCAGAATCGCAATCGGGCTATCGAGGTCTTTTTCAACCTGACGAATGATCTCGTGGCGTGCGCGGATTTCATCATGATCGCCGTGGCTCATGTTCAAGCGGAACACATCTGCGCCCGCCTCGTGCAGCTTGCGGATCATTTCATAGTCATTCGATGCAGGCCCAAGGGTCGCTACAATTTTTACGTTTCGCATACGTCGCATATCGTTATCCTTCGTTCGGCGCGCGGTGGCCGTCTTGACCTGTTACCGCTATCAGTTGAGGTCTATATGACCCAATTCCCAAACTATCACAACTGCCGTATGAGGGTTGCCAAGGAGTTTCACACGCATGTCACAATCAACCCCCTACAGCCCCGTTCATTCCGAAGGTGCAACGCGCCCAGGACGCTGGCTTGTTACCTGCGATCACGCAACCAATCAAATCCCACCGTTCATTGAGGGCGGTACGTTAGGCTTGGCGCCCGCAGATATGGAACGCCACATCGCATATGATATCGGCGCACTTGGGGTCAGCCGCGCACTTGGGGAATATCTTGATAGCCCAGTGATATGGTCCGACTTTTCGCGGCTGGTAATTGATCCAAATCGTGGCGCAGATGATCCAACGTTGGTGATGAAACTTTATGACGGCACATTGATCCCAGCAAACCGCGATGCCAATACAGCCGAGCGGATGGAGCTGTGCTATACCCCCTACCACGCCAAATATGCAGAACTAGCAGCGCGGCGCGAGGATACGGTGATCTGCGCCATTCACAGTTTCACACCGCAACTTAACGGCAGGCCAAAACGCCCGTGGGAGGTTGGTGTACTCTATGCAAGCGACACGCGCCTGTCCGCACCCACGCTCACCCATTTGCGAAACGCTGGCCTGTGTGTTGGCGATAACGAGCCATACGCAGGACATTTACGCGGTGATGCAATTGATACTCATGCACTTCAGCACGGTCGCCCTAACGTGCTGATCGAAATTCGCAATGACTTGATTGAAACCGATGCACAGCAAAAAGAATGGGCGAAACGCTTAGCCCCAATTCTTGAAGCCGCTCTTTCAGATGCCCAAGTCTGAAACAAACCCTAGCTACGAAGCCCCCCTTCCGAAAAGGATCTCAATGATGGACGCACAGACACAAATCGAACTTGAAGCAGCCGCGTTTCGCCGCCTTCAGAAACACCTGATGGAAGATCACAAAGACGTTCAAAACATCGATATGATGAATTTGGCCGGTTTTTGCCGCAACTGCCTGAGCCGCTGGTACCAAGAAGCTGCTGCAGAGAAAGGCATTGAGCTCAGCAAGGACGAGGCGCGTGCAAGCTTCTACGGCATGCCCTTCTCGGAGTGGAAAGAAAAATACCAAACAGACGCTAGCGATGCCGCCAAAGAGGCATTCAAAGACAGCCACGGCTGAGCGCGACAATCAATTTGTAACTAAAAAAAGGCAGGCCACGCTGGGCCTGCCTTTTTCCAATATATTTAGAGGCGCATTAGATTGCGGCTTTGATGCTTTCTTCGAGGTAAATCTCACGAAGGCGCTTGGTCAATGGACCTGGCTGACCCGACCCGATTGGTGTGTCATCAATTTGCACCACGGGCATTACGAAAGTGGTCGCAGACGTAATGAACGCTTCGTCCGCAGCCTTGGCTTCTTCCATCGTAAATGAACGTTCCTCGACGGTGATTTGTGCAACGCGCGCGAACTCAAGCACCGCTTTGCGTGTAATCCCATGAAGAATTTCATTTCCCAAATGACGCGTAATCAGAACGTTGTCTTTGATAATATACGCGTTGTTTGATGTGCCTTCGGTTACGAAACCATCTTGGACCATCCATGCATCATCAGCACCCTGCGCTTTTGCAGCCATTTTACCCATTGAAGGATAAAGAAGCTGAACAGTCTTGATGTCACGACGGCCCCAGCGTTGATCCTCGATTGAGATCACTTTCATGCCTTTGTCAGCAACAGGGCTTTGCGCCAAGCCGGGCTTGTTTTGCGTGAACAAAACAATGGTTGGCTCTGCGTCTTTTGGATAGGCAAAATCGCGATCGGCCGCACCGCGTGTAATCTGAAGGTATACCAGACCATCTGTGATCTCGTTGCGCTCAACCAATTGGCGGTGAATTTCCAGCAGCTCGTCTTTGGTGACCGGATGCGCCATCTCAAGCTCGTTCAGTGACCGCTCAAGACGCACAGCGTGGCCGTCAAAATCAAGCAGCTTGCCGCCAATGACAGAAGTGACCTCATAGACCCCATCAGCAAACAAGAAGCCGCGATCAAAGATCGAAACAGTAGCTTCGTTTTCCGGCAGATATTGGCCGTTCACATATACAGTGCGTGTCATATCAGTCTCTCTCTTTTTCCTTAGCCCCAGAGGGGTGCTGCAGGAGCGTGCACGCCCGCCGCATCGAATAACAATGGTGTATCGCGGTCTTCCGCCAACAAAAGCGGCCCGTCAAGGTCTGTGAACTCTGCACCTTGGGCAACAATTGTCGCAGGAGCCATCGCAAGTGACGATCCAACCATGCAGCCAACCATCACTTGAAAGCCTGCCTCACGCGCTGCGGCGTTCAGGGCTAGCGCCTCGGTTAAACCACCGGTTTTATCCAGCTTGATGTTCACCATATCGTATTTGCCAACCAACTTTGGCAAGCTGGCACGGTCATGGCAGGCCTCATCCGCACACACCGGCAACGGGCGGTCAATCTCGCCCAACATGTCATCGGCACCTGCGGGAAGTGGCTGTTCAACCATCTTTACGCCCAGACGGATCAAATGCGGCGCAAGCTCTGAATACACCTCGGCAGACCAGCCCTCGTTAGCATCAATGATGATCGGCGTATCAGGCGCACCGGCGCGCACCGCTTCAAGACGCGGCATGTCATCAGGTGTCCCAAGTTTGATCTTCAAAAGCGGGCGCGTGGCATTTTTGGCAGCCTGTGCACGCATATTTTCCGGTGTATCAAGCGACAGCGTATAGGCCGTAATCTCGGGCTTAGGCGCGGCGACGCCGATCAAGTCCCAAACCCGCACGCCTTTTGTCTTTGCCTCAAGGTCCCATAACGCACAATCAACCGCGTTCCGCGCAGCACCGGCAGGTAGCGCTGACTGCAGCGCAGCACGGTCAATGTCTGCGGGAAGGCTGTTGATCTGATCAGTCACCGACTGCAGCGTTTCATCATAACGGGCATAGGGCACACATTCGCCCCAACCGGTAACACCATTGCGCGTCACCTTGACCGTAAGCACTTCGGCCGCGGTCCTTGAACCGCGGCTAATGGTAAAGACCTGCGCTAACTTGAACGTATCAGCGTGGACTTCGATCATAGCGCTTCCAGCGCATCGACCAGCTTTTCAGCACCAAAACGGTAAGGATCAGTGGCTGGCAAACCCATGCGGTTTTCAATGTCAGCAAGATAAGCTTTGGCTTCGTCTTCGCCCATGTGCTGGGTGTTCACAGACACGCCGATGACCTGACACGCAGGGTTGGCAACGCGGGCCAGTGGCAACGCCATGTCGCGTAGCTCCTCAAGGGTGGGCTGCTGATACTCGGGCAAGCCGCGCATGTGATCGCGTGTTGGTTCATGGGCCAACACAATCGCATCAGGCTGACCACCGTGGATCAAGGCCATCGTCACGCCAGAATAAGAAACGTGGAACAAGCTGCCCTGCCCTTCAATGTGATCCCAGTGATCTGCATCATTGTCAGGTGTCAGGTACTCAACAGAGCCGGCCATGAAATCAGCAACCACAGCATCAAGCGGCACGCCACCACCTGTAATCAGAATACCCGTCTGACCTGTGGGGCGGAACGTCGACTTCATGCCACGCTTGCGCATTTCCGCATCCATGCACAGACCAGTGTACATCTTGCCCACAGAGCAATCTGTGCCAACAGCCAGACAACGCTTACCTGTGCGCTTTTTGCCATTAGCAATCGGGTAAGCAACAGACGGGATACGTACGTCAAACAACGTGCGGCCATTCACGCGGGCGGCGGCCATCAACTCGTCTTCGTCACGCAGCAAATTATGCAAGCCAGACGCGATATCATAGCCAAGCTGCAGCGCTTTCACGAGGATCTCTTTCCACGCGTCAGAAATCACACCGCCACGGTTGGCCACACCAATCACGAGCGTTTTCGCACCAGCAGCCAAACCTTCTTCAAGTGTCATGTCAGGCAGGCCAACATCCGCACCGCAGCCTTCCATACGGAACTGACCAACCGAGTTTTCAGGGCGCCAATCAGCAATGCCGCGCGCCACTTTTGCTGCAAGTTGATCAGGGGCATCGCCGAGGAACAGAAGGTAAGGTGTCTGAATCATTTTAGAATCTCCATTTTCTTCACATATCCACGGTTTGGCGCAATATATTCTCCCTAAATCGACGAATTTCCGCATTAATGCGCAAGAATATTCGAAGAATTCCCAAAAATGTGAAAATGCTGCACATGCAAAACAGTCCTTGCGGGCCCGCAGGCAACAATGTATCGAATTGAGATAAGTATACGCAACTTCATTACGCACGAGGCCGACATATGTCTTTCACCCTGCAACCCAGCCCTGCCGCCCGCCCGAACCGCTGCCAATTGTTTGGACCCGGCTCAAACACCAAGCTGTTTGAAAAAATGGCGGCTTCTGCAGCAGACGTGATCAACCTTGATCTTGAGGACTCAGTCGCCCCAACGGACAAAGATGTTGCCCGCAAAAACGTTATCGAAGCGATCAATGACGTGGACTGGAACACAAAGACACTGAGCGTTCGAATTAACTCACTCGATACCCCGTATTGGTACCGCGATGTAGTTGATCTGCTTGAGCAAGCCGGCGACCGCCTTGATCAAATCATGATCCCAAAAGTTGGCTGCGCCGCTGATATCTACGCAGTTGATGCGCTTGTCACAGCAGTGGAGGCCGCTAAAGGCCGCAGTAAGCGGATCGCATTGGAAGTCATCATCGAAAGTGCGGCAGGCATTGCACATGTCGAAGAAATCGCTGCCGCCTCACCCCGTCTCGAAGCGATGAGCCTTGGCGCGGCTGATTTTGCGGCAAGCATGGGCATGCAAACAACTGGCATCGGCGGCACCCAAGAAAACTATTACATGTTGCGCGGCGAAACACAGCATTGGTCAGACCCTTGGCACTGGGCGCAGGCAGCAATTGTTGCGGCATGCCGCACGCACGGCGTTCTGCCCGTGGACGGCCCCTTTGGCGATTTCAGCGATGACGCGGGCTATGTTGCACAGGCCAAACGCAGCGCAACTTTGGGTATGGTTGGCAAATGGGCCATCCACCCCAAGCAAATCGCATTGGCCAATCAAGTATTCACCCCCTCAGACGAGGCAGTCGCAGAAGCACGCGAAATTCTGGCAGCGATGGAACAAGCCAAAGCCAACGGTGAAGGTGCCACAGTCTATAAAGGTCGGCTGGTCGATATCGCCTCGATCAAACAGGCCGAAGTCATCGTAAAGCAATCCGAAATGATCAGCGGCGCTTAAGCGCGCCTACGACATTGAGAAAACCTAAACGGCGGGCCGCGATGGCCCCCGTTTCTATTGTGCTGTTTTCTGATCCGCAGTTGCATCATGCGCGCCTTGACGCCATATAACCAAGCAATAGGCAGATAAAGCGGTAGACCATGACACATTACCTCGATTTTGAAAAACCCCTCGCCGAGATTGAGGGAAAAGCTGAAGAGCTTCGCGCGATGGCACGCGGCAATGAGGAAATGGATATCTCTAAAGAGGCCGCTGCGCTGGATAAAAAAGCAGCAGATATGCTGGTCGATCTTTACAAAAACAACCTGACGCCGTGGCGCAAATGCCAGATCGCGCGTCACCCAGAGCGGCCCCATTGCAAAGATTACATTGAGGCGCTGTTTACAGAATATACTCCGCTTGCTGGTGACCGTGCGTTTGGCGAAGACGATGCAGTTATGGGCGGCCTTGCACGTTTCAACGACGAGCCAGTTGTCGTGATCGGCCACGAAAAGGGCTATGATACCAAAACGCGGCTCGAGCGTAATTTCGGCATGGCGCGCCCTGAAGGCTACCGCAAAGCGGTTCGGTTGATGGATATGGCGGATCGATTTGGCCTGCCTGTTATCACGCTTGTGGACACCCCCGGCGCCTACCCTGGCAAAGGCGCTGAAGAACGCGGGCAAAGCGAGGCAATCGCGCGTTCAACTCAAAAATGCCTTCAGCTACGCGTGCCGCTGGTATCAGTTGTCATCGGTGAGGGTGGCTCGGGCGGAGCGGTTGCATTTGCCACGGCCAACCGCCTGATCATGCTGGAGCACTCCGTTTATTCGGTCATTTCACCCGAGGGCTGCGCATCGATCCTTTGGAAAGACGCGGAAAAAATGCGCGAAGCGGCAGAAGCACTGCGTTTGACCGCGCAAGATCTGACAAAGCTCGGAATTTGCGACAGCATCATCAAAGAAGCACTTGGCGGCGCCCACCGCAATATTGATGATACGATCGCCGATGTTGGCAAAGGCATCAGCGAGATGCTGGCAACACTTGGCAAGATGAGCCCTGATGAGCTGCTCAAAGAGCGCCGTCAAAAGTTCTTGGACTTGGGCAGCAAGGGCCTTGCGGCTTAACTGAGCAACCTATCATAGGCCGCATCTAGCGCCGCGCGGCTTTTACCGTGGAACGTGATTTAAATTACTGAGGCCGCTTGAAGCCGGCCTCATCCAAAAGCGCGTCTGATGCGCCTTCAATGTCTGACTGCAAACGCTTGCGGAAATCATCAAGCGTCAGGCCTGCAGGTATGACAGGCAAAAACTCAACAACCGCCGTACCTGGTTTGCGCATAATGCCCGTGCGCGGCCAGAACACACCAACATTGGTCGCTACAGGAACACAAGGCTGTTGCAATTGGTCATAGATCACGGCCGTGCCCACTTTATAGGGCTTCTCAACACCCGGTGCGACGCGCGTTCCTTGGGGGTAAATAATCAGCTGACCGGGGTGCTTCACACCTGCCTGTACGTCGGTCTTCATCTTCTCAATTGCTTGCATTTTCTTGCCACGATCAACAGCAATGCAATCCAGCCGCCACGCATAAAGCCCGATAACCGGCGTATAAAGAATTTCCTTTTTCATGATGAAACGCGCAGACGGACAAGCTGTAAAGATCATCATAATGTCGAGAAATGACTGGTGCTTGGCGGCGACAATCACCTCGCCAGAAGGGGGTGTGCCGCGCACTTCGACTTTCAGGCCCACCATCGGACGGGCAAGAAAGAACACGATCCGTGAGAAAGACTTGCACGCAGATAGCGCACCACGTCGATCAAAAATCGCCCACGGCATCCAAAGCAAACCAACGATCGGCATGAGAAAATAAATAAGGCCAACAAAAACAAGCGAGCGCAAATACTGCATTTAGCGAAGTCCTGACAAAGTACGAAGAGCCGCCGCGCGTGTTGCAGCAAATGCCACAATAGCCCCAAGCGGCGGAATAAGAACGGGCGACAGCCAACCAAAACCTTCAAAACCGAGACCGGTCAAAAAGCCGCCTTCGGCCCCGTTCGGAAGCAAGATAATCGCCACGATACCAGCGGCTGTGCCTGCCGCAGCGCCGATCAAACCGCGCAGCGTAAAGCGACGCACAAACGCCCCGGCAATGAATGTATCGCGGGCACCGACAAGCCGCAGCACACGAATTACCTGAGCGTTTGCGGCCAAAGCCGCATTAGCTGCCAGCGTAATCATCGCAGCAGTCGTGATCCCAATAAGCCCAAGCGCAATCCACCCCAGCATCCGCAAAGCCCGTGCAGCATCAACTAACGGCGCACGCCAACGGCTATGATCATCAAGCACGGCCCCAGGTGCATCGGCCGCTAAACGCAAGCGCAGACCCGCGGCATCAAGACCTTGTGGACCCTGAACAACATCAACCAAACGGGGCAGTGGTAACTCTTCAAGAGGCACATCAGGCCCAAACCACGGCGCGAGAAGTGCGCGCTGCTCATCAGGCTCAAGTGCGCGCGCCGAGGCCACACCTGCGGTTTGGTCCAGCACTTTCAATACGGCCAACGTTTGCGCCTCAACCTGATCGGCGGGCGCGGATATCCGGATGGTAACGCTGCTGTTCAGCTCAGCTTCCCAACGGTCCGCCAAGCGCCCTGTTGAAACAGATAAAACCAAAGCAAACACAGCCAAAAACGCCATTGCACCCGCGGCAAAAACCGTAAGACGTGCCGTAAACCCAGTGGGCGGCACAACCGTGTCCGAGGCTTTGTTGGGCGCAATAATAAGGCGCAATGTATCGGCTATCATAGCTCAGCCCCCGCAGATTGAAGGCGTTTGTTAGATATCCGCAAAATGCGCGTTGAGACTTGCGGTTTCGCGGCACGGATAAGCGCAATATCGTGGGTCGCCACCATGACCGTTTTGCCCATTTTGTTTAGCTCAACCAACAACTGCAAAACCCGTTGGGACATATCCCAATCAATATTGCCCGTAGGCTCATCAGCCAAAATCACGTCAGGTGACAAAAGAACTGCCCGCGCGAGTGCTGCGCGTTGTCTCTCCCCGCCTGATAGTTCGGGTGGAAACGCGTGCATCCGATCACTCAGGCCAACCCATGCAAGTAGATCATGCAGGTCAGAGCCTACAGGTTTCCCCTGCACCATCAACGGAAGGGCCACATTATCTGCGATGCTCAGATGATCCAAAAATTGACAGTCTTGATGGACCACACCTATGCGCGTGCGCACATCTGCAACCGCATTGCGGTCCATGACCCGTGGGTCTTGACCAAAAAGTGTTACTGCGCCACCCGTTGCTTGCAACTCCGCGTACATCAGCTTTAGCAACGTTGACTTACCAGCACCTGAAGGCCCCGTCAGAAAGTGAAAAGAGCCGGGCGCAACCTGCAAAGTCATGCCCTGCAACAACGGCTCACCACCGCGGTAGGAGTAGCTTGTATCGCGTAATTCAATCACTGCCTGTTCATCCTTCACGCGTATCCGTCGCATTGCACGCCTTCATGCAGCAACATTTGCAATGTTTCAATCACAGCGCCTGTGTTTTGATTGTCTGATTGATATTGTTGCTTATTTATGGACAATTAGCGATGAAGGACAGGCGATACGTCTGTTAAATGGTAAGGTAAGCAAGATGCGGCTGATTTGTCCGAACTGTGATGCGACATATGAGGTTCCCGACAACGTGATCCCTGATGAGGGCCGCGACGTGCAGTGCTCAAGCTGCAATGTGACGTGGTTTCAGGCGCCCGCCAAAACCGCCACAAACGGAACACTTGATGACACTCTGACCGCATCAATGGCCGAGACTGTTCTGGATGACATCGCCACCGAAAGCGCAAAAGACCCAACGCCGTGGGTCCGCGGCCAACAAGGAGACGGCGGCCCACGCAGCACCATGACCCCAGAGGTTGAGAATATTCTGCGCCAAGAAGCCGAGTTTGACAAAAAGCAACGGGCCGCACCCACGTCCCCACTTGAGACGCAAACAGAACTTGGGCTTGAGGACAGCGCAGCACAGATCACAACCCGCGAGAGGCAAGAAAGCAGCGCCGTAGATCGTCTGTCACGATTGCGCGGAATTGAGGCCGAGGAAATTGCGGCGGTAACAAATGCGCCCAAAGCGCCCTCGTCGGCACCGCGCCGTGAATTGCTGCCAGATATTGAAGAAATCAACTCAACGCTCAGCACGAACCAAGCGGCATCTGCGCAAGACACGACCCTTCAAGAGCGCGCAGATCGCAAGCAGTTCCGGACCGGCTTTTTCGGCATGCTCAGCATCACGGCGGCAGCACTTGCTCTTTATGTCTATGCGCCCCAAGCCAAAGACGCCCTGCCGCAAGTTGCGCAGCCTATAGATGGCTATGTCAACTTTGTGGATACGGCTCGCGGCAAGCTGGATGAGGGCCTAAGTGCGTTTTCCCAAACCGCCAACTCTTGGATGGAAAAGGCGACTGTTTCAGTGAACGGGGCGGCTGCTCGGGACACACCCACCTTACCTGCCGAGCCTGACGCAGGTTGACTCAAAACCGTTCAAGCAGACGCTTAAGGTACTCAAGCTCAAGTTCAGGTCGCTCTGCATCGCCCGAACGACGCCGGATTTCATCCAACAAATCCTGTGCGCGGCGGTTCGCATTATCGCCCTGCAAAAGGCCTTCGCCGTCACTTATTGCACGACCTTGTCCACGATCACGGCCCAATGGATCGCGGGATGCGCCCCCATTTTGACCTGAGGGCGTTCCCTGCCCCTCTTGCGGAGCGCCATCATTGGCTTGGGCCATAGCATCACCCAAATCACGCAACCCGTCGCGCAACGCCTGAATCGCGCGAGATTGCTGATGAATCGCCTCAGCCAGATCACCCTCGCCCAAAGCCTCATCCGCTTTCTCCATTGCGCCTTCGGCCCGCCCTAAAGCCTCGCGTGCATCACCACCAGCTTGGGTGCCCGCACCAGGTAGGTTGCGCCGCTGTGCGTCTAACTCTTGGCGAAGCGCTTGCTGGCGGTTTTGGAGTGACCCTTCAAGATCGCCCGAACCTTCGGCACCACCTTGCCCACCTGATTGCCCACCAGACTGTTCTCCCGGCTGCTGGCCCTGTTGCTGACCCGACTGGTTGCCCTGTTGACCGCCTTCACCCTGCTGGCCGTCTTGACCTTGTTGCTGGCCTTGCTGCCCCTGTTGCTCGCTTTGCTCAAACTGCTCTTGGAGTTGGCGGAAGGCTTCATCGCTTAGGTCTTGTTGATCCCGAAGTGTTTCGGCCAAGTCTTCCATGGCTTGCTGACCTTCGCCTTGGGTACCACCTTCGCCACTGCCTTGGGCGACGCGCATGTTCTCAAGCATCTGGTTCAGCTGCGCCATGCGCTCTTGCGCCTCGGCCATGCGCCCTTCCTCCATCAATTGCTGGATTTCATCCATCATCTGCTGAAGCTGATCTGGCGTGATTTCTTGACTATTGCCCGCTTGCTGTTGATCGCCCGCATCGCCATTGCGCTGTTGTTCCTGCGCAAGTTGGCGCAGGTAATCTTGTGACGCGTCGCGCAATTCCTGCATCAATTCAGCAATCTCTTCTTGAGAGGCACCGTTGCGCATCGCCTCGTTCAGCCGTTCTTGAGCGCGGGCCAAGCGTTGGCGCGCATCTTCAAGATCACCGTCTTCTAACTTAATTGCCAGTTCCCAAAGGGCTTGCGCAATTTCACCACGTTTATCGTCACTCATTTGCGGGCCTAAATTGGCCAAATCACGGATGATGAAACTCAGACTAAGGTACGTCCCCTCTCCGCGAAATATATCATCAGGTAGCCATGAAATGGCACGCAGCAGGCGCTCTACACGGGTGGTATTTTCGCGGGTCCACAGCAAATCGCGTCGCTGCTCTATGATCGCACTTGCAAGCGGATCAAAAAAGCGGCGGCCGGGCAACATCATCTTGATGGGGGCAGATTGACCGGTTTGACCAAGACTGTCTTCGACCTGCATTTGCAGCACAACTGGCAGGTTGGCAAACACATGTTCCGAGAAGTTCTCGGTCAAGGTTTCTTCAAATTGCGTGCGATCCCCCGTTATTGTCATTGGCAATTGTAGCGTGATCTGGGGATGGTTTTCGGGCTCTGCAGACAAGCCATGGGCACGGTCAACATTCAAAAGATCAAGCGAGATAACCCCACTTCCCCCGACTACGCCGTAATCATCTTGTGCCAAGAACTGCTGAAGCAAAGTCCCATCCGCCTCGGAACGTACCGGCGCAGACGCAATAATTGATGGGGCCTGATCCGGCTCCATAATCACAGACCATTGCTGCCGTGCGCCATCGGCCTTGGTTGCGTTTTGATCCGCCGTACCAATCGCCAAAGCACCGCTTTGCTCAACGACAAAGCGCTGCTCAGCAGCGTTAGGGTCAGCTTGCGGGCTTGTAACACTCTGCATCACACCTAATGAACCAAGTTCACCGTAAAGGCGCACCGTCACTTCGCTGCCTTCGGGCACGCGCAGCGGACCAGCGGGAACATCAGGCAAATAAATCGTAGGCCGCCCCGTATACACAGGCGGCGTTACCCAACCTTCCCAGCTGGGGCCCATCGCTAACTGATCAGTGGCTTCGATTATTTTGGTCACGCTGCTTAGCTGCCCAAACGAGCCGAACAATACCCCAACCGACAACACCAAAAGGGCAACGAACCGCAAACCAAACGGGTCAAGCCGCGAGACCCTAAGGTCCGGCTCAACGGCTTTGGCAGTCGCTGCTTGAGCGCGCATTCTGTTCTGGTGAATTTCCCAGACTGCCTGCGATGCAGGATCGCTTGTGCCAATGGCCTGTGCATCCAGAAATGAGCTTATCGGACGGCCTGATAGGGTTTTGTCTAAGCGCGTTTGCGCCTCGCCCCATTTCGGGCGCTCAAACTGACGTGCACCGCGTAAGATTGCGGCGAGAATACACAGAAAGAACCCAACACCAAAAACGGTGATGGTTGTTTCGGACAACGCCCCATGAACACCCAGAAGAGCCGCACCAATAGCCACAAAAACAACCGACCAAACCGGCCAAAAAGCACGGGTGATACGTTCAGCCCATAGCCCGAGCCACGTGAGCCGCAGTGCTTTTCGCGTCGCTTTTGGCAGAGCCAAATTGGCAGTCATCGCTCACCTCTCACTCACGTGAGCGCACGATAGCCCTCACAGCCACTCAGGAATGGTATCGCGATTTATCATTTCGTCAAAGGTGGGCCGCTGGCGGATAACTGCAAATTGATCACCCTGCACAAGAACTTCGGGGATCAAGGGACGTGAATTATATTCAGACGACATCACAGCGCCATATGCACCCGCGCTGCGGAACGCGATCAATTCGTCCGGTGCGACAGCAGCCATAGAGCGACCCTTAGCAAAAGTGTCACCACTTTCACAAATCGGCCCAACAATATCATAGGTGGCGCTTTGCGCACCCGCAGGGCGCTCATTAACAGGAATGATATCGTGGTATGCGCCGTACATCGCAGGGCGCACCAGATCATTCATCGCACCATCAATGATCAGGAACTGACGGTCAGCCCCTTCTTTGAGGTAGATTACTTTTGACACCATGATGCCTGCATTGCCCGAGATAAGGCGGCCTGGCTCGATCTCAATCTCAACGTCCAGATCGCCCAGAACGCGCTTTACCATCGAACCGTAATCCGTTGGCAAAGGCGGCGCTTCGTTCGAGCGCTCGTACGGAATGCCAAGACCGCCACCCAGATCAAGGCGGATGATTTCATGACCTTCCGCGCGCAACTGAATGGTCAGGTCTTTAACTTTCTCATAGGCCAATTCAAACGGCTCAAGCTGGGTCAGTTGGCTGCCGATGTGCACATCAATGCCCACAACCTTCAGACCGGGAAGTGATGCAGCTAGGGCGTAGACCTCAGACGCACGGTCAATCGGGATGCCAAATTTATCACCCTTTTTGCCTGTGCTGATTTTCTCGTGGGTTTTCGCATCCACATCAGGGTTCACGCGCACAGTAATCGGCGCGACCATGCCCAATGATGTGGCTACCTCGGACAGGCGGCGCATCTCTGGCTCGCTCTCCACATTGAACTGACGCACACCGCCAGTCAGCGCGAGGCGCATTTCATCAGCGGTTTTACCAACGCCCGAAAACACGATTTTATCACCAGACACGCCTGCAGCCTTGGCACGCAAATATTCTCCACCGGACACAACGTCCATGCCCGCACCCGCATCGCCCAACAATTTGAGAACAGCTTGGTTGCTGTTGGATTTCATCGCAAAACAAACAAGATGCTCCATGCCGTCCAGCGCCTCGTCAAAGAGACGGAAGTGCCGCAGAAGCGTCGCTGATGAATAGACATAAAACGGTGTGCCAACAGCAGCTGCGATTTCAGCGACGGGAACGTCTTCGGCATAGAGCGCGCCGTCACGATAAAGAAAGTGATCCATGGGTGATCCCTGTGGTCTTAGGTTGATGCGTGCGCGGGGCTGCGCGACAAGGCGATAAAAAAGTAAAGCGGTAGGCCACAACTGACGCCAATGCAAAAGGTTGCCGGGATCACCACCAGATAAACGAGGCTATCCGCAAAGGCGCGGTAGATCACCCACACGGACAGCGCAATGGCCGCGATGGTGAGGTCCCAAACAAGGCCGCTTGTGGCGTCATTGACGTACCAAGCATCGATCATCGGGCCCAGCGCCCACCCTTCAGACTGAAACCAGCTGACGAAATAATACATAGGGTGGATGGCGCCCCAAATGGCGAGCGCAAGAAAGATGAGACGGAGCACATTGCGCATCATGATCAAAGCCCAACGCTTACAGTAACAGGGCCAGAGCGCACGCCAACATTGCCACCAACGCTGACACCACCCGAACCAACAGACACGCCTACGCCACCTGTCGGGCGCACAGGCTGACCGTCAGCACCGCATCCGGCCAAAGTTGCTACCATTAAACACATACCGATTACTCTCATCCCAAATGTTCCTTCCAACGGGCAACTTGCTCGCGTACGCGAACGGGCGCTGTACCGCCAAATGATGTGCGTGAGGCAACTGAA
Organism: Nereida ignava; assembly: GCF_047114695.1. Classification (GTDB taxonomy): domain Bacteria; phylum Pseudomonadota; class Alphaproteobacteria; order Rhodobacterales; family Rhodobacteraceae; genus Nereida; species Nereida ignava. The sequence continues at coordinate 1,269,516 of NZ_CP112885.1, forward strand.
TTATGAACGCCCAATACGTCAAACACACTTACAGTAATGCCCTCATGCACCGTTTTCATCTGCTCAAGACTGAGGTCAGGCAAATCACAACCACCCTTCTCGGCCATGGCGACCAGCGCACCTGTCACATGGTGCGCCTCGCGGAAGGGTAGCCCAAGTTCACGCACAAGCCAGTCTGCCAAATCCGTGGCCGTGCTGAACCCTGTGGCAGCCGCCTTTTCAAGTTCAGCGACATTTGCAGTCATATCACTGACCATGCCTTCCATCGCAGCAATCGCCAGCATCAAATTATCGGCCGCATCAAAGACCTGTTCTTTGTCTTCTTGCATGTCTTTTGAATAGGCCAGCGGCAGGCCCTTCATCACAGTCATCAAAGCGACATTGGCGCCAAAAATCCGACCAATTTTTGCACGGATCAACTCGGCCGCATCGGGGTTTTTCTTTTGCGGCATGATCGACGAGCCTGTTGAAAAGCCGTCGGACAGGGTGACAAAGCGGAATTGCGCAGACGACCAGATAACAAGCTCTTCGGCGAAGCGGCTTAGGTGCATCGCACAAATTGACGCGGAGCTTAGAAACTCAAGCGCGAAATCACGATCGGATACCGCATCAAGCGAGTTGGACGCAGGCCGGTCAAAACCAAGCTCAGTCGCAGTCATGTCGCGGTCAATCGCAAAACCAGTGCCCGCCAACGCAGCGGCCCCCAAAGGCGATGTGTTCATCCGCTTGCGCGCATCCGCAAAGCGCGCCCGATCACGGTCCAGCATTTCGACATAAGCCAGCATGTGATGACCCCAAGTGACGGGCTGTGCCACTTGCAAATGCGTAAAGCCTGGCATCACCCACTCTGCGCCGGCCTCTGCCTGACCAACGAACGCTTTCATCAGTGCCGCCAATGCCGCGTCAACTGCGTCAAACTGGTCCCGCACCCAAAGCTTGAACCCCGTGGCCACCTGATCGTTGCGTGAACGCCCCGTATGCAGACGTCCTGCTGGCTCGCCAATGATCTCCTTCAGGCGCGCTTCGACATTCATGTGAATGTCTTCAAGTTGCTTTGAGAACGGAAAATCGCCTGCTTCGATTTCTGACAATACTGTGAGCAGCCCTTCCCGCATCGCGGTCGCATCGCTATCAGTGACAATGCCCATCGCACCCAACATCGCCGCATGGGCACGCGAGCCTGCAATGTCTTGTGCCGCCATCCGCTGGTCAAAATCGATGGACGCGTTAATTGCTTCCATGATGTCTGAATTACCGGCGGCAAAACGGCCACCCCACATTTGGTTCGATGTCTTTGTCATAACGGCCCTTTAACAGGAAGAAGTCTGCGAAAATGAAATATCTTGTGTCGCTTTATATGGCCTTCGCTCTTATCGCAACAAATGCTGCGGCCAATCCCGCGCTGGAAAATTTGCTGATGGGCAGCATGAAAAAGCTGAACTTCCATGCCGCCGCAAAAGATATGCCAGAGGCAGAGTTTCAAACCTTCGATGGCGCGCCAGCGACGCTTGCGGCCTATGCGGGCAAACATGTCGTGTTGAACTTCTGGGCAACCTGGTGCGCACCATGCCGCAAAGAGATGCCGATGCTTCAAGAATTACAGGCAGAGTTTGGTGGCGAGGACTTTGCGGTGGTGACCATTGCAACGGGGCGCAACAACCCTGCGGCCATGCGTAAATTCTTTGACGATATCGGTGTGGAAAATCTGCCGCTCTACCGCGACCCTAAGCAAATCCTGTCGCGTCAAATTGGCGTACTCGGCTTACCGGCAACTTTGATACTTGATCCACAGGGGCGCGAAATTGCACGTATGGTTGGTGATGCGGAATGGAACAGTCCGTCAGCTAAGGCGATGATCAGCGCGCTTTTGACCCAATAAGGCGGCACGGTTCAAACCTGTGGCAACCAAGCGAGTGGTCGTTGACCAGCCCACAAGCCTGCATCCATGCATAAACGATTGTGGGGCCGCAAAACTTGAAACCGCGCTTTTTCAGGTCTTTTGAGAGTGCTACCGAGATTACTGTTTGGGCGGGCCGGTCCTCGGGGCGCATGATATGCCCCTGAATGGGTGTGCCCCCAACAAATGACCAGCAATAGGAACTAAAGCTTTGCTCACTTTCTAGGCGAATAAAGGCATTCGCATTGCTGATCGCCGCTGTGATTTTACCGCGGTGGCGAACGATGCCAGGGTTTGCCAGCAGACGCTCAACATCCGCCTCAGCCCACGTAGCGATGCGGTGGGGGTCAAACCCTTCAAACGCCTCAATGAACGCCTCGCGCTTTTTCAAAATGGTGATCCACGACAGACCCGCCTGAAAGCCATCGAGGATTAGTTTCTCCCAAAGTGCGCGACTATCGTACTCCGGCACCCCCCATTCTGTGTCATGGTAGTGGCGATAAATCTCAGGCCCATCGAGCCAGTCGCACCGCGTTAATCCATCACCCAAAACATCTCTCCCATCTTGATTTCCGCCAGACACACATCAAAGTTGACCCTAAGTCACCCAACAGTGACGCCAATCCGAAACTTCTGCGTATTTTTGCGGGCAATCTACTGCTTATGCTAGCGTAAACATTAAATACTTCCGTGACTCATCAGACCATTCCCACTACGCAAGAGGCATTATCGGGGCCCTTTTGCGCGTAAACACATGCGCAAATTGCAGTTTGCGAGGGCCAGCCAACTAAGAATGGGACCTCAGGGATATGACCAACATCGTTATTGCATCCGCCGCACGCACAGCCGTCGGTAGCTTTATGGGCAGCTTTGCCAACACACCAGCACATGATTTGGGCGCAGCCGTTTTGAGCGAAGTCGTCGCACGTGCAGGCATCGATGCGGCTGAAGTCTCCGAGACAATCTTGGGCCAAGTTCTTACAGCTGCCCAAGGTCAAAACCCCGCGCGCCAAGCGCACATCAACGCGGGCCTCGCCAAAGAGTCCGCTGCATGGAGCATCAACCAAGTTTGTGGCTCTGGTTTGCGCGCAGTTGCATTGGCTGCACAACACATCCAGTTGGGTGATGCCTCAATCGTGGCCGCAGGCGGACAAGAAAACATGACCCTCAGCCCCCATGCCGCAACATTGCGCGCAGGCCAAAAGATGGGCGACATGCAGTACATCGACACGATGATCCGCGATGGGCTTTGGGATGCGTTCAATGGCTATCACATGGGCCAAACAGCTGAAAACGTTGCGGATCAATGGGGCATCACCCGTGAGATGCAAGACGAGTTTGCCGTTGCCTCGCAAAACAAGGCAGAGGCTGCACAATTGGCTGGCAAGTTCCAAGACGAGATCGTGCCATTCATCGTGAAAACACGCAAAGGCGAGATTACCGTCGACGCGGACGAATACATTCGCCACGGCGCGACAATGGATGCCATGGCAAAGCTACGCCCCGCATTTACACGCGAAGGGTCAGTCACCGCAGCAAACGCATCAGGCCTTAACGACGGTGCCGCAGCAACGCTTTTGATGTCCGCAGATGACGCCGAAAAGCGCGGCATTGAGCCGCTTGCACGGATTGTTTCCTACGCCACGGCAGGTCTGGACCCGTCGATCATGGGCGTTGGGCCAATTTACGCAAGCCGCAAGGCGCTTGATAAAGCGGGCTGGTCAGCAAGCGATCTTGATCTGGTTGAAGCCAACGAAGCGTTCGCCGCTCAGGCATGCGCAGTGAACAAAGACATGGGCTGGGATCCGGCCATCGTGAATGTAAACGGCGGCGCAATCGCCATTGGCCACCCGATCGGTGCATCAGGTTGCCGCGTCTTGAACACGCTGCTCTTTGAGATGAAGCGTCGCGGCGCGAAAAAAGGCCTCGCAACGCTGTGTATTGGCGGCGGTATGGGCGTTGCTATGTGCGTAGAACGTCCGTAACTCACCAAAAATATCAATCCTGTGCGCAATATAGTTGCGCGCAGGATTTTTAATTTGTAACTAGATTACCGAATAACCCTGACTGGAGAATCAACATGACACGCGTAGCCCTCGTCACAGGCGGAACCCGCGGCATTGGTGCCGCAATCGCTAAGGCATTGGCCGCAGAAGGCCACAAAGTTGCTGCTACATATGCAGGCAACGATGAAAAAGCCGCTGCCTTTACAGCCGAGACAGGCATCAAAACATACAAGTGGAATGTTGCCGACTATGCCGCGTGTACCGCTGGCATCGCCCAAATTGCCGAAGACCTCGGCCCTGTTGATATCTTGGTCAACAACGCTGGCATTACCCGCGACGCGCCATTTCATAAGATGACGCCCGAACAATGGCACGAATGCATCGACACAAACCTGAACGGCGTGTTCAACATGACCCACAACGTATGGGGCAGCATGCGCGAACGTAAATTTGGTCGCATCGTAACAATTTCATCGATCAATGGCCAAAAAGGTCAGTTCGCCCAAGCCAACTATGCCGCTACAAAAGCAGGCGACATCGGCTTTACGAAAGCCTTGGCCCAAGAAGGTGCCCGCGCAGGCATTACGGTAAACGTGGTGGCTCCGGGTTATATCAACACGGAAATGATGGCGACTATCCCAGAAAAAGTGATGAACGAAGTCATCCTGCCGCAAATCCCTGTTGGCCGCTTGGGTGAGCCAGAAGAGATGGCGCGGGCCGTTGTGTTCCTTGCCTCTGATGACGCTGGCTTTGTAACCGGCTCAACGATCTCCGCAAACGGCGGGCAATATATGAGCTAAGCTTCGCGCTTGCTTAAGCTTAATTGAAAAGGACCGCCCCATGAGGAGCGGCCCTTTTTTTCGACAAACTGCATCACGCATTCGGATGCGCGGCCACTTACGTAGCTGAGGCTTGCGTAGTGCGCAGTGCAGGTTCGTTGAAACGGTTCAGCATCCATGCCCAAAATTGACGAAACGCAATCGCACGTTCTTCATGGGCAATTTGCATTGCGTTGCGTGTAATTTCGCTTGTTGTACTCTCAAACATATTAAACTCCATTGATGAGATGTGTCTCTCCCTGCTGTTGTATATGCACCTCCTGCACGCACTCTACAAACGAGACTTCCCATACCGTCAGTTAAGCTGTATTAAACTGAAATGTCTGATCGCCTTCCTCCGCTCACCGCCCTGCGCGCCTTCGAAGCCGCCGCACGCCATATGTCATTCGCCAAAGCGGCGGATGAGTTAAACGTAACGCCTGCAGCACTGTCCTATCAGATCAAATCCCTTGAAGCGGATTTGGGCACACCAGTGTTCATTCGGCTTAATCGTGCGGTTGAGCTGACAGAAGCGGGTCGCGCCTTAACCCCCGGCGTACGTGACGGCTTTGCAGCAATCACATCAGCGTGGCGCAACACACGCCGCTTAAGCGACAACACGACCCTCACAGTCACTGCGGGCCCTGCGTTCACCTCTAAATGGCTGGCCCCAAGACTGTTCGACTTTGCCCAGGCACACCCCACGATTGAGTTGCGATTTTCGGCATCCCTACGATTGGTCGACTTTGACAGAGACGAAGTCGATGTAGCCATTCGGTTTGGATTAGGCGGCTACAGCGGCGTCTATTCTGAACCACTTGTAAGCGAATGGGTCACGCCGATGATGACCCCTGAAATGGCGGTAAATTTCGGCACCAAAGAAACAATAACTAATGCGCAGCTCATCCATGATGACAGCATGGACGCATTTAAAATTACATGTGATTGGGCCAAATGGGCGCGGGCCGCGAAGGTCGATATTGACCCGGATCACGGCGCAAGGTTCAGCCAAGCTGATCATGCATTGGACGCCGCAATTGCTGGCGCGGGCGTTGTGTTGGGTCGTGTATCGCTTGCTGCGCGCGCGCTCGCGTCAGGACGGCTTGTGGCACCTTTTGATCTTGGGCTGATTACGCCCGCACAATTTCGGTTTGTATGCCCACAAGGCAACGAGACCCGCCCCAAGGTGAAGGCGTTTCATGACTGGCTGCTGGACGAGATCAATACCTCAAAGTCCTTCGCGGAAGGCCGAACACTTCTTTATGCAGCAGATGTTGAATAACTGACGCGCCACCCAAACTGGTCTGCGCGCCAGCGTGATGCTTCAAGCAGAAGCGAGGCGCGAAATCTCTTCTTTGAGTTTCAGCTTCTCTTTCTTCATCGCCGCAATTTGCAAATCATCAACGGCAGGCATGCGCTGCAGGCGCGCGACCGTCTCCGATAAATTCTCATGCTTTTGTTTCAGTTGCTGGATATGCGTGCTTAATGCCATAGGCGCGTCCTTTTCTACTGATGTGTGATTTTAGTGGAGCACACGCAGCCCGCTTGTGTCACGCCGCAGCTGCAAAAGGATTCAAGTAATCAGCTGAATTTAGCCGAATTTCTTCACACGTGGTTAATTGCGGATGAATAATTGCGCGCCATGCCGCAAAATCTCACGTACCTCGGGTGTGTAAGTCTCTTCGTCCGCTTCGTGCCGCTCACCCTTATGCAGAATCAACGGCGCCAATAAAGAAAATGGCGCGCGCGAGGCTTTCTTTGCTTGTACAATCACAAGTCGCGCAGGCTGCCCTACCCGCGATGCGATCGGCAATACCGTCACCCGACCAAGCCGATCATCCAGTGAACTCAACACATCTTGCAGTCGTGAAATATCTTGGATGACAGTCAGCGTACCATTTGGCCGAAGCCGCTTTGTAGCAACATCCAGCCAAACAGAAAGCGGAGTTTGCTCACCACGTGCTGCCTCGCGCGCCGCATCATCCGATTTATTTCCCCGCCCGCGATCAAAATACGGCGGGTTACAGAATACATGGTGAAAGCTGCGCTCACGTATCTCCTGCGGAAGCGCCGCAAGATCAGCATGGACTACATCAAGACCGTTGCGCCCTGCTAATTCCGCCGCACGACTGTCCCGCTCCACACCCGTGACTGCCGCACCTGTTCGCGCGGCAAGGCACAAGCTAGCCACGCCAACGCCGCATCCCAACTCCAGCGCGGTCTCTTCAGGTTTTGCGGGTACACTAGCCGCCAATAACACCGCGTCCACACCTGCACGATACCCTTGCGCAGGTTGATAGGCCTTCACTTTACCGCCCAGAAAATCATCGCGTGTTTCGCTCATTCGCTAACCGTCAGCCCATTATCACGCAACGCAGCAGCTGCCATGAAATGGTCTGCCTGGCGGACCATCAACCGGCGCGGCAAAATGCCAATGCTGCCTTCAAGAATGCTGATATTTACGTCCATTTCAAAGCAGTCTATACCCTCGCCGGATAGCAAAGCTTTGGCGAAGGCAATGGCCGTCGGATCGTTGCTGCGCATAAGTTCTTTCATCCCCCGATCTAAGGCCAGTTGCCACGGGTTGTCGAGCAAGGAGACCTTTTCATGGGTTTGGATAACGCCGCAACAAAACCACACGAGCGCCTCGCCGCCGCACTTGATGCTGATATGACTGCAGTCAATGCATTGATCCGCGAACGCATGGCGTCAGAGCACGCCCCCCGCATTCCCGAAGTCAGCGCGCATCTGGTCGATGCTGGCGGCAAGCGCCTGCGTCCCATGTTGACGTTGGCCAGTGCGAAAATGTGCGGTTATGACGGGCCATTCCACATCCATTTGGCGGCAACGGTTGAATTTATTCACACGGCTACTTTGCTGCATGACGACGTTGTAGACGAAAGCGGCCAACGGCGGGGACGCCCCACGGCCAACTTGCTTTGGGACAATAAATCAAGCGTTTTAGTCGGCGATTACCTCTTTGCTCGCTCGTTCCAATTGATGGTTGAGACCGGTAATTTGCGCGTGCTGGACATCCTATCAAACGCGTCAGCGACCATCGCGGAAGGCGAAGTGCTGCAACTAACCGCAGCATCTGATTTGGGAACCGATGAGGAAATTTACCTCAAGGTTGTGCGCGGCAAAACGGCGGCCCTTTTCTCAGCAGCAATGGAAGTCGGCGGTGTCATCGCAGACCAAAGCGATGATGTGATACAGGCGCTTTTCGCGTATGGTGATGCGTTGGGTATTTCATTCCAGATTGTCGACGACCTGCTGGATTACCGCGGGAACACCCAAGCCACTGGCAAAAACGTTGGGGACGATTTCCGCGAGCGCAAACTAACGCTGCCCGTCATCAAAGCCGTTGCCAAAGCCGATACAACCGAGCGTGATTTTTGGCACCGCACCATCGCAAAAGGCGACCAGCGCGATGGTGATTTACAAGAAGCTCTCCGCCTGATGGATAGCCACGGCACACTTGATGCGACCAGCGCCGACGCAGTTGCTTGGGCAGATAAAGCCAAAGCATCACTAAGCGTGATTGAACAGAGTGAGTTGAAGGATATGCTTCTTGATCTTGCTGATTATGTGGTCGCGCGCGTCAGATAAGCCTCAGCTTAATGTGCAGGGCCTGATCCACCAATCTGTATGCATCGCACCCAGTTCATAGGCCGCAAAATGTGCAGCCTTCATGGTTGGATAAATTGCAAAGCACGTCGCACCCGACCCAGACATGCGCGCTAATAAACACTGCCGGGTCGACTGCAAATCAGACAACGCACGCTCGATTACTGGCTGGATTGAAATAGCCGCATCTTGCATATCATTGCGCATCGTTGCGAGCCAATTCGCCGCATCCGCAACGCCCTCGAACGTAGGGATTATCGGCATTTCAGCGTTGGTGCGCTTTGTCATAGCACTGAAAACTGCTGGTGTCGGCATGCTAACACGGGGGTTCACCAAAAGAGCAGGCAGTGGCGGCAGTGCAACTTTTTCCACCCGCTCGCCCACGCCGCGCATCCGCGCAGCAGTTGCAAGCATACAAACAGGCACGTCAGCACCAAGCGACATTTGCTGTTCAACCGTACTTCCACCGATCGCGCGCAAAACTGCGGCTGCATCAGACGAGCCACCACCAATGCCGGCTTCAGCAGGCAGACGTTTGACCAACCTCAAAGACGCCTCGGCCCCCATCACATCAAGTGCACGCCACATCAAATTTGTTGACCCCGTCGGCACACCGGCGGCCAAATCCCCCTCAACGCTCAAATGTGTGGGGCCATCCGATACATAAACGTCATCGCCGAAATCGGCGAAGGCCACCAAGCTATCAAGAAGATGATAGCCATCCTCTCGCTGCCCCGTGACATGCAGGGTCAAGTTCACTTTGGCAGGCGCCAGTTGGCGTGTCTCGGATGTCATGAGATCTTCTTTTGTTTATAAATATCCAAAGCCGGGGATCAGCCACCAGACTGTACTGGCGGCAGTGCGGGGGCGCCTTCTTCTTCGAGCACCACATCAAGTCCCACTTCCAGCTTGCGCCTAATCCGCGGCAAATCATCTTCCGCTGGATCGAAAGACAATGCACGTGACCACTGAAAACGTGCCTCAGTCCGTCGACCAACAGCCCACAGCACATCCCCCAGGTGGTCGTTCACCACAGGGTCAGTCGCAGCAAGTGAGGCAGCAACTTCCATCGGGGCCACGGCCTCGTCATAACGTCCGAGCCGGTACAAAACCCACCCAAGACTATCAAGGATAAAGCCGCTGTCAGGACGCGCAGCTGCGGCCTTCTCGATCATCTCTAATGCTTCGTCGAGCTTAATTTTTTTCTCAACGAGTGAATAACCAAGATAGTTCAGCACGTTCGGCTGATCGGGGTTGAGGGACAAGGCTTTGCGAAAATCAGCCTCTGCCTGTGGCCACAAATCGCGCCGCTCAAACGTGATCCCGCGCGCATAGTACAAAAACCATGCGTTTGGATCGCCCTGCTCCAAAAGCTTGATCGCGGTGGTATAGGCCGTGGTTGCTTTCTCAAACCGTTCAAGACGGCGCAACATATCTCCAAGGGTTGAGTGGACCACCTGCAGATCACCGTGACTGTCTTGTAACGCAGTCAATGCCTCAACTGCTTCATCTTTGCGGTCGCTTTCAAAAAGCGCCTCTGCACGACCGATCTCTGCGGCATGAAAGGAGGTGCTGTCCGGCGTGATCTGACCATAAGCATCCGCCGCCAAAACATGATTGCCCAACTCATCCAACAGACCCGCGATCAGCAAATTCGCTTCATCGAAATCAGCCCTTACATACGCCGCTGCACGTGCGTAAAGAAGCGCAAAATCTGGGCCAGCCTCGTCGCGGAGAACCGACGCTACAGTCCAGAAAACTTCAGCCAATCCCTGTTGCGCAGTCAAAACTGTGGTCAGAGGTACGGCCTTGCGCCCCTCAAGACCACTGCGCAGTTCTTGTAATTCAGGGTCTAGTGCCCCTTGAAAGTTATCATCAATGAGCGCGGCTGCATCCATGTTGCGACCCAGTTGGCTCAAGAATTCAGCGCGCACCATGATCGACCGCCGCGTATACCCAAGGGCGCCAACTTTATCGTCAGTCAATAGGCCCAGCGCGCCCTCAAAATCACCGAATGTGCCCTTGGCCAAAGCGTGGTGCAAATTCGCAAAGCCGCTCATACCGTTCATTGAGGCCATATCCTCAAAGTAATCGGTGGCAGCGCTTACATCGCCTAGGCCCAAGGTTGCCCAAGCCAAGACCAAGCCGTCAACAAGCGGGCTTATACGCCGACCTGCTCCGAACCCTTCTACGATTTCCGTGAATTGCTCATCTCTGGCCAACCCTGCAACGGCAATCAATCCCGCAATTTGGCTTTGGTTCATATCAAGATCAGAACCACGCAAAAGTGCGACAGCACCTGCTACGTCACCGGCATTTGCACGGCCCGCCAAGGCCGCCTCAAGTAAGGCTGGGTTGGTCGCGTCACTGCGTTGTGCTTGGGAATAATACTGGCCAACCGTTGCATAATCACCGTTAAACTGCGCATGACGCCCCGCAAGATAGGACCCCGCAATGCCTTGCGCGTTACCAACGGCGGGCAGAAGCAAGGTGGCACTCAAAACGATGGGGCGAATGTATCGGCGCATGGGGTCTCCTGTGTGTCAGGACAGCTTGCCCGAGTTGCGCCCCACCCACAAGCGAAGCGCACAAAAAAGGGCGCCCCGCAGAGCGCCCTGATCAATGAACTTTTCGTCAACTGGACCCAACAAGGATCACATGTTGGGATAATTCGGCCCATCGCCGCCTTGGGGCGTGGTCCAGTTGATATTCTGACTGGGGTCTTTGATATCGCAAGTTTTACAATGAACGCAGTTTTGAAAGTTAATCACAAACCGCGTATCCGCACCCGCTTCCTCAACAAACTCATAAACCCCAGCGGGGCAATACCGCGCTGACGGGCCTGCGTATTTTGGCAGGTTCACGGCCACAGGTATGCTCGGGTCTTTCAGCTTGAGGTGCGCAGGTTGGCTTTCCTCGTGGTTGGTCATTGCAAAGCTTACATTTGTAAGCCGGTCGAACGACAACACACCATCTGGTTTGGGATACTCGATTGACTTGTGATCTTTCGCCTCGCCCGTAGCAGCAGCGTCACTTTTGCCGTGCTTCATCGTGCCCAACAAAGAGACCCCAAAGAGGTTGTTGGTCCACATATCAAACCCACCAAGGGTCAGCGAAGCAGTCAGGCCGTATTTTGACCAAAGCGGCTTCACGTTGCGCACCTTCTTAAGGTCTTTTGCAATTGGGCCGCTGTGCACACGTTCGGCGTAGCCAGCAAGAACATCACCCGCGCGGTCAGCCTTGATTGCCTCAACCGCAGCTTCAGCCGCAGCAATCCCTGAAAGCATTGCGTTATGATTGCCCTTGATCCGTGGAACGTTGACCATACCCGCAGAACATCCAAGCAGCGCACCACCAGGAAACGCCAGTTCTGGCATCGCCTGATACCCGCCTTCAGTAATTGCACGCGCACCATACGCAACACGTTTGCCGCCCTTGAGTAGCTCCGCAACCATCGGATGGTGCTTAAAGCGCTGGAATTCCATGTAAGGGAACAAGTGCGGATTTTCGTAGTTCAGGTGCACAACGAAGCCGACATAAACTTGGTTATTGTCGAGGTGGTAGATGAAAGACCCGCCACCCGCATTGCCATTCAGCGGCCACCCCATTGTGTGAGTGACGCTGCCTTCTTTGTGCTTTTCGGGATCAATTTCCCAAATCTCTTTCATGCCCAGGCCGTATTTTTGCGGCCCTGAGTCTTTATCCAACTCATATTTGGCAATCACTTCCTTGGACAGCGATCCACGCACGCCCTCGGACAGGAAAACATATTTTCCGTGCAACTCCATTCCCGGCTCATAAGCATCACCGGGGGTGCCATCGGCATTCAAACCGAACTCACCAGCAACAACACCTTTGACTTCACCGTTGTCCCCGTAAACCAGTTCAGAACATGCCATGCCTGGGAAAATCTCAACGCCCAGCTCCTCGGCCTGCTCGGCCATCCAACGGCAGACATTACCCATTGAGACGATGTAATTACCGTGGTTATTCATCAGCGGCGGCATCGCAAAATTGGGCAGGCGCACCTGGCCAGCTTCGCCAAGCATATAGAAATTGTCGTCCTTCACAGGCACGTTAAGCGGCGCGCCCTTTTCTTTCCAGTCAGGGATCAGCGCGTTCAGGCCTGCAGGATCAAGTACCGCGCCAGACAGAATATGCGCGCCAACTTCTGAACCCTTTTCGAGCACAACAACATTCATGTCCGCATCAAGTTGCTTGAGCTTTATGGCGGCAGACAAGCCCGCTGGACCTGCGCCAACGATGACCACGTCATATTCCATTGCTTCACGTTCAATCTGGGACATTTTTCCGGCTCCAATAAATGTTGCAAAAATATATGGCGACAGGAATTAAAGGGGTCAATTGAAAAAAGGCGCTGGTTTTTCATTACGCTGCGCCTTGGCTGCAATTAGTCGCTCAATCCTGTGCCTGCTCCTTGCATTTCCCTTTGCTTTTGCGTTTTGTAGCGCAATAAATCGAGCAACAAAACCACGGCCTTAGAAAGACAGAAAATGGATAAAATTCCTCTCACAAAAGCTGGCGCAGATCGACTGGATGCGGAGTTAAAGGGACTGAAATCTAAGGATCGCCCCGAGATCATCGCAGCGATCGCAGAAGCGCGTGAATTGGGCGATCTTAAAGAGAACGCCGAGTACCACTCTGCCCGTGAAAAACAGAGCTTCATCGAAGGCCGCATCGCAGAGCTGGAGGCTATCCTCAGCCGTGCAGATATCATCGACACCTCAAAGATGTCGGGCACCGTCAAGTTCGGCGCGCATGTTGAGTTGGTTGATGAAGACACCGATGAGGAAAAAACCTATCAGGTTGTGGGTGAGCCAGAAGCCGACATTGAGCGCGGCCTTCTAAACATTGCCTCGCCGTTGGCGCGCGCGTTAATCGGCAAAGAAGAGGGCGACAGCATCGAGGTCCGCACCCCCGGTGGCACGCGGTCTTACGAAATTCTGTCCGTTAAATTTTCGTAACTCGTGATGGCCACAAGCTCACCGCATTCACAGCCTCAATCCAAGTCAAAGCCGAAAAATGACTTGCTTGCCCCGCCCGAACGTAGCGCGATTTCCTCGACCGAGATCATTGCAGCAGCGCTGACGCTTGTGTGGTTAATCGGATCAACAGTATTCTTTTTGATGCTGCCGACAGAAGGATCATTCAACAGCCTTCAGTTCGTTATGGTCCTACTCGCGGTGTTTATGCCCGTGGCGTTGATCTGGGTCGCTGCAACGGCAGCGCGCTCGATACGTGTGATGCGCGAAGAAAGCAGCAGGTTGCATTCGGCCATCGACGGGATGCGCAAAACATACCTTGAGCAACAGAAAGCCGTCACTGAAACGACGCGCCCAGACGTTGAGAAAAAGCTCGAAGAAATAGCAGCCACAGCGCGCGAAACATCTTCGGCGCTGGCAACATTCACTTCAAGCCGTTCCGACGCCCCGCGCATCAGCATCGACACAATCAAAGCAACCACCAGCGCGGACGGGCAAACTGCCCTCCCCCTCGGCACACCGATGGAGGCGCTGCAGCCCGCACTTGAAAACGAAGATTTCATCCGCGCACTCAATTTCCCCGAAACCGCAGAAGACACTGTTGGTTTCGCCGCTCTTCGCAAGGCCCTAAAAGATCACCGCGCCAGCCAACTGATCACTGCCGCACAAGACATGCTGACCCTGCTGAGCCAAGAGGGCATCTACATGGACGACCTGCGCCATGATCGCGCCAAACCAGAGCTGTGGCGGCGCTTTGCGCAAGGTGAGCGCGGCCCCGCGATTGCAGCCCTTGGCGGTGTGCGCGACAGATCATCCCTCGCCCTAACTGCAGGGCGTATGAAAGAAGACGTCATCTTTCGGGACGCAGCGCACCACTTTTTGCGTCGATTTGACAAAGTCATGATGGAATTTGAACCACACGCATCCGATGCGGAATTGGCAAAACTGTCCACAACACGCACCGCATTGGCATTCATGCTTTTGGGTCGTGTGGCTGGAATGTTCAGCTAAACCTACAGACCAAGACCTGAAAACGGAATATAGCGGACGGGTGTCCCAGGGGTGATCTCTTGCGCCTCGTCTGGCAACTCCACCAGTCCTTCGGCCCACGACAGCCCACCAATCCGGCCAGACCCTTCTGAGGCAAAAACCTCAGCAACACCGTTACGCAGACGGGCCCGCAGAAACTCGCGGCGGCCCTCTTTTTTACGTTTTGAAAAACCCGCGGGCACGGTCACTGCTTGCGGTGCTGCGAAATCTCCACCAGCCAAACACATCATCGCGGGACGTGCAAAAATAGCCGTGCAGACAAAGGCCGCAACGGGATTTCCAGGCAGGCCGAACACCGGCACACCGCCCCACATCGCCAATGCCAGCGGTCGTCCCGGTTTGACCGCAATCCGCCACCACGCAAGAGAGCCCGAACTTTGCAACAACTTTGAAACGTGGTCTTCATCACCCGCGGATGCGCCACCTGATGTCAGGATCACATCCGCAGACTTAGCCGCTTCATCAAGTGCTGCCTTCAATGCATCCGGATCGTCGGGGATGATCCCCATATCAACAGGCTCAAACCCCCAAGCCGCGATCATTGACAAAAGCATGGGGCGATTTGCATCAAAAATTTGACCCGCTTTGGCCTTGCTACCCGCCTTTACCAACTCATCACCAGTTGAAATGACTGCAACACGAAGCGGTGCGCGAACGTCGATATCACTGATCCCACCAGCCGTCAGAAACGCTGCATCCGCAGGGGTGATTTTACGCGCGCCGCGCAGCATTACATCACCCTTCATAACATCTTCACCAGCCTTGCGTGTGTTGGCACCTTTACGCAGGCCTCCGTGGAAAGCAATGCGAATGGACTGCCCCTGCTCATCCGCCTCAACAGTGCAATCCTCTTCAAGCACAACCGTATCAACACCGACCGGGACAACCGCGCCCGTCAAAATACGGATTGCATGACCTTTTGGAACAGCACCCGAAAACGGCGCGCCAGCGGCGGCGCGACCCATAACTACCGGTAATTCGTTGGGCCCGTCCAAGATCGCATCTGCCGAAAACCCATACCCATCGACCGCACAATTTGCGTGCGGTGGGTTTGCGCGCTGTGCGAAAACATCACTCGCAAGGTAGCTCCCCACCGCGTCTTTCACCGCAATGGTTTCTGTAGCTGTTACGGCGCGAACCCGCTTTTTTAACTGATCCAACGCCTCATCCACAGGAGTCCAACTGACGCCTTGCGGCATCGCAAAACAGTCGTTCCCAAGAGGCGGAGGCGTCAAGCAGCCGCTATCTTTTTTTTGCTTTCGCACACCCAATATCCACCCTTCCTCCGAGGCAATCTGCACAGCTTTCGCATCCGTCGTCTGATCAAAACCTGCGCCAAAAAGCGCGTCCAAATCAGCGTTCTCAAACGCTTCGCAAACCGCGCGGACCTGACGCGCGTCGAGCACATCAAATATCGTTCCATCATCGCCCATGCGATGCCTTGCATCAAACAATGACGGATAAATTTCGGCCAGTACAATATTTGTTGCGGGCTCGGCAAAACCTGTCTCAAACGGCCAAACTGTAATGCCGCCGCCGTAGCGCGCCCGCAGCTTGGCCAACATCGGCAACCCCACAAGAGACTGCCCACCAACAGAGCCCGGAGTATAGAGCTTCCACATGGGTTGCGCGCTTGAGGTCAGCGCCTCGACCGTGCGGCGCTCAGGGAACTTCCGGGGATCCCGCTCGGACCCGCGTTGGCGCAACGCATCGGTTTCAGCACCCCTCGGGCACCCCCAAAAAGGTCCGATACTATCCAAAGCGCGGTTGATCTGATCCGCCACCTCAAAGCGATTATTTTTGTTGTCTGGCCCATCTTTGATGCGTTCGGCCAACCAATCCCAAACGCCAAGCGCAGAGGATTGCCCCGTCAGAGCCTGTGCAAACCCCCGTGGGTAGCCGAAACCAAAATCGAACCCGACGAGAACCCGCGAGCCGGCATCTTGCGCCCTATCAAGCATCGCGCAAATAGCATTCATCGCCGACAGCCGCGTTCGAAAATACTGCACGTCTACTGGCTGTCCACGCACCTTTGAACCAACATAAATGGCGTTCGCAACGGGCTTGGCCGAAGAGGGTGTCGAGGAAGATGACCAATCGACCGCGATGATCTGATCGAAACTCAAAGCCCCGCCTTTGCGCAGATGAAATCCGCAATCGCGACGGTATCATCCAAATCAAATTGCGGTTTTGGCGTATCAAGCACCGTGTCCGTCGCATAGGCCAATACCGATGCGTCCTCGATCATGGATTGGGATGTTTGCTGCCGGTAAGCGCACACTTTGGGGTGCGTATCCCGTTTGAAGCCTTCGACCAAAACCAAGTCAACGGGCGCCAGCTGTGCCAGCAATTTCTCAAGCGGTGGCTCGGGCTCTCCGCGCAATTCAGTCATCAAAGCCCATCTGTTTGCACTGGCCAAAAGCACTTGTTGTGCGCCTGCATCGCGGTGGCGGTAGCTGTCTTTGCCCTGCTGGTCGATGTCGAAATTATGATGCGCATGCTTCAACGTGCTAACTGAAAAACCGCGCGCGGTAATTTCAGCCACAAGCCGCTCCATCAGGCCCGTCTTTCCTGCGTTTTTCCAGCCAATGACACCAAAAACCTTTTGCTCCGTCATAAGTACCGCTCCGCCTGCGCCAAATCTTCAGGCGTATTGATATTAAAGAACGGATCAAACGAACCAACTTCAAAGGAAGCAGTTGCCGCATGATGCTGATCGGTCCACGTGACGACTTTGCGCAGGCCCCCATGCAAGGCCGCGCGCAGATCGTCGCGCAAGGCGATTGGCCAAATCCCAAACGTGGGGTGACGGCCATCCGTTGCTGCCAAAGCCAGCGGATGGGTCATCTCATCAGCGGCCATCATCAAACGGGGCGTCAAATCACATGGGAAAAACGGCGTGTCCGCAGCAACGCTTACCACCGTTTCCGCCCCCTGCTCAGCCGCCCAATCAAGACCTGCAAGAATACCCGCAAGAGGACCTACAAACCCACCGATACTGTCCGCAACCACGTCATGACCAATTTGGCCAAACCGCGCAGGATCACCATTGGCGTTAAGGCACAGCCCCGCCACTTGCGGTTCAAGACGCTCAATCACCCGCTCAAGCAACGTTGTGCCGCCAAGCTGCAAAAGCGCCTTGTCCCCGCCGCCCATCCGGCGTGCTTGGCCGCCCGCCAGAATAACACCGAAGGGTTGCTTCATTGCTTCGCCCCCTTACGGCCAGATTTCGATGGCTCATCGCGGACTGAGGCAAGATCAGCATCGCGTACCAAACGGTCATTCCCAGCCAAACAGACAAACCGCTGCCCACGCATCCGGCCAATCAACGTCAAACCTACTTGCTGGGCAATCTCCACGCCCCATGCCGTAAACCCAGAACGCGACACCAAGGCCGGAATACCCATCATCGCTGTTTTGATAACCATCTCAGATGTAAGGCGGCCTGTGGTGTACAAAATCTTGTCCGACGGGCTGACGCCCTCTGACAACATCCAGCCAGCTACTTTATCAACTGCGTTATGGCGACCAACGTCCTCCATATAAACGAGGGGGCGATCTTGCTGGCAGAGAACCGTGCCGTGAATAGCACCCGAGGTCAGATAAAGGCTGGGTGTCGTGTTAATCCGATGCGCTAATGCATAAAGCCATGACGTTTTCACAGGCACTTGGGGCAACGTCACGCCCTCAAGGCCCTCCATCATATCCCCAAAAACTGTCCCAACAGCACAGCCACTGGTGCGGGTCTTTTTCTTGAGTTTATCCTCAAACACCGTCTGACTGGCCGTGCGCACGATCACAGTTTCAAGCTCTTCATCGTAGTCGACGCCAGTGACGTCAGAAGCATCATCAAGCATCCCTTGGTTGCGCAAAAACCCAAGCGCGAGGTACTGAGGGAAGTCACCAATTGTCATCGCCGTGACAATTTCCTGACTGTTCAAAAAGATGGTCAAAGGACGTTCTTCGACCACGGGCGTCTCGATCTGAGCGCCGGTATGATCCACTCCCGCAACCGAACGCGTCAGGCGCAAACCACCGCGCGCACCCAGTGGATCTGGCGCGATAATGTAATCTGCCTCATCAGCCATTTGCATCCCCCTGACACTCGTCTAAGTCATGTCTCAAATAACCTAGAGAGTCACAATGTCATCTACCACCGCGAAATCGACATATCTGCAGGGCTTCCGCGACGGCCTGCCGTTTCTTTTGGTCATCGCACCATTTGGACTGTTGTTTGGGGTCGTGGGCACTGAAGCCGGATTAAACATTGCAGAAGTCATGGGCTTTGGCGTTTTGGTCATCGCGGGGGCCGCACAATTCACAGCAGTGCAGCTTATGGTCGAGGACGCACCTACGCTTATTGTGCTGGCAACATCGCTTGCTGTGAACCTGCGCATGGCCATGTATTCCGCTGCAATGGTGCCTCATCTGGGCAAAGCCCGCCTTTGGCAACGTGCGCTTGTGAGCTACTCGATGGTGGACCAAACATACGCACTTGCGGATCAAAAATTCCAAGACGAAACCGCTTGGACCCTCCCCCAAAAGCTACGCTATTTTGCAGGCACCGTCACACCCATTTGCTCAACGTGGTATGCGATGACCTACGTTGGGGCAAAACTGGGAAGCTCTATTCCGCCGGAATATGCGCTCGACTTTGCGATCCCAATTACGTTTCTCGCACTTATCGCACCGGCTTTGCGCACACTGCCACACGTTATTGCAGCGGCAACTTCTGTTGTGGTGGCCCTGTTGTGCATGAATGTGCCCTATAGCCTTGGAATTATCATCGCAGGCATCGCGGCTATGATCGCGGGCGCGCAGGCCGAGTTGGTGCTGAAAAAGGAGCGCACGTCATGATTTCGGATGATGTAAACGTTTGGCTAATTATCGGTGTTTTAGCGCTTGGGACCTTCATTAGCCGCTTTTCATTTTTGGGCCTGATCGGTGACCGTGAATTGCCAGAATGGATTTTGCGACACCTTCGCTACACAGCCGTTGCTGTTTTGCCCGCACTAATTGCACCGGTTGTGCTGTTTCCGCCCGCGACAAACGGTGAAGTGGACCCCGCACGCCTGTCAGCCGCGATTGTCACGTTGGCCGTTGGTGTTTGGACACGCAACGTCCTTTGGGCAATCATTTTGGGTGCAGCGACACTTTACGGGATGCTCTACCTCACAGGTGGTTTTGGCTAAAGTGCCAGCGCGTTAGTCCAGATCAACATCAATATACTGCGAAAGCGCCACGGCTTTATTGCCGTCATCCGTCTCATAATATTCTTGTTCCGCTACACCGGGCAGTGCGCCAAACCGCTCGCGCGCTTTGTTGGGAAAGTATGTCGTTCCGATGCTTTCAAAGCCGTCAAGCTGGCTCAAGATGCTCGTGATGCTGCGGGTGCACCCCGCCGCAGGGACAGCGCCGTTGTTGATCACCAACTGAAGGGCTTGCTCGGCCACACCTGCGGGCACTTCGATCGTTTGCTCAACCACACGGTGGGTAATGCGGGCATGGGCACCAATATAAAATCGCTTATAAAGTGGTGTAATACCGTAAAGAACATCACCACGCTCGGGGATTGATCTGGCCTCAAAACTTCCAGCGGGGTCGAACAAAACACGCTGCGATCCGTTGACCAGCAGGGCACTGTGGGCGCCGGAATTGGTCCCGTTACTTACAACAGTAATCAAAGAAAGGGCGGGAGGGCCGTCGTGACGATAAACGCTCTCGCGGATTTCACTATCTGTCGCGGTTGGCAGGTCCTGAGGGGGTGTCAGGCACCCCGCCAGCAGCATCGCCGCTGTGAAAAGTGCAGCAATGCTCCGCGTTTTCATCTGCTTAACCGCCGATAATGGCGAGCAAGATCAACGTCGCAATGATGATCACCACGCTCCACGTTGTGAATTTTACGAAGCCCGCAAAAGTTTTCTCTTGGACTTCGATGTCCATTTTACCGTGCTCGTGCTTGTCATCAGCCATGTCTAATTTCCCGTTTAGCTAAGTATTCTTGAGGCGCGCATAAAGCATATTTGCACGCATTTCTAGTGATTTCACTGCCCCTGCGACACTGCTCACACCGGCTTAGGCAACAGGCTTTTCAAGCTGTTCGGCAAGACGGAAGCCAATCCGGTTAGGCTCAGGCGCGTCGACCTCTTTGGGAATTGCGCGCAACATCACATTAAGCTGGGTGACGTGCTGTACCAACTGCGTCTTGGCGCCTGCTGCGTCCGTGCCGTAGAACGTAACAATATCAGGGTCAAAATATCCCATGCCTTCAATCCGCAGTACGCCTGCCTCGCCACCCGCGAAACCCATGGCTGCCTCATGCTCGGCGTCAAGCGTTTCTTCAAACTTCTTAAGGTACAAAACCACCCGTTCATAAGCCCATTGAGCGGGGCTTTTCTTACTGACCGCTTGGGTCATTGCGGATGGCAGTTCCTCATCTTGGGTGCCTGCCGCGCTTGCGGCGCGCATCTTTGGCAACACATCATCTTCCAATGCGTCCGCGCTTGTTTTGATCACGTTATCCATCGTTACTTCCTCCGCCAATTACACGCCCACACCGCACCATCATAACGGCAGCGCAGTGGTATCCTTGATGTCTTCCATAACAAAGCTTGCAGAGATATCGGAAACCGCAACCTGCGCGATAAACTTTTTGTAAAACCGATCATACGCCGCAACATCCGCGACACGCACGCGCAGGACATAATCAAGATCACCGGTCATTCGGTGCGCACCAACAATTTCAGGAAACAAGCTGACAGCACGGTTGAACAAACGCATCCATTCCGCATCGTGATTATTCGTCCGCACCATTACAAAAACCAAAAGCGGGCAGCCTGCCTGTTCTGGATCAAGCAACGTCACACGCTTGCGTATCAACCCCGTCGCCTCCATCGCCTTTATTCGCCGCCAGCACGCATTACGGGACAGGTTTGCATGTTCGGCCAACTGATCAAGACTAACGGTAGCGTCATCCTGCAAAGCAGATAGCAAAGCGTTATCAATAGAATCTAAATCAGCCATAAGTGGGATTTTATCCCAACTCTATCCGCTTTGACAGTATATTTTGGGACACAGCCTCACAACCGCGCAGCCATAGTAAAGGCACAACCACCCCAACGCCTGTCGGAGCCTAATATGACCCGTGTCCTCACTGCCCTTTTCTCTGATCATCCTGCCTCAGTGAACGAGACCTATTTTGAGCATATGCGCTTCGCAGCGACTTTTGCATTTTGGCTGATGGCGGCCGCTTTTTGCGCTGCAGTGCACGCAATCATTCCTGCCCTATTTGAAAAGACCGCTGGCAACATTATCCGCCGCCTAAATGACAAAATCACCAATCGCTAAGCGGTGTCTGTCACCCGCTGAAACAGCCACTGACCATCCTTAGACATCGTCCGCGTTGCCCGCCCGTGATGCCAAAGATGTAAGCAGTGCGAGAGGGCCTCAACAAGCGCCAACCCGTATTCGCTGCCTACAATCTGCCGTTTAAACAATGGCATAAAGCACTGCGCCGCAGTTTGCGGCTCTGACAAATGGGCCTCTAGGCGGCGCAGTGCGCCGTGGTGATTTTCAATCAACTGCCGCATCCGCACGGGCAAGCCTGTAAATGGCAACTTGTGACCCCCTAAAACAAAATGATCGTCACGCGCCAATGCGCCCAAACGCTCGCACGCCTCAAGCCAATCAGCAACAGGGTCAGCTTCCGGCTCGGTCGCGTAGACACCAATGTTTGAGCTGATTGAAGCAATGATCTGATCGCCAGAAATTACCAAATTGTCGTCACGGCTCCAGAATGTTGCATGCTCGGGGGAATGCCCGTTGCCGATGTGAATATCCCAACTGCGCCCGCCCATAATGATAGAGCCACCCTGTTGAATGCGCGTGTAGCCAAGGGGCATCGGCGCGACACAATCAGCATAGTTGAAGGGCCGCTCATTGCGGCGTTGTTCAAGAATATCAGACGCCATCCCAGCACGGTGCCAAAAATCAACAGTTTGCTCAGTCGGCCTGTCCTGTGCATCCAGTTGCAACATGCGCGAAAAAAGCCATGTTGTCCGGGTACAAATAAGTTCTGCACCAAATTCTGACTGAAACCAGCCCGTCAGACCCACATGATCGGGATGGTGATGGGTGACGATAACACGTTTAACCGGCTTGCCGGCCAAAGGGCCATCCATCAACGCGCGCCAAATACTCCGGCTCCGCTTAGACGCAAACCCCGTATCGATGATCGTCCAACCGTCGCCATCATCAAGGGCGTAAACATTCACATGATCAAGCGCCATGGGTAGCGGCAAACGCATCCACAGCACACCTTCAGCGACTTCGATTGCTTCACCCTCGGCGGGCGCTTGCGCGAATGGATAGGCCAGTTTTGTCATGGCACAGGTCTAGGCGAGCAGGTCCTCGGTGGAAAGCGCATAAAGATCATCGGCGCCCTCGCGCGCATGGGAAAGAAGGCCTGCGTGCTCTGGCAACAACCGCTTGATGTAGAACCTCGCAAGTCGTGCGCGGCCACTATCAGGTCCCGCAGCAAGAGCCGCCTTAAGGTGATAATGCCCCCCAAGAACCCGTGCAAACCCGCGCAAATAAGGCACGGCACCGGCAAAGCGGTGGTTGCTATCTGATTGTGAAACCATCCATTCGGTTGTCTCGCGCAAAGTCTCAGACGCCTCCCAAAGCGGGCAAGCAAGGCTTTCATGCGTACCGCGGCAGCCTTCCGCTTGGGTTTGCGCTTCCTCGATCAGCGCAAAAGCGGCATCTCCGCCGTCGGCCAGTTTTCTGGCCACAAGGTCCATCGCCTGAATGCCGTTTGTGCCCTCGTAAATCGCGGTGACGCGCGCATCGCGGCTGTATTGAGCGGCACCTGTTTCCTCAATGAAGCCCATTCCGCCGTGCACCTGAATGCCCTCAGCCGCCACGGCCATGCCAACGTCGGTCCCGAATGCTTTGGCGATTGGCGTCAGAAAAGCGGCCCGTGCATGCCAAAAGGCATCGCTGGTGGCCGTTCCCATATCAATCGCCGCAGCGCAGGACAGAGCGATCGCGCGCGCCGCAAATAGATCAGCTTTCATCGCAACCAACATCCGACGCACATCTGCATGATCAACGATAGCGCCAGTAGCGACAGCATCATTTGATACGTTCGTGCGTCCTTGCTTGCGATCCCGCGCATAGCTTAACGCGTGTTGAAGCGCCCCTTCTGCAACTCCTGTGCCTTGAATTGCCACACCGACGCGGGCGTTGTTCATCATGGTGAACATTGCCGCCATGCCCGCATGCTCCGCCCCGACAAGCCAACCAGTCGCACCATCATACTGCATCACCGCAGTGGGCGACGCGTGCAAACCCATTTTATGCTCAAGGCTAACCACATGCAGCGCGTTGGCTTGGCCTGCATCGCCATTATCATCGGGTAAATACTTCGGGACCATGAAAAGGCTAATGCCCTTGGTGCCAGCAGGTGCATTTGGCAAGCGCGCCAAAACAAGATGGCAAATATTTTCCGCCATGTCGTGATCACCGTAGCTGATGTAAATCTTTTGCCCCGTAATCTCGAACGTTCCATCCCCGCGCGGCACCGCTCTGGTGGTCAGCGCGCCAACATCACTGCCTGCTTGTGGCTCGGTCAGGTTCATCGTGCCGGACCATTCACCACTGATCAGCTTGGGCAAATATGTCTGCTTAATCTTGTCATCCGCGTGGGCTTCAAGCGCCTCAATCTGGCCTTGGGTCATCAACGGATTCAATTGAAGCGACAGGCACGCGCTCGCCATCATCTCGTTCACCGCTGAGGTCAGCGTTAGCGGCAGGCCCATCCCGCCGCCATCAGGGTGCGCCGAAATTCCCATCCAACCGCCATTCGCCAAGGCGCGATACGCCTCTTTGAAGCCATCGGGCATAACAACAACGCCGTCTTTCAACACCGCATGCTGAATATCGCCTACCCGCTGCAGCGGGGCCAAAACTTCTTCGCAGACTTTGCCAGCCTCAGACAAAAGCGCGCCGGTGATGTCGCTACTCACGTCCTCAAAACGGGCCGTTGCACAGATGTCTGAAAACCCAACAACGTGGTCGAACAAAAATTTATACTCAGCAAGAGGCGCGACGTATGGCATGAAAACTCCGGTAATTTACGCAGGCTTGGCAATCCAACCCCATAAGCGTAAGTCAGTTTGCACGGCCACAGCATCGCGCGGCCACCGACCTCAATCAATGGGAACGCGGCGTCATAGATGGAAACGAAACTGCTCAAGACCGCCCAAGACGCAGGCACACTTTTGGCCCAAGGCGGGTTGGTGGGGTTTGCAACCGAGACCGTCTATGGGCTTGGCGCCGATGCAACGAACGCAACTGCCGTCGCGCGCATTTATCAAGCAAAAGGACGGCCTAGCTTCAATCCGCTGATCATCCATGTGCCAAGTCTTGCCGATGCCGAACCCTACGTGGAAATGAACGATATCGCACGACGCCTTGCCGCCGCATTTTGGCCTGGCCCCTTAACACTTGTGCTGCCCCTGAAGCCCAATTCAGGCATTTGCGATCTGGTCACCGCAGGTCTCTCAACCGTGGCAATCCGCGTGCCTGATCACGAACAAGCCCGCGACGTTTTGCGCGCAGCAGGCACCCCGGTCGCAGCGCCCTCCGCAAATCCGTCAGGTCGCATCAGTGCCACAACAGCCCAGCACGTTATGCACGGCTTAGGCGGCAAAATTGATGCCGTGCTAGAAGGGGACCCTTGTAGCGTGGGCTTGGAATCCACAATCATTGCTGTGGCACCCACACCAACTGTTTTGCGGTTTGGCGGATTGGCCTTGCGTGACATCGAAGCAATCACTGGCCCACTTTCCCACGACACAACACCCGCCGCCATCGCCGCCCCCGGCCAGCTCAGCAGCCATTACGCGCCGCGCCACGCGCTGCGCATGGATGCCGCCAGAGCCGAGGCCGGCGAAGTGCTGTTGGGTTTCGGAGAAGTGCAATGTGATCTTAACCTATCGCCACGCGCAGACCTGCGAGAAGCGGCGGCCAATTTGTTCACCCATCTGCACAGTCTCGATCGCCTTGACCAGCCGATCGCCGTATCACCTATTCCAGATCACGGACTTGGCCGCGCTATCAACGACCGCTTGCGACGGGCCGCTGCACCGCGCGATTAAGGTGAACTAGGCCTGTCCGCCAACCACCGACAAAAGCCGCGGATCAATCCCCAACATATCAAGCGCGACCGATCTTTTGTCATCGCTTGGCGTATCGAAAACAAGCGCGCTATCTGCCTCAACCGTAAGCCATCCGTTCATCGATATCTCAGCTTCCAGTTGGCCAGGGCTCCACCCCGCGTAGCCCATCGCCATAACCATGCTGCGCGGCCCAACGCCTAAGGCAATATCCTCCAGAATATCCCGCGTTGCAGTCATTCCAACGCTATCTGATACCTGCAAGGTGCTGTCGTTGCCTGCATAATCACCACTGTGCAACACAAAGCCGCGCCCCTGTTCAACCGGCCCACCGTAATACATGGGTACGCTCTCAACAGGCTTAAGCGGCTCAATTTCAAGATGCTCTAGCAGCCCTTTGAATGTCACCTTCTTGGTCGGCTTATTCAGGATCAGCCCCATCGCCCCTTCAGACGTATGATCGCAAATATAGACCACGCTGCCGGCAAATCTTGGATCATCCATGCCGGGCATTGCGATCAATACGTGACCTACCAAGGTGGTTTGAGGAAAATTTGAGTCGCTCATGTCATTACCATGAGACACCAAAGAACCATCGGCAAGCGCGCATCACTGACATATCCTTGTCGTGAACGTGATTTCCAAAACGCGGCAAGCTGCGTATGTAGTGGATGCTATGACGAAGGCCCTAACAAAATACGCAGCCACATTCGTGGCTACCCTTTTTGGGTGCACAGCCGCGATGGCCTCAGATGCTGCAAGCGATGCGGCCTCTATTGACGTGCTCGGAGGGTGGCGTGAGGCTGACGGCACGCATATGGCGGCGCTGCGGATCACCCTGGCGGATGGATGGCACACATATTGGCGCAGTCCGGGCGACGCAGGTGTACCGCCTGCGTTTCATTGGGCCGGCACGCGCAACGTTGATACTGTGAAATTTCACTGGCCCGTCCCTGATGTGCATGTTCAAAACGGGATGCGCACTTTGGGCTACACTGATCAAGTGGTTATCCCGATTACTGTAAGTCCGAAAAACGATGGCAGCATGCGGATCAAGGGCAAGGCAGAAATCGGTGTGTGCAAAGACATCTGTATCCCCACAACACTGCGGTTTGATGGGCGGCTACCAGAGGTTGGCGCGCTTGATGGGCAGATCGCCGCCGCACTTGTTGAGCAACCCCTAAGCGCGCGTGAGGCGGGCGCCAAACGGCCCGTCTGTACCATCACGCCCGCAGACGACGGCGTTGTTTTGACGGCATCTGTTACATTGCCCAAACAAGGCCCCGGCGAAATAAGTGTGCTTGAGGTGGCCAACCCAAATGTGTGGGTATCGGAGGCCGAAACTATTCGGACTGGCAGCACAATTTCGGCGACTGCAACGCTGCTTGAGGCGAACGGCAAACCCTTCAGCATAGACCGAAGCGGCGTCATTATGACTGTTTTAGCCGGTGGTCAGGCTGTGGAAATCAAAGGCTGCACGGGCGGTTAAGCGCCGCTGATCTTTTTGCTTGGGCGCATAGTGAACATGATCGCCGTTGCCACAAATACCAGCACACCAGCACCCAAAACGATTCCCGCAAACCAACCGAGCGCGGCCAATGCGCTTGCCGCACTACCCCACGCTAAATTTCCAGTCGCCATGACCGAACCAAGTGTTGCCGCAAAGCCCAACGCAACCATCAGACCAAGCGTCAAAACTGGTAGCACAACACCGCGCGCACGCGCCCCAAAACGCCCCCGCGCACTGACGGCGCGTCTTGCTGCTTCTGACAAACGGCGCACGTCCATTTGCATCGCGATTAATGACGGCACGATCAACAGAACAAGTGCCATCCCAACGCCTAGACCGTAGACGAGTGTGATCACGGTTGGCTTCAAGAACTGTGCTTGGCTTGAAGTTTCGTAAAGCAGCGGCATCAGGCCCAACACGGTTGTCAACGTGGTCAACAATACGGGCCGTAAGCGGTCGCACACCCCGTCAATGATGGCGGGTCCAAGGCCGCGATCTTTGGCATAGTCATCGATGGTTGTGACAAGAACGATTGAATCGTTGATCACAATCCCGATCATCCCGATCAACCCAACAACTGTGAACATCGACAACGGAACCCCCCACTGCCAATGGCCATAGATTGTTCCGATCAAGCCAAACGGAATGATGGCCATAACAACAACGGGCCGCGTCCAGCTGCCAAAGACCCACGCCAGAGCCAAAAAGATGCCAAGCAGTGACAGCATCAACCCTAGGCGCGCATCGTTCAAAAACGTGTCTTCGTCCTCAGAGGCACCGGAAAACTCGTAAGACACGCGCAGGTCCGCTTCAATTTTGGGAAGGATTACTTCGCGAATAGTATCAAGAATTTCATTGGCGCGGGCAGCATCATCTTGGTTCAGCTCACCGGTAACCGACACCAATGCCACACCGTTTTCACGGTTTACGGTGCGGAAACCTGTGCGTCGTTCGACCTCAACGATATCAGCAAGCGGTACGTATTGCCCCTTAGCCGAGCGAACCAACATCTGGCTCAGAAAGTCTTGGGTCAAAGCTGCTTCGGGCAACTCCACACGGATCGTCGCACTGCGCGCACCAACCGGATAGGTAGCCGCCTCAATGCCGTTTAGACGAGCGCGCAGATCACGGCCAAGCCCGTCGATGGTAAAGCCCAAAGCCTGCCCTTTTGCCGTCAACTCAAGGATCAGCTCTTCTTTGTCGTAGGGCAGATCATCTTCCACAGCGCTTACTTCAGGGAACTGAACAAGCTGTTCTTTGAGGGCGTCGCTTGCGTCTTTCAGTGTCTGCGCATCAGCGCCATAAAACTGAACGTCAATCGCATCGCCACCACCCGGGCCGCTGCCCCAACTGCGAAAACTAATCGCCTCAAGCTGTGGGTGGCGCGCAACGCGGTCCTGCAAATCAGACACAAAATCGCGGCTTGAATAGCCAACCCGCAGATCGGCATCGATAAGCTCAATACTCACGCCACCTAATTGATCTTTCTCTTTTGTCTCAGAACCCGAAATGGCCCGCCCGGCATTTCCGCCAATTTCGCCCAAAACGTAATCAACAGGGTTTGCCCCGATACGGGCTTCAACTTCGGCACCCAACTCATCAATCGCCTGTTGCATCAACCGCATTTGCGCCAGCGTATCGGCCCGCACAGCGCTATCCACCATCGCGAAATTACCCGTGACCGATCCACGTTCAGGCGCGTTGAAGAAACGCCACTGCACATCGCCCTTGATGAACAATACAGAGGACAACGCCAGCATCACAAGTGCGCCTGCAAAAACTGGGTAACGTGCTTTGATCACACCCGCAATGAACGGGCGGAACAGGGTCTCGCGTAACCAATCAAACCCACGGTTCACAGTCCGGCTTGGCAAATCGTACCAACGCAATTTGTCCCCATGCGCCAACGCGCTCGCCATGTGGTGCGGCAAAATCAAGAAGCACTCAACCAAAGAAGCGATCAAAACAGCAATCACTGTAAAGGGAATATCGCTGATCAAATCACCAAATCGGCCGCCAATCGCCACAAGGCCAAAGAATGCGATGACAGTCGTCACAGTGGCGCTGAACACAGGAGACGCCATCCGGCGCGCTGCATTTTCGGCCGCAACGATCGGGGTTTCACCAAGTCGTCGCGCTCTGAAATCAGCGTGCTCACCCACAACGATCGCATCATCAACGACGATCCCAAGCGTAATGATAAGCGCGAAAAGGCTGATCATATTAATCGTCAAACCAGCCGCATACATGATGGCAATCGCCGAAAGCATGGCCACTGGAATGCCGGCAGCAACCCAAAACGCAGTACGGGCGTTCAGGAACAAAAATAGCAACAACACCACAAGGCCCAAGCCCGTCAGGCCATTTTCAATCAGGATATTAAGGCGGCCACTGATGGCCTCGGCGCGGGTGCGGATCAACTCAACGCTAACCCCCGCAGGTAGATTGAGCGACATCTCATCGGCCACGCTTTGGACCTGTTCTTGGATGTTAATCGCATCCCCTTGATCCGAGCGATCCACACGAATGGAAAGCGCAGGTGCATCGCTCACGAAGTAGGCACGCTCGCGGTCAATGCCCTCAACACGAACCTGCGCTACATCACCGATCGTTAGTGCAGTGCCCCCCACGTCGGAACGCAAAACAATCGCCGCAATCGCGCGCGCATCACGTTTAGCGACACCCGTTCGCACACGCGCCGTAGCGCCCACATCACCTGCAGGGTCAGCCGTGACCTCAGCATCAATGGCTTGGGCGATGTCGGCCATGGTCACGTCGAAACGGATCAAATCCGTTTGGTTCACCTCAACAACCGTGTTGGGAGCCGCAACACCGCGAATGGTGGCGCGCGTCACCCCTTTAGCAAAAAGGCGGTTCACGAATTCATCAGCCAACAGCCCAAGCTGCTCAACACCAATTGGTCCAGTGATTACAACATCCGTAACGCGGTCGCGCCACGTACCGCGCCGCACACGCGGATCATCAGCGTCTTCGGGCAACGTGCTAATCGCATCAACAACACCCTGCACATCATCCGCTGCACGCGACATGTCCCAGCCGGGCTCAAAATCCAATGTGACGGACGCACTACCTTCGCGAGAGATCGCGCGTGAACTTTGCACCCCCTCAACGCCCAACAACGCAGGCTCAACCACCTGCACGATTGCCGCATCGACGTCTTCGGCGCCGGCACCTTGCCAGCCGACCGAAACCGTAACGTTGTCGACAACAACATCAGGGAAAAACTGCGCACGCATTTTGGGCAGCGATGCCGCCCCCAACACAAGCATAACGACCAACAACAAATTAGCCGCTGTTTTATGCCGCGTAAAATAAGACAGGATCCCGCCTGTGGATGCACCAATATCGCGCATCAGCTGCCCATCCGTGCTTCAATACGCTCAACCACGCGGGCAGGAACCACGTCCTGATTGAGTTGGGCCAAAACTCTGTCTTTTGCGGCCTTGGGCATGCGTGTATTGGCATTGATAAATGCAATAAGCTTGGCGCGCCGTTCCGGCGTCAGCGCAACAGTTTGCGGCTCTTCCACAACCGCATCGGCGCGCAGCGGGCGGACTTTGATACCCGCACCCAGAACCGGAGAGCGCGCAGTAACGACCTCGCGGCCTTCCATATTACGTGCGCGGACCAATACGAAATCGCCCTGACGGCGAAGCACCTGAGCCTGCACTACTTCCAAGCGCTCATCCTCACCCAGCACAAGCAACTCACCATTGGCATTCACCGCCGCAGCGGGCAGGCTGACAACCCAGTTCAACGCGGGCTCTGCGATACTAACGCTGACGAAATCACCCGGGCGCATCCCCCTTGGGTCATTGAGGCGGGCAAATACCAATCGGCCCGTTTGCCCCTCACCAACGCTTGCACCTTCGCGGGCAATCACGCCGCTGCTTTTCATATCAGTGCCCAAAACATCAAGCGTGACGGTGACCGGCGCTTGTGTCAAAGCGCCAGCATCATCCAAAAGCCGTGCATATTGGGTCGTGGACAGCCGAAAGGCCACCTCCAGTTGTGCAGGATCAACAAGCTGCGCAAGCGCTGCCCCCTGTGCGGCACGCGTACCTTCCACCACAGCCACGTCCGCCAAGGTGCCATCAAATTTTGCGCGGATCTGCGTGTCTGCCAGACGACGCTCTGCCTCCATGCGCGAAATATCCAGTCGCTCAATTTGCGCATCGGCACGGTCCACACGTGCCTGCGCCTGCTGCACTGCTTGTCTGCGGGTCAAAATAGCTTGATCAGCCGCAGCTACAGCTAATTCAGCGGCCTCAACAGCAGCATCTGTGCCGACACCACGATCCTTTAGGTCCTGCTGCCGTACCAGCGCGCGGCTGCGCAAATCGCGCTGTGCAGTCAGGCCAGCCAGATCATCTTTTGCCAAGACCAAAGCCGCTGTTGCCTCGCGTTGTTCGGCAAGCGCATCAGACACGTCCGCTTTAACACGCGCCAACGCAGTTTGCGCTTCAAACGGGTCGATGCGTACCAACAACTCACCCTCAGAAACACGACCGCCTTCCGTAAAGTTAGGTGAAACTTCAATAACGGGACCTGCGACGGCGGCGCGCAAATCAAGGGTGCGGCGGCTTTCGATCTGACCAAACACAGTCATTTCTGGCACAACTGTAGTCGGCTCAAAGGGAACAACATTTACTGTAAATGTCCGCTCGCGTGCTGGTCTGGCAAACGGTGTTTGTGCCGCTTTTTCGCGCACAGCGCTCACCACCGAGTAGCCAGCAAAGCTTATCAAGCCCGCCGTCAACGCCAACATCACCACGCCCATGAGGCTACGCATCAAGAATCGCATCGCATTATCCTAATTGTCTACGAGTTGACTTAGGCCCTTTTGGCGCTTTACCAAATCTTTAACGAACCAGAGCCGCGTTTCCGTCGGTCATCTGCACAAAAACTTCACTTCCGGCGTTTGTGTTCATCAAGGCGCGGCATGATTTCTACAAAATTACACGGCCGGTGGCGGTAATCGAGTTGTTTGACCAAAATCTCGTCCCACGCGTCTTTGCACGCGCCGGTGCTGCCCGGAAGTGCGAACAAATACGTCCCGTTCGCAACGCCGCCGGTCGCCCGGGATTGCACCGCGCTGGTGCCGATCTTTGCGATGCTCACGTGGGTGAAAACTGTGCCGAACGCATCGATCTCTTTTTCATAGACGTCCCTGTGTGCCTCAACGGTGACATCCCGCCCAGTCAAGCCCGTGCCCCCCGTTGATATTATCACGTCAACGGCCTCATCATCACACCAAGCGCGCAGGATATTCGCGATCTCCGTCCGATCATCTTTCACGATGCTACGTGCGGCCAATTGGTGACCTGCCGCTTCAAGACGCGCGACAAGCGTATCGCCGGAGCGGTCATCGTCAGACGTGCGCGTATCACTGACCGTGAGCACGGCAATGCGCACCGCTATGAATTCGCGCGTTTCATCAATTCGGCTGGCTGAACTCATGGGCCATTTCCCTTCAGGCGTGCGCGCACATCAAGCAGGTCAGCCCACGCCTCGCGCTTTACGGCGGGATTGCGAAGCAAATATGCTGGATGGAACATCGGCATCACCGGCAATCCTGCTGCCTCGGCCCATGTGCCGCGCAGACGGGTCACGCCTTTGCGATCAAGCAGGGCCTGACAACTGATGTTGCCCATCGCGATCAAAGCTTTTGGAGCCGCCAGCGCGATATGACGCATAAGGAAGGGCTGCATCATCGCAATCTCAAGTGACTTTGGATCACGGTTAGACGGAGGCCGCCACGGGATAACGTTTGTGATGTAGACGTCTTTTGTGCGCGAAACGTCAATCGCGCCCAACATCCGGTCAAGCATGGCACCAGCAGCACCAATGAAAGGCTTGCCTGCAATGTCCTCTTCGCGGCCCGGTGCTTCGCCCACAACCATCAACGGTGCGCCCACAATGCCGTCACTGAACACCAAATTCTGCGCGCCTTTTTTCAAATCACAATGCTCAAAGCCCGCCATTGCGGCTTTCAACTCATCCAGATTAGACGCGGCCTGTGCGGCTTTTTGCGCCTCGGCGGCGACGTCTAATTTCGGGGTAATGACAGGTGCTGCGGGCTCAACCACTTTCGCAGCTACTTTGGGCGCTTCGGCAGGCACGTCATAGCGGTTGATCGGCGCGTCGCTGATGCATTCATCAGCACCCAACTCCACCTGCCACTCCAGCGCGGCAAGGCCGCTGTGCCAATCCAATGATTCCATGCGGCTAAACTTATGCGCAGCCCCTGAGATGGTAAACACCTTGCCGCGCTTTGGATGGGCTCATATAAGGCTCTGAACATCATGTTGAGGGGACTTAAGACATGGGATGGCGCGCCAAACATCTGCTTGGAATCGAACAACTCGCCCCTGATGAGATTACGACCCTTCTTGATCTGGCGGACCAATATGTTGCGCTGAACCGCCAGCCTCACAAGCATTCCGATGTGTTGGCGGGTCTGACGCAGATCAACATGTTCTTTGAGAATTCGACACGGACACAAGCCAGCTTTGAGTTGGCAGGCAAACGTCTCGGCGCGGATGTGATGAACATGGCGATGCAGGCCAGCTCGATCAAAAAGGGTGAAACCCTGATTGATACGGCGATGACCCTGAACGCAATGCATCCCGATTTGCTAGTGGTGCGCCACCCTCATTCGGGCGCGGTTGATCTGTTGTCGCAAAAAGTAAATTGCGCAGTTCTAAACGCGGGCGATGGACGCCATGAACACCCCACGCAGGCGCTTTTGGATGCCTTGACCATTCGGCGGCGCAAGGGGCGGCTTCATCGTCTCAACATCGCGATTTGTGGCGATATCGCTCACAGCCGCGTTGCGCGCTCAAACATTATGTTGTTGGGCAAGATGGAAAACCGCATTCGCCTGATTGCACCGCCCACGTTGATGCCCGCAGAGATTGACCACTTCGGCGTCGAGGTGTTCGACAACATGGAAGAAGGCCTTAAAGACGTTGATGTTGTGATGATGCTGCGCCTTCAGCGCGAGCGGATGGACGGTGGTTTTATCCCGTCGGAACGTGAGTATTATCACCGCTATGGTCTGGATCAGGCAAAACTAGACAACGCGGCAAGCGACGCAATTGTCATGCACCCGGGCCCAATGAACCGAGGTGTTGAGATCGACGGTGAACTTGCCGATGACATCAACCGTTCGGTCATCCAGGAGCAAGTCGAAATGGGCGTCGCTGTGCGGATGGCCGCGATGGAATTACTTGTCCAAGCCAGCCGCGAAACAGCCCAAGGGGTTGCAACATGAGCTGGCTAAAACACGTTGACGCCGACGAAGCCGGCATCGTGCGGCTTTATGAGGTCGCTCTCCCTGCGCCTGAAGCGAAAGCCCTAACGGCATATGACGTGCAGCAGGCCCTTAACGCACCTGAACTAGATACAGACTTTGTCGAAATCTTTAGCGTCAATGACCTCGAAGACATCGGCCTGCGCGGCTACATGGAAACCGGCCTTGGCATCGCATCGCGTGATATCGACCCCTACGCGGAACGGATTGTGGATGTAGACGGCTATGTCGTCGTGGTGCTGTCCAAGGCATTCGCAGGGCAGATGACATCACTCGCCCACAAACACCCGCTGCGACCAATTGGTGCCTTCAAAGAAGCAGGCGCGCAAACGCCCACCATCACCTTAGAAAGCGATGCGGCCGTCACCCCGCCAGAGGTGGAGGACACCAGCCTCGAGGGTAAGCCGAAAAAGAAGAAAAGTGACGCGGCGATGAGCGGCATGATCGCCACCTATGCGTTACTGACGATGTTCGCCCTTGTTGGCCTTATGATCTGGATCGCAGGATAAAAGACGAAATGACCACGACCTATATCAACGCCCGCCTGATCAACCCCACAACGCGCACCGATGCTCTCGGCAGTCTCACGGTAGCCAACGGACAGATCACAGCGATCGATGGGCCACAGGTTGGGACTATTGTCGATCTGAACGGGGCGTGCCTTGCACCAGGTATCGTAGATATTGGCGTGAAAATTTGTGAGCCAGGAGAGCGCCACAAAGAGAGTTATGCTTCTGCGGGGGCTGCGGCAGCCGCAGGTGGGGTCACCACAATTGTAACGCGCCCAGACACAGACCCCGCCATTGATACACCCGAAGTGTTAGAGTTCATCGCAAAGCGCGCAGAAAAAGACAGCCCTGTCAAAGTGCACCCGATGGCAGCCCTAACAAAGGGACGCGCGGGCAGCGAAATGGTTGAGATCGGTTTTCTGCAAGACGCAGGTGCAGTAGCGTTCACAGATTGTGATCACGTCATCACCAACACCAAAGTCTATCAACGCGCATTGACCTACGCGCGATCACTTGGGGCACTAGTAATAGGCCACGTGCAAGAGCCAACCCTCAGCAAAAGCGCCTGTGCGACAAGCGGCAAATTCGCCTCGTTGCGGGGGCTGCCAGCCGTGTCACCTATGGCCGAGCGTATGGGCCTTGATCGTGATATCGCGCTGGTCGAAATGACCGGTGCGAAATACCACGCCGATCAGATTACCACAGCCCGTGCGATCCCACCGCTAAAACGCGCCAAGGCGAATGGTCTGGATGTGACGGCAGGTGTCAGCATCCATCACTTAACGCTGAACGAACTGGACGTGGCCAACTACCGCACGTTCTTTAAGATCAAGCCTCCTCTGCGTTGCGAAGATGACCGCATTGCGATGATTGAGGCGCTTGCGGATGGAACTATCGACATCATCCATTCCATGCACACCCCCCAAGATGAGGAAAGCAAGCGCCTGCCATTTGAGGAAGCCGCAAGCGGTGCAGTTGCTCTTGAGACCCTGTTTCCTGCAGCGCTTAGAGTCGTTAATTCTGGGATGATCGATCTACCGACGCTCTGGGCTGCCCTATCGCTAAACCCCGCAAACCGGTTAAGCCTTGCGCAAGGCCGCCTTGAGGTTGGTGCCCCTGCCGATCTGGTGGTGTTTGATCCCAGCGCACCGTTTATTATGGATCGCTTCAAACTGAAATCGAAATCCAAGAACACGCCGTTCGACGGACAACGCATGGAAGGTCGGATCATCGCAACACTTGTTGACGGTGAGCTGGTCCACGGCACCCTATGACAATTATCACCCTCATTTTTGCCGCACTTGCAGGCTATCTCTTTGGCGCAATTCCGTTTGGCATTGTGATGGCCAAAGTGTTCGGGCTGGGTGATTTACGGGCAATCGGGTCCGGCAACATTGGTGCGACGAATGTTTTGCGCACCGGAAACAAACTTGCTGCCTTTCTGACCCTGATCCTTGATGCAGGCAAAGCGGGCATTGCTGTCTTACTTGCCGGTGCTCTTTTCGGAGAACTCGCAGGGCTGGTGGCGGGGCTGGCCGCATTTGTCGGTCATTGCTATCCAGTATGGCTGGGCTTCAAAGGCGGTAAAGGCGTCGCCACTTTCTTTGGCCTAATTTTCGCCGCTTGCTGGCCTGTTGGAGTGGCCGCTGGCGCTACTTGGCTCGTCGTTGCCGCACTCAGCAGATATTCGTCTCTGTCTGCACTGATCGCCAGCGTGCTTGCGCCGGTCTATGCGGCAGCACTTGGTGGGACACTCATGGTGCCCTTCCTGATCATCTTGGCTCTACTTATCGTTTGGCGGCACACCGAAAACATTCAACGCCTGTTGAAAGGCACCGAAGGTAAAATCGGTAGCAAGTAATCAGTAGCTGTATTCGCCGTAGATGCGAGACAGATCACCACCCCAGTCACCGTTATAGTGCGCAAGCAATTCATCCGCTGGCGTCATGCCTGTTTCCAGCGTCTCATGCAGTGCGTTCAGGAAATGCGTCTCGTCAGGGACCATGCCACCTGCGCCCGCTTTGCCGCGCGCCTTCAGGCCAGCTTCGGCAATGGCAACCAGCTCACGCGCCAGATCAGCCATAACGATACCGTCAACCTTAGCCTGCAACCCGTCTACCGATGCGGCGACCCGAAGCGCTTCACGTTGTTCAGCGCTCCAACCTTTGCAAAGATCCCACGCCGCATCCAGCGCGTTTTGATCGTAACAAATACCAACCCAAAACGCAGGAAGCGCGCAAAGTCTGCGCCATGGGCCACCATCCGCTCCGCGCATTTCCAAGAACTGCTTGATCCGCGCCTCTGGGAAAATTGTTGTGAGGTGGTCGGCCCAGTCAGACAGCGTCGGCTTTTCACCAGGGAGCGCAGGCAGCTGCCCCTTAAGAAAATCACGGAACGACATTCCCAAGGCGTCCACGTACTTTCCGTCGCGGTAGACAAAATACATCGGCACATCGAGCGCATATTGCACCCAAGCCTCAAACCCGAACCCTTGCTCAAACACAAACGGAAGCGTGCCTGTGCGCGCATCATCCAGATTGCGCCAAATACGGCTTCGCCAAGATTTATGACCGTTTGGCTTACCCTCAAAGAACGGTGAATTTGCGAAAAGAGCCGTGGCAACAGGTTGAAGGGCCAAGGCGACGCGCAGCTTTTGCACCATGTCCGCCTCTGAACCAAAGTCGAGGTTTACCTGAACAGTGCAGGTCCGGTACATCATTTGTTTGCCGTGCGTCCCAACGCGGTCCATGTAATCCGTCATCAGCTTATAGCGGCCTTTGGGCATGACGGGCATTTGCGCGCCGCTCCATTCAGGGGCTGCACCGAGGCCAATAAATTTTACGCCAATTTCATCTGCAATCGCGCGCACTTCCGCGAGGTGCGTGTTCACTTCATCACAAGTTTGGTGAATATTTTCCAGCGGCGCACCAGACAACTCAAGCTGGCCACCCGGTTCAAGGCTGACGTTTGCACCGTCTTTTTCAAGGCCAATGATGTTGCCCGCCTCAACAACCGGAGACCACCCAAAGCGTCCTTGAAGCCCTTCTAGGACTACCTTGATCGACCGCTCACCCTCATAGGGCAAAGGCAGATGGCTGTCCTGGCAATATCCAAATTTCTCGTGCTCGGTCCCAATGCGCCAAGCATCCTTCGGCTTGCAGCCTTTCTCCAAAAGCGCCGCAAGATCATCGTGGTGTTCGATTGGGCCGCCGCCGCTTTGTGGAATAGACATACGCGAAGTCTCCGCTGGAGTGGATCAATGTATAGTGTGCGTGGCCTCGCCAGACGCGCTTGTCAATGGGCGTTACTGCACAGCCGTGTGCGCACGAGCATCTTTGGACTGCCAGATCAAAACCATCGGCACATCCTCGGCTATAGCGCGGCGCGCCGCATCAAGATCAACCCCGTCGAGGGACGCAAGCGCATCATATAAAGTCTCTGCTTTCGCGGCACTGTTGGGCACGGTCAATGACGGCGCGGCGCGCGCATCGAATTGCCAATACAAAACGCCGCGGTGCTTGTGGATCATAACGCGGATCAACTCATTGATAGAAACGACGCCGCCCCCATCGGGTCCAAAATATGCGATCTGCCTTTCGGTGACCTCGACAACGCCTGCGCCACCACGCCCAAACGGAAAACGCGCACGCTGCACGCCCTGCACAGCCACCGCAGCACCAACAATCATCAGAAGGCCGCCCGCCCAAGGCGTTAAACCGAAAGAAGTCACCGCTACGTAAAGCCCAAACAACACAAGACCTAAGCCCACGAGCACTTCACGCCATTTCACCAGAACAGCTACAACCTCGGGGCGGATAAAATTCATGTCCAATCCCCTTTGCTTTGCTGCCACAGCGTCAGCGCCGCAACAGCAGCCGTATCTGCGCGCAACACCCGAGGCCCAAGCGATAAAGTCTGCACGAAAGGTAGCCCAAGCAAGCGGGTTCGTTCTTGGGGTGAAAAGCCCCCCTCCGGCCCGATCAAGATAGCAGCGGGTGCAGAAGCAAGACTTGATAGGCCAGCCGTTGCGCGCCCTACCAGTGTTTCATCACAAAAGATCAGCTGTCGCGCCGGATCCCATGCGTCCAGAACCGCGCTTAACTTTTGCAAAGGGGCTACGGTGGGCACATACGTTCCGCCGCATTGCTCGGCCGCTTCAACAGCATGCGCTTGCAACCGGTCTTGGCGAATCCGCTCTGCGTTGGTGAACTGGGTTTGAACGGGCAGAATTTGTGCGGCGCCCATCTCGGCTGCTTTTTCGACGATGAAATCCGTGCGCGCCTTTTTGATCGGGGCAAACATCAGCCAAAGGTCAGGCGGCACGCTTTGTTCTTGGGTCTGCGCCACGCAGGTCAAAACGCCACCACGCTTGGCGGCTTGCGTGATTTCTGCATCCCATTCACCGTTCACACCGTCAAAAACAGAAATCACCTGCCCCACGGCCAATCGCATCACACCAAATAAATAGTGCGCTTGTGATTGTTCCAAAGGAACCGTTTGATCCTGCCCCAACGGGTGATCTACATATAAACGAACTTTCGCCATGGAGCGTACACTATGACCGACACCCCCCAAGGCCAAGTGGCAGATGCCGTAAAAGATAATTGGGTCGACAGATTTGCACCGCGCGCGACACGCCCGTTTTTGCGGCTGGCCCGTGCGGACCGCCCGATCGGAACGTGGCTGTTGCTGTTGCCGTGCTGGTGGGGGTTGGCCTTGGCGATATTGTCTACGGGTAGCGCGTCACTGGCTGACCTGTGGATTGCGGCGGGATGCAGTGCGGGTGCGTGGTTGATGCGCGGCGCAGGTTGCACATGGAATGACATCACAGACCGTCATATCGACGCCTCCGTTGCGCGCACACGGTCACGGCCACTTCCGTCAGGACAGGTGACAGTGAAGGCCGCGCTGATCTGGCTGGTCGTCCAGTGCCTTGTTGCTTTTGCCATTTTGCTCAGTTTCAACACCGCAGCGATTATATTAGGCATAGCGGCCCTGCTGCCCGTGGCGATCTACCCCTTCGCCAAACGGTTCACTTGGTGGCCGCAGGTATTCTTGGGACTTGCCTTCAACTGGGGCGCCCTGCTGGCTTGGACGGCACACACAGGCAGCTTGGGCTGGCCCGCGGTTCTACTTTATGTCGGCGGGATTTTTTGGACGCTGTTCTACGACACAATCTATGCCCACCAAGACGCCGAAGACGACGCGTTGATCGGCGTGAAGTCAACCGCACGATTGTTCGGAGACAATAGCCCCAAATGGCTACGTGCCTTTTTGGTGTTAACCGTCGTCATTATTGGCGCAGCCTCCATGATGGTCACCGTACCATCCGGTAACGTTTTGGCCGTAGTTGTGGCGTTGGGCGGCGCATGGGCGCTTGGCTGGCATCTGGCCTGGCAACTTACGCGCTTTATACCAGATGACAGTGACCGCTTGATCATGCTGTTTCGCTCAAACCGGAACGCAGGCTTGCTCCCTGTGCTGTTTTTTGCCGTTGCTGCTTTGCTCTGATTGCGCCTGCTGACGGGGCATCGTAAAGGTTGGCATTCTCTAATACGGAACATGACGCACAATGGCTGTGAACGCCCTGATTTCTACGATTGGCGCCCTTACTTTGGGTGCTGCAGGGGCAGTCCTTGCCTCGAATGCTGTGGTCCGATTGGTGGAAGACCGCTCTGCGCTTGCGGTTGATCAAGTGTTTTTGGAAGAAAGCGTACCTTGGGCCAGTATCGAAACAGATGGGCTCAGCGTGATCTTATCAGGCGAAGCCCCCGATGAGGCCGCACGTTTCAGAGCGCTTTCAGTTGCCAGCACAGCAGTGGATGCATCGCGGCTGATTGATAATTTTGTGATTGCGCAAGTTGATCAGACCCGCGCGCCAGATTTTTCTATTGAACTACTCAAGAATGACGGTGGCCTATCGTTGATCGGGTTGATCCCCGCTGAAGTTGACCGTGATGATTTAGTCCGTGACATTGCGCGCACCGCACGCGGCGCAGAAGTCTCAGACCTGCTAGAGGTTGCTGACTATCCCGTGCCCAACGGCTGGGAAGACGCCACGCGCTTTGGCTTGGCGGCGATGCAGAACCTTGATCGCTCAAAGGTGTCGATCACCGCAGAGCGTGTCACGATTATCGCTGCAACCGACAGCCAAGAAGAAAAAGCCCGCGTTGAGGAAATTCTGGAGGGGGAGTTGCCCGCAGGGCTTGAACTGAACCTCAGCATAACCGCACCGCGCCCCGTCATTTCGCCTTATACCCTGCGTTTCATTATTGACGCGCAAGGCACCGCGCAATTTGACGCCTGCGCTGCAGGAACCGAACAAGTGCGCGGACAATTGGTTGGTGCAGCCCGTAGTGCAGGGCTAACTGGTGATGTAGATTGCGTCTTGGGCCTTGGCATGCCGAGCCCGCGTTGGGGCCGTGCTGGTGCATCGGCAATCGCGGCAGTGTCCGAGATGGGCGGCGGCGGCATCACGATCTCCGACACAGACGTCACGCTCGAAAGCCCTGCCGGTTTTGATGAAGAAAAGTTCAACTCAATTGCATCTGATCTAGAAAACGAGCTGCCCGAAGTGTTCGCGCTTCAAGCCATCTACGTGCCGGACCCCACCGCAAACGACGCCGCTGAGCAGCTAGAATTTCTGGCAACACTGTCGCCTGAAGGCCAAGTGCAACTGCGCGGAGCGGTTAGCAGCGAGTTCCTGAAATCATCTGTGGAAAGCCTCGCGCTTGCAAAGTTTGGTGCCGACCGCGTTTACAACGCAACCAAGGTTGAAGCAGGTCTGCCCGATGGCTGGCCCTTGCGCGTTCTTACCGCAGTTGAAGCCTTGTCAGAGGTGAACAACGGCGCCGTGATTGTTCAGGGGGACGTTATCCAAGTACGCGGCAACACTGGTGATACGCGCAGCCGGTCCATCATCAGCCGCATTCTGGCCGATAAGCTTGATGGCGAAGGCACTTTCAAGATCGACGTGGACTATAAAGAAGAACTGGACCCGATCGCGTCTATCCCCACCCCCGAAGAATGCGTCGCGCAAATTGATACGATCCTTGCGCAAACCAAAATTACGTTCGAGCCTGGTTCCAGCACAGTTGATGACGCGGGCCGCACCACGATTGATCGAATTGCCGATGTGCTAAAGGCCTGTGTGAATGTTTCGGTTGAAATTGCAGGGCACACCGATAGCCAAGGTAGTGAAGAGTTGAATGCGCGCATCTCGCAAAGCCGCGCCGATGCTGTGCGCACCTCTCTTGTGACCCGCCGCATTCCGCCGGAAAGATTGACAGCGGTTGGCTATGGCGAAGCAACACCGATTGCTGATAATGGCACCGAAGAAGGCCGTGAAGCAAACCGCCGCATTGAATTCACCCTTTCAGCAAACACCACCGATGAGGCCGAAGCGACTGAAGCTGAGCCCGCAACCGACGAAACAGGACAAGAGTAATGAACAGAACTGAGTTTATCGTGGCAATTGCAGCCATCCTGTTTGTTGCATTCATTCTGGGATGGTTCGCCCATTGGTTGATCAGCCGTTTCACCCGCGTGTCACAATCTGACGTAGGCGAGCTGGATAAGCTTGCGCAGTCTTTGCATGAAGCCGAAGAAACCCGCGACCAAGCAATTGCATATTTGCAGCAGCGCGAAGCCGAAATGAGCAACCAGATGGCCCAAACCGAAGCTGAACTGCGGGCCGCGATGGATGGTTTGCGCGATGCACGGCACGAGGCTGAAGAATTGCGCGCCTATATCGAACGCGCCAACAAAGCCAAGTAGCGCCCTACCAGCGTTTCAGCGCCTCTTCGTCTTTTACGGTACTCTCTACCCAATTCTCACCAGCGGCCGTTGTTTCTTTTTTCCAAAACGGCGCGCGAGACTTCAGATAATCCATCAAAAACGTAGCAGCTTCAAAGGCTGCATCCCTATGACGACTGGCCGTGGCCACCATCATAATCGGCTCATCAGGCTGCAGCAATCCAAAGCGGTGGATCACAAGGACATTGCTTAATTGCCAGCGCGCCTTCGCCTCAGCTGCAATTTCGCGCAACGCTCTTTCGGTCATCGCCGGATAATGCTCGATCAGCATTTGCTCAAGCCCGCCCGCCACATCGCGGACCAAACCCGTGAATGTGACAACAGCGCCTGCGCCATTCGGATCAAAACCATTCAGCTCAGCACCCGCATCAAAACGTTCCTGCTGCACACGAATGTCCATCGCCCTTAGCCGCCCGTCATGGGGGGGAAGAAAGCAACCTCGCGCACATCTTTCAGCGACGCGTCAAAATCAGACAACTCTTGATCAACCGCAACACGCAGAGCACTGATATCTGCGAACGCCGCCTCATAACGGGCTTCACGTGCGCGCAACTCATCAACCAACTCAGCTACTGTTGCAGCATCCGTCGTGATCTGCTCGTGAGGCAGCCCAATACGTTCACGAACCCATGCGAAATAAACAACATTCATTGTGGATCTCTCAGAAATGGTAGCGATTTACGGAAATAATCCCAGCCTGTGATCAACGTCAACAACGCCGCAACCCAAAGAAGGACCAAACCTACGGACCAGCTCAGGTGCCAGCCCATTTCTTTCCAGCGCAGCCCAACAACATCTTCAATGTTCCCCGCCAAAATACCGTCAACCATCTCAGACGTCATGCCCACAGTCTGTTCAATGAAGTAATGTTCAAACGCACCCTTCGAAAACAGAACAGCAATAGCCAGCATCTGCGCGGTCGTTTTCCATTTCGCGAGCTTGGTAACCGCCAGGGTTTTGGCGTCATCGCCCAAGAACTCACGCAGGCCACTTACGAACACTTCACGGAATATGATGACGCTTGCAGGTAAGAGCAGCCACGGGTCCATCCCAGAAAAGCCAACAATAATGAGAAGCGCAATCACCACCATCGCTTTGTCGGCAATCGGATCAAGCATCGCACCAAAGCGGCTCGTTTGGTTCCACAGCCGCGCGAGGTAGCCATCAAAAAAATCTGTCAGCGCGGCAAGGCCAAACAAAACCAGCGCAAACCAATCCGCCCAAGGCCGATTGAAATACAAGAACATTATAACGACGCCAAAGGCCGCAAAAAGGCGCAAGACGGTCAGGATATTTGGCAAAGTCCATTTCATATCTTTGATCTAGCCTAGGATTCTCCGCGCCGCCACAGGTTCTTTTGCGACATATCAAACAATTCCCGTCTGAATTATTACAAACCCATCCATCGCGCTGAAACATATCGCAGCGGTGTAACATTTCTTGTGAGCGCCGTTTTCATAGGCATAACGCCCGCAGGGTCTGCGCACACAAGAGGCGATCACGGTAGCGTGATGTTCGTTTCCGCACAGATCACCTGCTCGTGACAGGCCTATCATAACCCCAAAACAACCCTCATATACAACTCATCCGAGACAGGCACTGACGCCTCACTCGA
This sequence comes from Nereida ignava, assembly GCF_047114695.1. Lineage (GTDB taxonomy): Bacteria > Pseudomonadota > Alphaproteobacteria > Rhodobacterales > Rhodobacteraceae > Nereida > Nereida ignava. The sequence goes on from NZ_CP112885.1 coordinate 1,313,882, forward strand.
CACTCACAGGGCAATATAGCCCAAACAAACCAACGCCTTAGACAAGGCACCGAAAGGAATTATTAGGAAACTCGCAACTGTATTCACAGCTATCGCAATCGCCGCTTCCGCAACTGCAGCAGCTGCTGACCAACTCGCCAAATCCGCAGGCGTCAGCGCCGGTGTTTACGCAGACACAACATTGGTTAACATCATTAACGCCCGCCAAAACCAAGACGTGGCACAGCTGAACTTCTTCTTGGGCCAAACTCTCGATAGCGCCCGTGTCTCAAGCCGCGGCACATCGATTGATTTCGCATCGCTGATCGAAAATGCAGAGCAGGACAACGACACAGCACAAGTCGCATCGCTGAAATCACTCGAAAACGGTGACAACGCGCAGGGCGGCGTGGACTACGCGTTCTTGATCGAAAATGCAGAGCAAGACAACGACACAGCGCGCGTCGCATCACTGAAGTCACTCGCTAACTTCTAAGCCCCGCGCAACCTCTAGGATACCTCCCGGTCCCCAAGAAGGGCGTCTCGCGAAAGCGGGGCGCTCTTTTTTGGTGAGGGGGGGGTAACCCGAAGCCGACAACAATAGGCAAGGCCTTCTCAAACTCCCGCCACTTGGCAGGGGAACAGTCAGTTACTGTGCGATGGCACGCGCTTCACGGACCCACGCAATGATCGTCTCACGCGCTTCTTCGTCCATTTGAACGGCGTTGGGTGGTGGCATGGCGTGGCTCACGCCCGCTTGCAGATAAATCTGGCTGGCGTGGCGGGCTACATCGCCGGGCGTTTCGAGGTGCACACCCTTCGGTGCCCAGCGCATGTTACCCCAGACAGGCTCACGCGCGTGGCACATCGAACAGTGCCCCAACACCGTGTCATACGCATCGTCAAAACCAGCGGCTGACACGAAGCGTTGCTCATAAGGGGTCAAGGGGCGTGCTTCGGCGTCTTCCCACGTCTCGCTTGGGCGCACCGACGACAGCCATGCAATGACAAACATCAACAAAACTGTAACGCCCCACGTCCAGTGTGGCCCCGACCCAGTCCGGTGCATCGTGTTGAAATAATGACGGATCGTGACGCCGGTCAGAAAGATAAGGCTCGCGATAATCCAAGCGTATTCTGTCCCAAACGCCAGCGGATAGTGATTGGAAAGCATTAGAAAAACGACCGGCAAGGTCAGGTAGTTGTTATGCATCGAGCGCAGCTTGGCGATCTGACCGTATTTGGCGTCAGGAGTGCGCCCTGCCTTCAAATCAGCGACAACAATGCGCTGGTTCGGCATGATGATGAAAAACACGTTGGCTGTCATGATTGTCGCCGTGAACGCACCAAGGTGCAAAAGTGCCGCGCGACCAGTGAAAATTTGATTGTAGCCCCATGACATCACAACAAGCAGGGCAAACAACAACAGCATCAAAATCGTCGGGTGGTTCTTTAGCCCACGCTTGCACATCTGATCATACACCAACCAGCCAATGGTAAGCGACGCTCCTGAAATCAAAATACCCTGCACCAACGTCAGATCTGCTTTGGTCGGATCAAGCAGATACAGTTCTCCGCCAACCCAGTAAACAATCATCAACAGGGCAGCACCCGACAGCCACGTGGTGTAGCTTTGCCATTTATGCCAAGTCAGATGCTCGGGCAGCCGATCCGGTGCGACTAGGTATTTAGTGGTGTGATAAAAACCACCGCCATGCACTTCCCACTCTTCGCCATACGCGCCTTCAGGCATTCCGGGTGCTGGCTTCAACATAAGATCAAGCGCGATAAAGTAGAACGATGCGCCAATCCACGCCATGGCGGTCACCACGTGCAACCAGCGAACTGAAAACGCCACCCAGTCCCACATCACAGCTAGATCATACATCATCAGTCCCTCACGTTCTTTGTCTCAAAGAAAACTATGCGATTGGCCATTGTTCTGGTATTGCTTCAAAAAGTCAAAGAGCATCAAAAAAAGCCGAACAATGTCATATCTTGAAAACGTCCGCACCTTTGTTCGTGTTTATGAGTTGGGCAGCATGTCTGCAGCCGGCCGTGATTTACGTATTTCACCTGCGGTTACATCCTCACGCATCTCACAGCTTGAGGAACATCTTAGCGTGAGGCTTTTTCAACGCACAACCCGCAGCCTTGCCCCCACGGAACAGGGAAAGGCCTTTTATGACGGGGCATGCAAAGTGCTCGAGTCCGTTGAGGCCGCTGAAGCAAATGTGGTCAACATTACCGATAACCCGAAAGGCTCGCTCTTTATCGCAGCACCCTTGGGCGTTGGCCGCCGCCTTATTGCCCCCCAAGTGCCCGAGTTTTTGGAGCAATACCCACAAGTCAGCATTCGGTTGCGCCTTACAGATAGAAAGGTGGACCTGACAACCGAAGGCCTTGATCTGGCGTTCTTTCTTGGCCAGCCCGAGGATAGCAATTTGCGCATTCGTAAAATCGCGGATGTGTCACGGGTTCTATGTGCCTCGCCCGAATATATTGAAGCTAAAGGAATGCCCGAAGACGGAGAGGCATTAATTACCGATCAACACGAATGCCTTAACCTGCGGTTCCCCGGCGCGACAGAGTTTCAATGGCCCCTCGTCACCCCCGAAGGAACGAAAAAGTTTCGTGTCAAAGGCCGATATGAGTGTGATGATGGTGATGTTCTTACGGACTGGGCGCTTGCAGGGCATGGCATCGTGATCAAACCGGCGTTTGAAGTGGCAGAGCACATCAACAACGGCGCTTTGGTTCCCGTCGCAACACAAACGCCACCTGAAGATATTCAGATGGCGTGCTTATTTACGCACAGACGACGGCAAGATCCCAAAACCCGACTGTTCATGGAATTCATGATCGAGCGGATTGGGCGCGCTGTCCGGAACAGCTCAATTCAGGCTCAGCTACCGCGGTAGGTTGAATACCCGAATGGTGAAAGCAGAAGTGGCACATGATAGTGAGCCGCCTCTGACATACCAAATCGCAAAGGTACTACATCCAAAAAGCGCGGCTCTTCTAGCGCGATGCCGATTGCATCCAAATAATCGCCTGCGTGAAAGACAAGCTCGTATGTGCCAAGCGCAAACTCAGACGCGGGCAAAATCTGCTCGTCTGTCCGGCCATCACTGTTGGTGAACACAGACTTCAGAATAACCCGCTCCTCACCATCGATACGGTAGAGATCAATTTTAAGCTCGCTTGCAGGACAGCCCCGTGCAGTGTCCAGAACATGCGTTGTCAGATAACCAGCCATTGTCGTCTCCTTAGGTGAAAGCTGCATATAGCCACGCACACTGATGTGCAGCAAAGTGCATATGTTTGATGGTCTTTCGCGTTTTTCTTGAAAATTCGCGGTATTGTTTTGCATTAATACAATACTAACGACGAAGGGAGACGTCCGTGAATAGATATCCACGTGACCTTACCGGCTACGGAGCAACGCCTCCAAACGCCAATTGGCCAAATGCAGCAAAGATCGCTGTGCAAATTGTCCTCAACTACGAAGAGGGCGGTGAGAACAATATCCTTCACGGTGACGCCGCATCCGAGGCATTCTTGTCAGAGATCACAGGCGCACAACCTTGGCCAGGCCAGCGCCATTGGAACATGGAATCGCTTTATGAATACGGCGCCCGCGCAGGGTTCTGGCGTGTGCACCGCTTGCTGCGCGATCTACCGATTACGGTCTACGGTGTTGCCAGCGCGCTTGCCCGTGCCCCCGAGCAAGTTGCCGCCATGAAAGCGTCGGGCTGGGAAATTGCCAGTCACGGGCTGAAGTGGGTTGAACATAAGGACATGCCCGAGGCAGAGGAACGCGCCCAAATTGCCGAGGCCATTCGTCTGCACACCGAAGTGACCGGCACGCCACCGCGCGGCTGGTATACTGGACGTTGCTCGAACAACACCGTCCGCCTTGCCGCACAAACAGGCCAGTTCGATTACGTGGCCGACAGCTACGCGGATGATTTGCCCTATTGGACCCACGTCGAGGATCGCGACCAATTAATCGTGCCCTACACGATGGATTGCAATGATATGCGCTTTGGCATTCAGGCAGGTTTCACAAATGGGGATCAATTCGAGAGCTACCTCAAGGATACCTTTGATATCCTTTATGAGGAGGGACGTGCGGGCGCACCAAAGATGATGTCAATCGGGCTGCACTGCCGTTTAATCGGTCGTCCTGGCCGGTTGGCCGCCCTGCGCCGTGTCATAGAACACATGCAGTCTCATGAGGGCGTGTGGTTCGCGACCCGTCTGCAAATTGCGGAACACTGGGCCATGCAGCATCCACCGCACGCCAAACCTGCGCCATCCCAGATGGACCGCGCCACCTTTGTCGAAAATTTCGGTGGTATCTTTGAACACAGCCCATGGATTGCAGAAGCTGCGTTTGATCTGGAACTCGGCCCTACCCATGATACGGCACTTGGCGTTCATAGCGCCTTGGCGCGCGTATTTCGAAGCGCGTCAGAAGATCAACGCTTGGCCGTGTTAAATGCGCACCCTGATTTGGCCGGAAAGCTCGCGGCCGCAGGCAAATTGACCGCTGAAAGCACCTCCGAGCAAGCGGGCGCAGGGCTAGATCTGCTCACAGACGAAGAACGCAGTACATTTCAGGCGTTGAACGCTGAATACGTCGCGCGCCATGGTTTTCCGTTCATCATCGCAGTGCGCGACAACACCAAGGCCACAATCATGGCCGCCTTCAAGCGCCGTATTAGTAATGACCGCGATGCAGAGTTTGCCGAGGCTTGTAAGCAAGTTGAGCGTATCGCTGAATTGCGCCTGATCGAAAAGTTCAGCGCATGAGCCGTTCTCTCAAAATTCAGCCCATCACACGGGCGGCTTTTGCACCGTTTGGCGAAGTTATCGACACATCTGGCGCACCAGATAAGATCATCAACCAAGGGCTGTGTGGCCGCTACCACGACCGCGCAACGCTGGACTGCAGTTCGGGTCGCGTTGGGGTAAGCCTGTTCAAGGCCGAGGCGCGTACCCTGCCCTTGGCCCTTCACATGGTTGAACGTCATCCAGATGGCTCACAGCTTTTCATTCCAATGTCCGAGCACGGTTTTCTGGTCATCGTCGCACCAGATCAGAACGGCACACCGGCTGAGCCGCTGGCGTTCATCACAACCCCAGGACAAGCAATAAATTTTCACCGCGGGACATGGCACGGCGTGCTGACGCCCCTGAGTGAACCCGGTTTGTTTGCCGTCGTCGACAGGATCGGCACCGGCGCAAACCTTGAAGAACACTGGTTCGATACCCCGTACACGGTCGAGCTGGAAAAAAAGACTACTGGAGCGGGGCCAGCAACGGCAACATAGGGAAGGAAAACCACAATGGCCGAGAACTCAATCGGGACGCCGGAACAGCTCCGCGATCCCAACTTCACACCGGCGCTTCACCGCGCCATTCCACTGGGGATACAGCACGTATTGGCGATGTTCGTCTCAAACGTGACCCCGGCTATTATTATTGCAGGTGCAGCGGGTTTCGGTTTTGGTTCAGACGCAGGGGCGCAAGGTTTCCCTGACATGACCTATCTGATCCAGATGTCGATGCTGTTTGCAGGCATTGCGACTTTGTTCCAAACAATCGGCATGGGCCCTGTTGGGGCGCGCTTGCCAATCGTTCAGGGGACAAGCTTTGCCTTCATTCCGATCATGATCCCACTGGTGGCTGGTAAGGGCGTCGATGCGCTACCTATCCTGTTCGGTGGCGTTTTGGTGGGTGGTCTTTTCCACGCACTACTGGGAACTGTAATCGGTAAAATTCGTTTTGCCCTGCCCCCACTGGTCACTGGCCTTGTTGTTACGATGATCGGCTTGGCGTTGGTCAAAGTCGGCATCCAGTATGCGGCGGGCGGCGTGCCTGCCATCAACAGCCCTGAGTACGGCTCACTGCTGAACTGGTCTGTCGCATTGGTTGTTGTCTTTGTCACACTCGGTTTGAAGTTCTTCGCAAAAGGCATGCTTTCCGTATCAGCAGTCTTTATCGGCATCATTGCAGGCTATCTGGTCGCGCTGTTCTTCACCGATATGGTTTCATTTGAAAGCATCGCAACAAGCATGAGCCGCGCAGCAGCGTTCCAAGTGCCGTCACCGTTTGCATATGGCTTCGAGTTTAGCCTTGCTGCAGTCATCGGCTTTTGTCTGATGGCATTCGTTTCTGCCGTAGAAACCGTGGGCGACGTATCAGGGATCACCAAAGGTGGGGCTGGCCGCGAAGCAACCGAAAAAGAAATCCAAGGCGCAACATATGCTGATGGTTTCGGCACTGCGTTGTCTGGTATTTTTGGTGGCTTGCCAAACACATCATTCAGCCAAAACGTTGGGCTAATCGCGATGACTGGCGTCATGAGCCGTCACGTTGTGACCATCGGGGCGATCTTCTTGATCATCTGCGGTCTGGTTCCAAAAGTAGGCGCATTGATCCGTACTATCCCAATCGAAGTGCTGGGTGGTGGTGTCATCGTCATGTTCGGCATGGTGGTTGCGGCGGGTATCTCAATGCTGTCCGACGTCAAATGGAACCGTCGCAACATGGTTATCTTCGCAATTGCGTTGTCTGTCGGCCTCGGCCTTCAGTTGGACCCGAAAGCAGTACAATATCTGCCAGACACACTGCGCATCTTGATGACATCCGGTCTGCTTCCTGCGGCTCTGATCGCAATCGTACTGAACCTTGTGTTGCCTGAAGAGCTAACAGACGAGGCTACCGAGGAAGTATCCGGCGGCATGTCCGGTCACGGTAAAGGTCGCTAAACACCATTGACCATACTGTAAAAAACCAAAGGCCCGATCGTTATGATCGGGCCTTTTTCGTGTAACATTGTAAAAACACATGAGGCACAACAGGCCTCTGTTATTTTGCGCCAGACAACCGCAGGTTCATATGGCGGTTCACATCTTTATAGAGCAAATAGCGAAACTTGCCCGGTCCACCTGCATAACAAGCCTGCGGGCAAAAAGCGCGCAGCCACATGTAATCGCCAGCTTCAACTTCAACCCAATCATTGTTCAAACGGTAAACAGCTTTGCCTTCCAGCACGTAAAGCCCGTGCTCCATAACGTGCGTTTCAAGAAACGGGATCACAGCACCAGGCTCGAACGTGACGATCGTGACATGCATATCGTGGCGCAAATCTGTAGGGTCAACGAAACGCGTGGTGGCCCACTTTCCGTCTGTTTCAGGCATAACCGTTGGTGCGATTTCATTCTCATTGGCAATAATAACCTCGGGATGATCAAGCCCCGGTACAGCCTCGTACGCCTTGCGCACCCAGTGAAAACGCAACATCTCATCACTTGTGTTATGAAGCGTCCAAGGTGTGCCCGCGGGCAGGTAGGCGTAGCCACCCTCAACCAGAGTGTGCTCCGCGCCATTGACGTTCAGCGTGGCTTTGCCCTCGACCACAAACAGAACGCCCTGTGCACCCTCATCCGTTTCGGGCTGATCCGATCCACCACCAGGTGAGACTTCCATGATGTACTGCGAAAACGTTTCAGCAAATCCACTCAACGGCCTAGAGATGACCCACAGCCGCGTTCTGTCCCAGAACGGCAGAAAACTTGTCACAATATCGCGCATCGTTCCTTTCGGAATAACCGCGTAGGCATCAGTGAAGATCGCACGGTCTGTCAAAAGTTGCTCTTGCGGCGGATGCCCCCCTGTTGGGGCATAATAGTTAGCAGACATTTGGCCTCCAGCTCGTTGATTTCAAATTATTATCTAAGCAGTCTGGGGGATCACACCACACGGGAACGCCAAAACAGACTTGCTCAAAACATTTGATAGTGAGCCGAGACAGGCCAGTTCAAGAGACGCATTCGCGCCTCCCAACCAGCCCGTCAGATCGAGGTGAAAAACGCCTTAATTATCAGGCACAGCTTTAGGTGTTAGCAACTGACATCGTTTCCATGTCAAGTTTAACCAAAAATATTTCAATTCCTATTCGGCAACGCACAGTAAAAAATAATTCGCTCTTACAAAGCATGAACACGAGGCGAATACCAAATGTTGATAGACGAGGCTATCGCTAATCAGATTAAAAATAATCTACAGCTGCGCTCGGAATGACGTAAGGCCCTTGGGGCTGACGTGTTACATGGGCGTGATGCAAGCCGTATTCGGTTCGATACGCGGGGAGCCGATCCCTAACGACCACTTTGTTGCTCGAGGCCCTTTCGTTCCCCGCGCGCGCCTACGTCTTGCAGTATCGACCTTATTCTTGGAGGCGCTTTCTGGGGGCTTTTGCCGCTTGTGGTGGGTGGCAAGTCCGCCAAAGGCCTGACGGTTGAGGGTCAGGCCTTTAATAGCATTGTCGGATTAGCGTTGGTTGCGGGAGTAGGATTTGAACCTACGACCTTCAGGTTATGAGCCTGACGAGCTACCGGGCTGCTCCATCCCGCGCCAACTTGGTTTGTTTAGTTTGGGGTTGTGTTGTCTGCAAGGGCGGATTTGGGGTTTGGTTGATTTTGTTTATGGGAGGGAGGTGAGGTCTGCTGCGTTGTGGTCCATGGCGTCAATTGGGACGGGCAGATTTCAGGGGGGTGCGATCATGATGCGGCTCTCAGGATAGCCGGTTTCAGAGGGGGGCTATCTGTAGCTGCGGCCCAGCAGACCCCACGCCCAGCACCGCGCATTAAGATTTCAGGTGGTATAAGACACAAAAAAGCCGCCACGAGCTGAACTCGTAGCGGCCTAATGTATGATAATCGAATATAGAGTATTGGTTCTTTGTTAGGTTTGGCGATGACCTACTCTCCCACGCCTTAAGACGCAGTACCATCGGCGCAACAGTGCTTAACTGCCAGGTTCGGGATGGGGCTGGGTGTTTCACTTGCGCTATGATCACCAAACCAAAGAAAGAACCATTACAAACATTTTTAATCCAGATTTTCGTAACTTGTGTAGTTGTGTATGCTTTTGATTGTGTCCGTAGAAGACTGTCTTCTACTGGATCAAATCAAGCCTATCGAGCAATTAGTACCGGTCAACTGAGTGCGTTACCGCACTTACATCTCCGGCCTATCGACGTGGTGGTCTTCCACGGCTCTCAGGGATACCTTGTTTTGAGGGGGGCTTCCCGCTTAGATGCCTTCAGCGGTTATCCTGTCCGATCATAGCTACCCAGCACTGCTCCTGGCGGAACAACTGGTACACCAGTGGATCGTTCACCCCGGTCCTCTCGTACTAGGGGCAACTCCTCTCAAGTATCCTACACCCACGGCAGATAGGGACCGAACTGTCTCACGACGTTCTAAACCCAGCTCACGTACCTCTTTAAACGGCGAACAGCCGTACCCTTGGGACCTGCTCCAGCCCCAGGATGAGATGAGCCGACATCGAGGTGCCAAACGGTGCCGTCGATATGGACTCTTGGGCACCATCAGCCTGTTATCCCCGGCGTACCTTTTATCCGTTGAGCGATGGCCCTTCCACTCGGGACCACCGGATCACTATGGCCGTCTTTCGACTCTGCTCGACTTGTCAGTCTCGCAGTCAGGCTGGCTTCTGCCATTGCACTCAACGAGCGATTTCCGACCGCTCTGAGCCAACCTTCGCGCGCCTCCGTTACGCTTTAGGAGGCGACCGCCCCAGTCAAACTACCCGCCACACAGGGTCCCGGATCCGGATAACGGACCGCGGTTAGACATCAAGCAGAACAAGGGTGGTATCTCAAGGATGGCTCCACGCAGACTGGCGTCTGCGCTTCAAAGCCTACCACCTATCCTGCACATGTTGTGCCTGATGCCAATGTGAAGCTGTAGTAAAGGTGCACGGGGTCTTTCCGTCTAACCGCGGGAAGCCTGCATCTTGACAGGCAATTCAATTTCGCTGAGTCGATGTTGGAGACAGCGGGGAAGTCGTTACGCCATTCGTGCAGGTCGGAACTTACCCGACAAGGAATTTCGCTACCTTAGGACCGTTATAGTTACGGCCGCCGTTTACCTGGGCTTCAATTCAAGGCTCTCACCTCTCCTTTTAACCTTCAGGCACCGGGCAGGCGTCAGACCCTATACGTCGTCTTGCGACTTCGCAGAGCCCTGTGTTTTTAGTAAACAGTCGCCACCCCCTGGTTTGTGCCCCCAGTCAATACTTGCGTAGAAACTGGGCCTCCTTCTCGCGAACTTACGGAGGTATTTTGCCGAGTTCCTTCAACATCGTTCTCTCAAGCGCCTTGGTATTCTCTACCAGTCCACCTGTGTTGGTTTAGGGTACGATCTAATGATGGAGCTATTTCCAGGAACCTCTAAGCGGCCCTTCCAATCCGATAAGGAAGAACAACCCTCGAGATCCGTCACTACCATCTGGCTCAGGAATATTAACCTGATTCCCATCGACTACGCCTTTCGGCCTCGCCTTAGGGGTCGGCTTACCCTGCTCAGATTAACTTTAAGCAGGAACCCTTGGACTTTCGGCGACAGTGTCTCTCACACTGTTTGTCGCTACTCATGTCATCATTCTCACTAGTGATCTCTCCACCGGATCCCTCACAGGCCGGCTTCATCGAAAGTTTCACTCCTCCAACACTCCCAAAGGAAGATAAGGAGGAAAGAAACTATATCACACTACGCTCTGCTACCATGCACTATGTGCATCCTAAGCTTCGGCTCATGGCTTGAGCCCCGTTACATCTTCGCCGCAGGACAACTTAATTAGACCAGTGAGCTGTTACGCTATCTTTAAAGGATGGCTGCTTCTAAGCCAACCTCCTGGTTGTTTTGGTCGTCCCACCTGCTTTCCCACTTAGCCATGAATTAGGGGCCTTAGCTGTAGGTCAGGGTTGTTTCCCTCTCCACTACGGACGTTAGCATCCGCAGTGTGTCTGCCGACTAGTACTCCTCGGTATTCGGAGTTTGGTTAGGATCAGTAAGCCTGTGGGGCCCCATTACCCATCCAGTGCTCTACCCCCGAGGGTATTCGGTCGACGCTCTACCTAAATAGATTTCGCAGAGAACCAGCTATCTCCGAGTTTGATTGGCCTTTCACCCCTAGGCACAATTCATCCCGACCTTTTTCAACAGGTGTGGGTTCGGCCCTCCAATAAGTGTTACCTTATCTTCAGCCTGATCATGCCTAGATCACTCGGTTTCGGGTCTGATCCCACGAACTCATTCGCCCTATTAAGACTCGCTTTCGCTGCGCCTACACCTAACGGCTTAAGCTTGCTCGTGAGACCAAGTCGATGACCCATTATACAAAAGGTACGCCGTCAGCCCTCAAGGAGCCTCCGACTGATTGTAGGCGTTCGGTTTCAGGTACTGTTTCACTCCCCTCGTCGGGGTGCTTTTCACCTTTCCCTCACGGTACTGGTTCACTATCGGTCAGTAAGGAGTACTTAGCCTTCGAAGGTGGTCCTCCGATGTTCAGACAGAATTTCACGTGTTCCGCCCTACTTAATACGTCCAATCATGCTTCCTATACGGGGCTATCACCCGCTATGGCCGTGCTTCCCAACACGTTCTAGTCACAATCTCAGCTCGGCTGGTCCCCGTTCGCTCGCCGCTACTAGGGGAGTATCTATTGATTTCCTTTCCTCCGGGTACTTAGATGTTTCAGTTCCCCGGGTTTGCTCTTAAAACCCTATGTATTCAGGTAATAAGTACTTGGTTTACCATGCTATTGAGCACCCCGAAGGGTAACAATAACATAATATCAAGTGGGTTCCCCCATTCGGACATCCATGGATCAAAGCTTATTCTCAGCTCCTCATGGCTTAACGCAGAGTATCACGTCCTTCATCGCCTCTTACTGCCAAGGCATTCACCAAACGCCCTTTTCGCGCTTGATTTGATCCAGAAGAAGAAAGACTTGTATGGATCTTTCTACTGTGTGCTCGAAGCACATCTGAACCAAAAGCATACATTTTCCCGCCTATCCTACTGGTTCATAGGATAGACAATTGAGCGATCAATAAGATCACTCAGGTTAGTGTACTTGACTTGGATTAGTTATTTGAACCTTTAGGACCGAAGTCCATGATCTGACCTACTTGCCAGATCAGTTCAAAAACTGATGTTTGTAATCTCTATATACGATATCAAATCGTCCGATTGGACGCTTAAACACTCACATAAGTCAGTGCTTAACGGTCAAATCATGACGCTGTTATAAAATCTGGTATCAACAACCCCCGAAGGGCAATGGTGGAGCGTATCGGGATCGAACCGATGACCCCCTGCTTGCAAAGCAGGTGCTCTCCCAGCTGAGCTAACGCCCCGTAATTGCTCGCGCAAAACGGCAACTTCTCACGCAATCGCAAGAATATATGGTGGGTCGAGGAGGACTTGAACCTCCGACCTCACGCTTATCAGGCGTGCGCTCTAACCACCTGAGCTACCGACCCAAACGGGCGGTAGCCCGTGTTATTGTTTGAAGAGATATGAGGACGGCTCGGTCCAAAATATGTTCCGAAGAACTATGCCACTAAGTGGCTGCTAAGTGTTTCACGAGTGATGCAAGCATCGCTTCTAGAAACATCCTTAGAAAGGAGGTGATCCAGCCGCAGGTTCCCCTACGGCTACCTTGTTACGACTTCACCCCAGTCGCTGATCCTACCGTGGTCCGCTGCCTCCAAAAGGTTAGCGCACGGCCGTCGGGTAGAACCAACTCCCATGGTGTGACGGGCGGTGTGTACAAGGCCCGGGAACGTATTCACCGCGGCATGCTGTTCCGCGATTACTAGCGATTCCGACTTCATGGGGTCGAGTTGCAGACCCCAATCCGAACTGAGACAAGTTTTGGGGATTAACCCACTGTACTTGCCATTGTAGCACGTGTGTAGCCCAACCCGTAAGGGCCATGAAGACTTGACGTCATCCACACCTTCCTCCCGCTTATCACGGGCAGTTCCCATAGAGTGCCCAGCCGAACTGCTGGCAACTAGGGGTGTGGGTTGCGCTCGTTGCCGGACTTAACCGAACATCTCACGACACGAGCTGACGACAGCCATGCAGCACCTGTCACTGCGTCCCCGAAGGGAACCACGGATCTCTCCGTGTAGCACAGGATGTCAAGGGTTGGTAAGGTTCTGCGCGTTGCTTCGAATTAAACCACATGCTCCACCGCTTGTGCGGGCCCCCGTCAATTCCTTTGAGTTTTAATCTTGCGACCGTACTCCCCAGGCGGAATGCTTACTCCGTTAGGTGTGTCACCGAATAGTATACTACCCGACGACTGGCATTCATCGTTTACGGTGTGGACTACCAGGGTATCTAATCCTGTTTGCTCCCCACACTTTCGTACCTCAGCGTCAGTATCGAGCCAGTGAGCCGCCTTCGCCACTGGTGTTCCTCCAAATATCTACGAATTTCACCTCTACACTTGGAATTCCACTCACCTCTCTCGAACTCTAGACTAGCAGTATTAAAGGCAGTTCCAGGGTTGAGCCCTGGGATTTCACCTCTAACTTACTAATCCGCCTACGTACGCTTTACGCCCAGTAATTCCGAACAACGCTAACCCCCTCCGTATTACCGCGGCTGCTGGCACGGAGTTAGCCGGGGTTTCTTTACCAGATACTGTCATTATCATCTCTGGCGAAAGTGCTTTACGACCCTAAGGCCTTCGTCACACACGCGGCATCGCTAGATCAGGGTTTCCCCCATTGTCTAAGATTCCCCACTGCTGCCTCCCGTAGGAGTCTGGGCCGTGTCTCAGTCCCAGTGTTGCTGATCATCCTCTCAAACCAGCTATAGATCGTAGACTTGGTAGGCCGTTACCCCACCAACTATCTAATCTAACGCGGGCCAATCCTTTACCGATAAATCTTTCCCCCGTAGGGCGTATACGGTATTACTCTTCGTTTCCAAAGGCTATTCCGTAGTAAAGGGTATGTTCCCACGCGTTACTAACCCGTCCGCCGCTCCCACCGAAGTGAGCGCTCGACTTGCATGTGTTAGGCGTGCCGCCAGCGTTCGTTCTGAGCCAGGATCAAACTCTCAAGTTGAAACGCATTACTGCGTATCCTTGACGTCGAACCTCTGCACATCGTCCCATTGTTCAAATGGGACAGTCATCTGTTTCATGTGCTTAAGTTACAAAAGTAACAAAAGACCACATCAAACAGTGAAGCTGACACTAAATCATCGGCCGAAGCCTATTAGCGCGATATACAGACGTTGATCCATCGAATGAACCAAACCGCCCACATATCTCTTCAAATACCAGCAATTTCAAACAACGTGAGGAACAAAAGAGACCAGATGCGCCCTAAATCATACGGCGCGCCCCGCCTCAAATACCTCTAATTTCTTCTCCAACCTCAGAACTAAGTCAGCCTCTCAGCGTCTCCCTAGCCCCTCTGGCGACCCGCGCTGCATCTCTGCGCCGCCGGTGAAGTGGGGTTTAGGTCTAACAAACAAAACACGCAACCCCCTTTTTGAAAGCATATACGTTTTTTGTGCATTTTTCTGTTTTTTCGTCTGTTTACAGATGCTTGCTTAAGAATGTTGCTAGTTTACCTAGGGGTTTGGGTAATCAAATTACCCTCCCGTTAGCGCCAATACTTTGGACGACTGAGTTATCCACAGACCTAAGCCGGTCAAACGCGAATAATCGGTCCCAAAAGCCGTGAATCGCGTGAATCAGGCGGCCACTGATTTGCGATTCTGCCGTTTAGGAATCAATCGCAGCCCCAAAAGCAACAAAATCACCGCCATATAGGCCAGTGGTTCGATCTGAATCCCTTTTACGAGCCAAATAAAATGCGCCCCGCCCAGAATCGCGGCCCCATAGGTCAATTTATGAAGCGTCCGCCAGTTTGGCCCCAACCGCCGCACAGCCCAATTGTTAGATGTAAGCGCAAGTGGCAGCATCAACACGAACGCTGCCATACCAACAGTAATATACGTGCGCTTTAGAATATCCGCCCAGATCTGACTCAGGATCTGAACATCAAGCACCAGCCATACCAGCAGGTGCGCCAATACATATGCAAACGTCACAAGACCAATGGCGCGACGAAACTTGATAAGGTTGATACCTGTGAAACGGCGCAGCGGTGTAATCGCCAATCCGATGATGACCAACTGCAACGCTATCTCACCGTATTCATGTTCAAGCGCCTTAATCGGTTCGGCACCCAAACCGCCCGTCAGACCAAGATAGAAGAAGTACGGCATTGGCAGCAGGTACACAGTATACACACACCACACAGGCAGCTTGCGCGCCCAGCCATTCAGACGGTCAACAATCATGCTAGGCTAGAAGTCCTTACGAAGGTCCATGCCCGCATAAAGCGACGCAACTTCTTCTTCGTAGCCATTGAACATCAAAGTAGGCTCACGCTTTTGAAACAGACCGCCGCCAATGACACGGTGCGATGCTTGCGACCAACGCGGGTGATCTACGTCCGGGTTCACGTTACTGTAAAAGCCGTACTCCCGTGCGTTGATCGTGTTCCAGCTTGTGGGCGGCTCACGGTCCGTCAGGGTGATCTTCACGATCGACTTGATAGATTTGAACCCGTACTTCCACGGCACCACCAAACGGATCGGCGCACCATTCTGGTTGGGCATTGGCTTGCCATAGATACCCGTCGCCATCAATGTCAGCGGATGCATCGCCTCATCAAGGCGCAACCCTTCGACATACGGCCATGGAATAGACGGCAGGCGCTGACCGGGCATTTCCTCGGGCCGGTACAATGTTTCAAAAGCTACGTACTTGGCATCTGACTGCACGCCTGCCTTTTGCAGAATATCGCGCAGCTCAACACCGTTCCACGGCACAACCATCGCCCATGTTTCAACACAGCGGAAACGGTAGATACGTTCCTCTATATCCAGACCATCCAGCAACTCGGCCACAGAATATGTACCGGGGTTATCGACCAGCCCATCAATCGTGATTTCCCACGGGTCGGTGGTCAGGCTACCTGCGTTGGCGGCGGGGTCGCCCTTGCCGGTGCCGAATTCGTAAAAGTTGTTGTAGCTGGTGATGTCTTCAAAGCTGTTGGGCACCAACGCGTCCTGTGCAGCGAAGGCGGACCCTGCGATACTGCCCGCCACACCGGCGGCGGCCATGCCAGCCATTATCTGACGCCGGTTCCAGAACGCCGCTTCCGGTGTCACATCAGCCGCCGTTAACTTGTTCTTCCAACCATAGGCCATGAGCCGCGTCCTTCATCTGTTTGAGCCACGCGCATCATGCGCCCGCCAACTCTTTATACTTACGAGGCGCGCCACACTGCGCAAAGCCCCCCTCACGCATTGGTGAGACCCTGTCACAAAGCCGCCCGCGTCATGTGCGCTTTCTATATAGAATAGAGCACCGCGCCTTCGCGCCCAGGGATCTTGTGCCTAGGGATGCGGCGCGGTTTGCCCTTCATCGCGGGCGGGGTAAATCGTGCTTAGCCGCTTGCTGCTGCCATCTGGTTGTACGATCCGCACATGTGACCGCCGCATTAGGCGTGGCTCGGCCACACCAACAGAATGGGCAATGGTTTCCACTTCATGAACGATGGACCGCGCATAGGCCGCGACTTTCTCGAACTTTTGCTCAACCACTAGCCCCTTTTGAAAACGCGGATCATGGGTGGTGATGCCAGTGGGACATGTGTTCTTGTTGCACTTCAGCGACTGGATGCAGCCAAGGCTAAACATGAAGCCGCGCGCAGACGTCACAAAGTCCGCCCCTGCCGCCAAAGCCCACGCCACATCACCGGGGTTCACCAACTTGCCGCTGGCCACCAAGCGGATGCGTTCCTTAAGGCCCATGCGATCACGTAGCGCACTAATTAGGGGCAACGCCTCACGAATTGGCATCCCCACCAAATCCATCAACGGCATCGGAGAGGCTCCCGTGCCCCCCTCGCCCCCATCAAGGGTGATGAAATCCGGTGCGCTATCCATCCCGCGCTCAAGAATAGCCACAAAGAATTCCTCAAGCGCGTCGGGCGAGCCGACCACAGTCTTAATCCCGACGGGCTTGCCGGTCACCGCGCGCACATGGGCAATCATGTCCAGCAAATCGTACCAGTCATCTACTTCTTCATGGCGGTTCGGGCTGATGCTGTCTTGATGCGGTTCAATCCCGCGAATGTGGGCAATCTCGTCGTTCACTTTGGCAGCGGGAAGTATCCCGCCCTTACCGGGTTTTGCCCCTTGGGCCAGCTTGATCTCGAACATCCGTACAGTCTGATGAGCAGCGACTGCGCGTAGCCGATCATCGCTTAGCTTGCCGTCCTTGGTGCGCACGCCGTATTTGGCCGTGCCAATCTGAAACACAATATCCGCACCACCCGCCAGATGTTCAGGGGCCAGCGCCCCTTCGCCAGTGTTCATCCAGATGCCCGCCTTAGCCGCCCCTTTTGACAGCGCCAAAACCGCCGGCTTGGAAATGGCGCCGTAGCTCATGCCAGATAGATTAAAGATGGAGCGCGCCACAAAAGGCGTTGCCGCTCCTTGGCCAATGATCATCGGTTCCGAGCTGGCGAATTGGTCATCAACGGGCGGGAACGCAGCGTTCACAAAGATGGGCGTGCCGACTTCTGAAATGTTGCGGGTTGAGCCAAAAGCGACCGTGTTACTTTTGCCCTCAGAGGAATGCTTGATCCAGTCGCGCTGCGCACGGTTAAAGGGCAGCTCCTCGCGGTCCATCGCAAAGAAATACTGCCGGAAGAACTCACCCAATGTGCTGAAAAGCGCACGAAACCGCCCGATCACCGGATAGTTGCGCCGCACCGCATCCTCGGTCTGCCAACGATCGCGCACGAACAACACAAGGGCCAGCGCAACAACAAAGCCAATCACCGTCACAAACAACAGCGCCAAGAATTGCAGCGCGTACCCCGCCGCCCCCATAAAGCTGAACATCTCCGCACCCCTTTAAGCAAATCACCTTGCGCCCACTAAACCGCAAAGCCCGCCCAAAAGGAAACCGCATAACGCGGGCGTGAGCGGGCCTTGGCGTTGCGTCCCGCTCATCAGGCCCGTCCGCTGCGGTAAGATCGCGTTAGCCGGTTTGCGCGACACTCCCCAAGCGCGCAATTTGAGAATGCATTTGGTTCAAAGCCCCAGTCGAAATCTGTTCGACACCGCGAAAAGGGCGCCGAACCGATCCACCGCACCGGATTTCGGGGGCTTGGCACGCCCTTCTTGCACCCTCATCTTTGGCGGCCGCCAATTTCTTTCACTCGTTGTTGATACGCTCACATCCAAACAAAAACCGTCCCAGCGTTTCGGCTGAGGCGGCTCTTTGTGCTGTTGCGCTGTCAAACCCACGCGGCCCTGAACAGCGGGTTAATGAACCACCGCATCCTCGGGCGCTTCGCGGGTAGAGGCACTGATCCGGTCGCCCACCAAAAGGCCACTCGGCCCCGCGCTAATGTGAACGGTGCTGCCGTCTACGACATCCCCAGACAACAGCATCTCAGCCAGTTGGTCTTGCAACGCACGCTGGATCACACGCTTCAAAGGCCGCGCGCCAAACACGGGGTCATACCCCTCGTCGGCAAGCCATTGTTTGGCCGCCGCGTCCAACTCAAGATTAATCTTACGCGTCGCCAAGCGTTTCAGCAGCCGCGCCATCTGAATATCGACGATCCCGTCCATGTCTTCGCGGGCCAGACGGTCAAAGATCACAGTCTCATCCAAACGGTTCAAAAACTCAGGGCGGAAATGGCCGCGCACCGCCGCCATCACATCACGTTTGGCCGTAGATGCGTCAGCGCCTTCCGGCAATTCGCTTAGCACCTGAGAACCAAGGTTGCTGGTCAGAATAATCAGCGTTTGCTTGAAATCGACTGTGCGCCCCTGTCCGTCGGTCAACTGACCATCGTCAAGAACCTGCAACAACACGTTGAACACGTCAGGATGCGCTTTCTCAACCTCGTCAAACAGCACGACCTGATAGGGTTTGCGCCGCACGGCCTCGGTCAACACACCGCCTTCGTCATAGCCAACGTACCCAGGAGGCGCGCCAATCAAACGGGCAACCGCGTGCTTTTCCATGAACTCAGACATGTCGATGCGGACCATGGCGCTGTCATCGTCAAACAAGAACTCCGCAACTGCTTTGGTTAATTCGGTCTTCCCCACGCCGGTTGGCCCCAAAAAGAGGAACGAACCAAGGGGGCGGTTTTCATCATTTAGCCCCGCGCGCGCACGGCGCACCGCATTGGACAAAGCCTTAACCGCCGCGTGCTGACCGATGACCCTATTGCCCAGCGCAGCTTCCATCCGAAGCAGTTTTTCGCGGTCACCCTCAAGCATTTTTGAGGTGGGGATACCAGTCCAACGCTCAACCACTTGGGCGATCTGTTCGGGGCGCACGGCCTCTTCGACCACCACATCATCCCCTGCGGTTTCCGCCTCGGCCAAGTCTTTCTCAAGCTGCGGGATTACGCCGTAGGACAATTCACCTGCCTTGGCCAAATTGCCCTCACGCTTGGCGATATCCAACTCGGCGCGCGCACGGTCAAGCTTTTCTTTAAGCACCCGCGCGCCTTCCAACTTGTCACGCTCCGCCTGCCATGCGGTCGTCATTTGTGTGGCGCGTTCCTGCACCTCGGCCAAGTCGCGCTCTAGTGTGGCAAGACGATCCTTGGACGCCTGATCGTCTTCCAAGCGCAACGCCTCGGCCTCGATCTGCATCTGCAAAATTTGACGGTCCAGCACGTCAAGCTCCTCGGGCTTGCTGTCAACTTCCATGCGCAGCCTGCTGGCCGCCTCGTCCATCAGATCAATCGCTTTGTCGGGCAAAAAGCGGTCCGTAATGTAGCGGTGCGACAAAGTAGAGGCCGCAACAAGGGCGCTGTCTGAAATGCGCACACCGTGGTGCAACTCATACTTCTCTTTGATACCGCGCAGGATGCTGATGGTGTCCTCAACCGTGGGCTCGTTCACCAACACCGGCTGGAAACGCCGCGCAAGAGCTGCGTCTTTTTCAACGTGTTTGCGGTACTCATCAAGGGTCGTGGCGCCCACACAGTGCAATTCACCACGCGCCAACGCGGGCTTAAGCAAGTTCGACGCATCCATCGCACCGTCCGCTTTGCCCGCCCCCACAAGGGTGTGCATTTCATCGATGAACAAAACCACCTCACCAGCCGCGGCCGTCACCTCAGACAGGATTGATTTCAGACGTTCTTCAAATTCACCACGGTATTTTGCACCCGCAATCAGCGCCCCCATATCCAGCGACAAAAGTCGTTTGTTGCGCAGGCTTTCAGGCACATCACCGTTGATGATACGCAGGGCCAGCCCTTCGGCGATGGCGGTTTTACCCACGCCAGGTTCACCGATCAGAACGGGGTTATTCTTTGTGCGGCGTGACAATACCTGCATCGCGCGGCGGATCTCATCATCACGTCCAATGATCGGGTCAATGCGCCCCTGACGGGCGGCCTCTGTCAAATCAGAGGTGTATTTGCGCAGCGCCTCATAGGCGTCCTCGGCGCTTGCGGTATCCGCCGTGCGCCCTTTGCGTACGTCATTGATCGCACTGTTAAGCTTTTGCGCAGTGACCTTACCGGCCTCCATCGCGGTTTTCGCGCCAGAGCGTACCATGGCCAACGCCATCAAAACGCGCTCAACGGGCACAAAACTGTCTTTGGCTTTCTTGGCGAGGTTCTCTGCCTCAGCCAGCACGCGGGTTGTGGCGCTATCGAGGTACACAGCGCTCGCGTCGCCTGTCACTTTGGGCAGCTTTGACACAGCCAGATCAGCCGCACGTGCAACCGCAGGCGCATCGCCGCCAGAGGCGCTGATCAGATTGGCGGCAAAGCCCTGATCATCATCCATCATCGCCTTCAGCAAATGTTCGGGGGTCAGCCGTTGGTGGCTCTCACGCGCAGCAATTGTTTGTGCCGCTTGCACGAAACCGCGCGCGCGTTCAGTGAACTTTTCTAAGTCCATGGGTCTCTCCTTTTGCAGCATCCCACATAAATTTCGCACCCGCCTTTGCGGCATACATCGGTGTGGGACCTTATGTAGCTTAGATGGGGCGAATGATGCCCGCGTTCAAGTGACGGAATGCCTAAAATCCACGCAAAGCCCCACCGCGAGGCAAGGCCAACCACCGCTTTCGGCACACCCGCTCGCTTGCATCGCGCCCCCAAAGCAACTACCCCCGCCACAACAAAACATACGTACCAAAAGGAGCCGCACCGATGGCCGACGATAGATTGATTGTTGCGATGGATGTGCCGAACGCTTTGGCAGGCCTGAAACTGGCCGATGAGCTGGGTGACGCGGTATCTTTCTATAAAATCGGGTTGGGCATGTTGACTGGTGGCGGGCTTGGCCTTGCCAATGAGTTGAAGGCAGAACGCGGCAAACGCATCTTTCTGGACATGAAACTGTTCGATATCGGCGCAACTGTTGAGGCAGCCGTTCGCGGCTTGGCGCAGTTTGATCTGGATTTTCTGACCGTTCACGGTGACCCGCAAGTGGTGAACGCTGCAAAACAAGGCGCTGCTGGTTCGAACACAAAAATCCTCGCGGTTACCATTTTGACCTCGCTTGATCGTGGTGACTTGGACGACTGTTTGATCAAAGACGGTCTGATCCCTGATCTGGTGACTGAACGTGCGGGCCGTGCGCTTGAAGCTGGCGCAGACGGTGTGATCGCATCCCCCCAAGAAGCGGCATTGATCCGCGCGCTGCCAATTGCGGACGACAAACTGATCGTTACCCCCGGCGTGCGCCCAACCGGCGCGGCCCTTGGGGATCAAAAGCGCGTTGCGACACCGGCATCAGCCATTCGCGACGGCGCAAACCACATCGTAGTGGGCCGTCCCATCTGGCAAGCCGAAAACCCACGCGCGGCAGCGCAAGCCATCACAGATGAGTTAGCCGCGCTCTAAACGCGACTTGCACACGTCCACCGCACAAAAGACCCGCCTTACACCATTTTGGTCAGCGCCTTTGTGACCTCAGCCGCCACAAGTTGATGCGCCGGCGCGCCCCACAACTCGGTTGCGGCGGGCTGGTCCATCTCGGTGTAGCTCATCCCTTCCAGGCGAAGTGCTGCATCATGGGATGGCAAGTCCACCTCAACGATGCCTGTCACGCTTTGGCCGATTTGCTCCATCATCGTGCGGTCCACAAAAAGCGGGTCCCCACCCAGCGGGCCAAACTGTGCCGTCATTGGTGGCTTGACCCAAAGCAGAATGACTTTTCCGTCAATTTTGGCCAAAAGCGAGCGCATCCGTGCAAGCCACGCTTGGCGCAACTCATCCACAACAATCTCGTATTTCTCAGGTGCCTCGGACTGCAGCGTCGACAAAAGGTGCCGCGTGAAAGTGAACTCCGTAAAATCCGTACCGCGAAAAATGGTCTGCATTAGCATCGATGGCTTCAAAAAGCGGTCGTTGCGCCGTGGGTGCACAGAATAGAACCGGTTCGACAGGTTCGCAGCGCCCATCACCTCAAGCACCGTCACACGGGCCTTGGAACAGGCGCCTGGTACGAAGGGATCACCCAAAAACACATCAGGTCCCGCATTCACACAGCCAAAATTCACGCATTGAACATCAAGGCCTTGCTCGACCAAATCCGGAAACGGTTGGGGCATGAATTTGCCGTATGTTTCTGTGCCACCCAGAAACGCCACATAATCTGTCTCAAGCCGCTTGCGTGGTCCGCGAAACACCAGTTTCGAGCGGCCATACCTGCACGGCATGTACTCAAGGGCGGTCTGCCCCGTTGATTGAATGGTCATTACGCCACCTCTCACAATTTCACCCAAGGACACGATTCTCACAAAGGTCTTTCCAAACCGCTAACCCGCTAATTTGTTGAAAACTGTCTCAATCACGGGGTTGCGCGCGCAGGCTGCTCACGACACAGTTAACGCAAACAGCATCAGAGGATCCGTCATGGATATTGAGCAGGTTGGCGTTATCGGCGCGGGGCAAATGGGCAATGGTATCGCCCATGTTTTTGCAAGCGCCGGGTATCATGTGCGGCTGAATGATGTGAGCGCAGATGCCCTTGCGGCGGCGCAGGCGTTGATTGCCAAAAACATGGACCGCCAAGTTGCCAAAGGCACGATGACCGCCGAGGACCGCGACGCAGCTTTGGCGCGCATTGCCACGACGCTTGATCTGGCCGAGCTTGGGCAGAGCGATCTGATCATTGAAGCCGCCACTGAGAAAGAAGACGTGAAGAACGAGATCTTCAAGGCGCTGCAACCGCACCTAAAACCTGAGACAATTCTGACCTCAAACACGTCGTCTATTTCGATCACGCGCCTTGCAAGCCGCACGGACCGGCCAGAAAAGTTCATGGGTTTCCACTTCATGAACCCTGTGCCCGTGATGCAGCTGGTTGAGCTGATCCGCGGCATCGCCACTGACGAAGAGACATTTAAAACCTGCCACACCGTTGTTGAGCGTCTTGGAAAAACATCCGCTACCGCAGAAGATTTTCCCGCGTTCATCGTCAACCGCATCCTGATGCCGATGATCAATGAGGCGATCTATACACTGTACGAGGGCGTCGGTTCGGTCACGTCTATCGACACGTCCCTAAAGCTGGGCGCAAATCACCCGATGGGCCCGCTTGAATTGGCCGATTTCATTGGCCTTGATACCTGCCTGTCCATCATGAACGTTCTGCACGACGGGCTGGCAGATACGAAATACCGGCCCTGCCCGCTGCTGACAAAATATGTGGAAGCTGGATGGTTGGGCCGCAAAACGAAACGCGGGTTTTATGATTACCGCGGCGAAACACCCGTTCCGACCCGCTGATTAGTCTGCCTTAAGGGCCAGTGTTTTTTCACGAAGCCACGCCATAAAGCCGCGCGGATTGGCAGACCATTTCTGAATTTCTGCCGGATCAAACGGTGCGCCCACCACAGGGCTTTGCGGTTTATTAAGCGCGTGAACCACCTCGTGGATCAACAGGCCCTGCCGCAAAGTGGGCGAGATTTTATTGGCAATTTGATACATCCGGCTGTTTTGCCCGGGAAAGTAAATCGGCACCACAGCGGCTTTTGAGCGTTGGATCATCTTGGCCGTAAAGGGGTTCCACTCTGCCTCAACGGCGGGGCCAAAGAACGTTTCTGAACATGACACAACGCCGGACGGGAACAGCACAATCACACCACCACCAGACAAATGCGCCATTGCTTGCTTGCGCATATCAAGGCTTTTTTGCAGGCTGTCTTCCTCATGCGGAAAGGGCACGGGGATCATGAATTCTTCGATCTCATCAACGCCCGTCAACAGCGACCGCGTCAGGATTTTGTAATCTGTCCGCACGCGGCCGATCAATTCCGCCAAAATCATCCCGTCGACCAAACCGTGCGGATGGTTGGCCACCACAACAACGGGCCCAGTGGCAGGAATATTGGCAATTTGCTCGGCGGGCGTTTCAAGGGTGATGCCCATGTGGCGCAGCGCTTGTTTCCAAAACGCCTGACCATAAGCTGCGCCCTCACGCTCGAACCGGCGGATAAGATAAAGCAGTGGAATTTTGCCCGTCATCCACTCCATCACACGGATTACATTGGCTTTGAACGGATTGGTAAATGTGTTGGCATAAGACAAGCGACGCTTGTCATAGGGCACCACGTCTGCGGGCGCGCCTTGGGCTGGGGGTCTTTGTTCAAGGCGATCAACCACTGAAACGATCCTTTTTGGCAGCCCCCGCAAACACTAGAATTCTTCGCCGAACTTATCAGCGATCAGTGCTTCCAAGGCTTGCGCCGCCGCATCTGCATCAGCGCCCGAAATTTCAACATTGATAAAACTTCCTTTCGATGCTGCCAACATCAAAAGCCCCATTATGCTGTCACCTGTGGCACTAAGCCCATCTTTACTGACCTCAACGTTCGCGGCGTGTTGCTCGACCACCTCGACAAATTTCGCAGAGGCGCGGGCATGAAGGCCCTTTTGATTGATGATCTCGAGGGTTTTGGAAATGGTTTGGGTCATAACTCGTATCCGGTTTGGCCCACGGTTCGGGCGTCCATATATTTGCGGCCAGCATCACGGGCGCCCAAAACGGCGGCCTTCAGCGGTAAGCTGCGGGTTTTCGCGAGCTTGATCAAAAGCGGCAAATTGGCGCCATAAAGGATCATGCGGTTTGCAGGGTTGCACGCGGCCAAACTAAGGTTGGAAGGCGAGCCGCCGAACATGTCAGTGACAACAACGACGCCGTCGCCTGTATCCACTGTGTTGGCGGCGGTGCAAATCTCGGCCTCTTTGGCGATGCGGTCGTGCTCGTAACTGATCTCAACAGTGACAATTCCCGCTTGCTGACCGACCACGTGTTCAACCGCGCGCAGATATTCGCGAGCCAATCCACCATGTGCAACGATCACAATGCCAATCAAGTGGATGTTCCTTTGAGGGGCAGCGAGGCGCTGCGGTGTCGGTCTAATTCGCGATGCCTAACTGACATTTCCCAGCCTTGTTGCGCAAGGGCTTTGGCCAGCATTTGTGCAACTGTGACGGAACGGTGCTGTCCGCCCGTGCAGCCAAGCGCCACCGTAAGGTGTGTCTTGCCCGACGCCTTGAACGCAGGGAACAGCGTGCGCAACATGCCAGTCAGGTGATCAAAGAACGGATCAAAAAGCGGATCGGCCATGACGTAATCTTGCACCGGCACATCAAGGCCAGTGTTTTCACGCAAAGCGGGCTCCCAATGGGGGTTGCGCAAAAAGCGGCAATCAAACACCAGATCAACCCCTTGGGGCAGCCCCCGTTTGTAGGCAAAGGATTGCACTGTGATCGCCAAATTTGCGGCACCACCTGTGGCGAAAGAGCCGCCAAGCGTTGTGATCAATTCTTGGGCAGTTAACGTCGAGGTATCAAAGATATAATCAGCGCGCTCGCGAATTGGGGCAAGCAACGCGACCTCGGCGCGGATGCCAAGCAACGGCGCGTCTTGCGGCGCAAGCGGGTGGCGGCGACGGGTCTCGGAATACCGTTGGACCAGCACATCTTCGCGGGCATCCAGATAGACCACCTCACACTGAACCCGCTTCATCAGCGCAAAAACCGCATCAACGGAAAAGTCACGGTTGCGCACATCAAGACCCAAAGCCATGCGCCGCGAGACAGGCGGTCCATCCAAAAGGCGCGGGATCAACGACAGCGGCATGTTGTCGATTGCCTCAAAACCTAAATCTTCTAATGCCGCGATTGCGGTCGCGCGCCCCGCCCCTGACGGACCCATCACCAAGACTACCGGCGCGGTGTCATCAGCGTTTTGCGCAATTGGCGTTTGGGTAGGCGTTGCACTCGGCTCAGACATCATCAGCAATCCCGCATTTGAGAAATTGCAGATAAGCCGCCGGTGCATAATCTGCAGCCACCGCAGGAACGACGCGGCACTTTAGCCCCAGAAATTCAGTATAGCTTGGTGCAGGCAACCGCGTGGGCGCTTTAGCATCTGATGGTGGCACCTGATCCAGATCGACCACAGCCATGACCTGCGCTTGCGCCGCAGGATTTGCGCGCAACACACCGATGCCGCGCGCCTCAATCAGGCCAGAAATATTGGGGGCGGCAGTCGCCATCAGGGCGCCATCAACATTGTGCAGAGCCGTTTGATCATCAGCCACCAATTGGGCCCCAAGCGCCATCATTTGCAGCCCAAGGGCCGACTTACCACGCCCCGAGGCACCCATAATCATGAGCGCGCGTCCATCAACAGCAACAGTGGTGGCGTGGATAAGGTCCATACCCAGCCCATAGCACGCCATCTGTTCAAATTGAAGAAAAACGCGCGGCTAAACCGGCAAGCCCACCACAAAGCGCGCACCCAGAGGATCAGAGGTGACATCCGCATCAGTCGGGCGGATGTTTTCGGCCCAGATGACGCCGCCGTGGGCCTCAACGATTTGCTTGGAGATTGCCAAGCCCAGACCCGAGTTATTGCCAAACTGCTGTTCCGGGCGCTCAGAATAGAAGCGTTTGAACACTTTGCTCAGCGCCTGATCGGGAATGCCGGGGCCTGTGTCTTCGACAACGATCAACACGCGATTGTCACGGCGGCGAACCCAAACGCGGATAGCGTCGCCCTCCTCACAAAAGGACACGGCGTTGGTGATAAGATTGACGAACACCTGCGCCAAGCGCCCCTCAAGACCGTCGATCATGATGGGTCCCGGTGGCAGGTCCGAGACCAGTTCCACCCCTTTGTCAGACGCACTTTGGCCCAGATAATCAGACAGGTTTGAAAGCATGTTCAAAAGGTCGAACGGCTCTTCTGTTTCTTTGACCAACTCACTGTCCAAGCGGGATGCGTTGGAAATGTCACTGACCAAACGATCAAGGCGCTGCACGTCATGTTCAATCACCTCAAGCAGGCGCTCGCGTTGATCATCGCGCTTGGCCACGCGCATTGTGCCCACCGCAGAGCGCAAAGAGGCCAGCGGGTTTTTGATTTCATGGGCAACATCAGCGGCGAACTGTTCATTCGCCTCAATCCGGTCATAAAGCGCGCCGACCATGCCGCGCAGCGCGCCAGACAAGCGGCCAATTTCATCCGGGCGGGCGGTTAAATCGGGGATGCGCACCCGCGACGGGGCGCGTTTAGAAGAACTTTTATCGCGCCCAATTTCAGCAGCCGCAGCCAGATCAGACAGCGGATTCGCGATTGCCGAGGCCAACACAAAACTAAGGCCAACACTGACAAAAATGGCGATCAAAAACATCTGCAACAGATTTTCACGCTCGCTTTTTACAAGCTGGTCAATCTCGCCTGCCGCACTTGCCATGCCGATTGCGCCGATGACCGCGCCATTGTGCAGGATCGGCGTGGCTACGGTGAAAATGGTTTGCCCGCTTGCATCAATGGCGGGCACGACCACGGTTTGCCCCGCCAGCGTTTGGCCCAACAATTGCCGCACAAGGTCTTGGGAGGTCACAGTGTCCGCACCAGCAGGCGCGCCGCCAATCACCCGCGCGATACCGCGCCATGCACCCGCCAGCATATCCGTGATGAACGTCCCGCCATCTGCGGGTTTGCCAAGAGCCGCGCTGTTGCCACGTTCCGCGCCCAGCGACTGCGCCACAAGAACCGCTGATGGGTCAAAAACGAAAACGTCTGACTGACCGCGCAGATCAAGCTCGGCCAATGTTTTGGGCGCGTCTACCCCGTCAGCAGTTGCCAAGTTTACAGGCGTACCTGCGGGCACCTGCGCCTCAAACACGTCTGCGATCAATTCAACTTCTGTCAACAAAGAGGCAGCGCGTTGAAAGGCCAAGCTGTCACGCGAGGTATTGAGGTAAAGCAGCCCCGCCACCAAAATCATCAAGCCCAACAAGTTGAAGGTGATGATCTTGCGCACCAAAGGCGAGCTTGTCAGCGCAGACAAACCCCGCCTGTCACGGCGCGCCCGCAGCTCTGTGTCGACCCCCTCTTTGGGGGCCACAAAGTCTTCACCCAAGGCGATGCTGGCCTCGCGCACTGACTTCAAGGAATGAATGTCAACGTTGCTCAACGCGGGCGCTCTATTCTTCGTTGTAGCGGTAACCGATGCCGTAAAGCGTTTCGATCGCGGCGAAATCACTATCGGCGGTGCGCATCTTTTTGCGCAGGCGTTTGATGTGACTGTCGATGGTGCGGTCGTCCACGTAGACTTGCTCGTCGTAGGCTACGTCCATCAACTGATCGCGCGATTTCACAAAGCCAGGGCGTTGCGCCAAGGCTTGCAGCAACAAAAACTCGGTCACAGTGAGCGAGACATCATTGCCCTTCCACGAAACCGCATGGCGGAGCGGGTCCATGATAAGTTCACCGCGAACCATGATTTTGGTTTCTTCGGTTTCGGCAATCTCAATCCCGTCAAGCGCGTCCTGCCGGCGCAATAGGGCGCGAATACGCTCTACCAAAAGGCGCTGGCTGAAGGGCTTTTTGACGTAATCATCCGCCCCCATCCGAAGGCCCAGAACCTCATCAATCTCGTCATCCTTGGACGTCAGGAAAATGACGGGCATCGCGCTTTTCTGGCGCAAGCGCTGCAACAAATCCATCCCGTCCATGCGCGGCATTTTAATGTCGAGCACAGCCATATCGGGCATCTGTTTGTTGAACGCGTCTAGGGCGGCTTGCCCGTCGTTATATGTTTGAACGTCAAAGCCTTCAGCTTCGAGCGTCATGGAGACAGACGTCAGAATATTCCGATCGTCGTCGACCAAAGCGATCTTGGACATACTACTCATCCTCAATTTTAATCGTTATTGCCTACTTTTTATAGGCAACATCACCGTTTTTGCCCTGCGAATCAACTGATATCTCGCAAACGGGGCTGACAGGTGCGGGCTGAGTAAGCGCATCACTTCCTTAAATGATGATAAACGTCGCAGATGAGAAACAGTGTTTGCGCTAAACCCAAATTGGTGGCGCTAACAGGGCAAATGCGTCCTGTTCAACTCTGGAAACGTCATGTTAAGCGCCTTGTATCCCGCGCAAATACCAGCGCCAACTCTTGGAGACTTCAAATGACACTTGGACGGGTCAACCCAAACCACACCCTCGACGCACAAGGCATCACGGGGCTTGGGCAAGTCTATTACAATTTGTTGGAACCAGCGTTAATCGAAACAGCCCTCAAGAATAACGAGGGTACTTTGGGCAAAGGTGGCGCCTTTTTGGTAAGCACCGGCAAGTTCACGGGCCGCTCACCCAAGGACAAGCACGTTGTGCGCACAGCCTCTGTTGCCGATAGTATCTGGTGGGAAAATAACGCCGAAATGTCCGAAGTGGGCTTTGACGCGCTTTATGAAGATATGCTGGCCCACATGAAGGGCCGCGATTACCACGTGCAGGATTTGTTTGGTGGATCGGACCCCGCGCAACGCCTTGATGTGCGCATGGTGACCGAGCTTGCTTGGCACGGATTGTTCATCCGCCACATGCTGCGCCGCCCCGAGCGCGCCGAGTTGGACAGCTTTGTGCCCGACTTCACCGTAATCAACTGCCCCTCATTCAAAGCGGACCCTGCCAAGCACGATTGCCGCAGCGAGACCGTGATTGCGATGAACTTCGACCGTAAAATCATCTTGATTGGCGGCACGGAATACGCGGGCGAGAACAAGAAATCTGTGTTCACATTACTGAACTACTTGCTGCCCGAAAAAGGCATTATGCCGATGCACTGCTCGGCCAACCACGCCAAAGGCAACCCTGTCGACACGGCTGTGTTCTTTGGCTTGTCAGGCACAGGCAAAACCACATTGTCTGCCGATCCCAACCGCGTGTTGATCGGCGATGATGAGCATGGCTGGTCCGACCGCGGGACGTTCAACTTTGAGGGCGGCTGCTACGCCAAGACCATCAATTTGTCCGCCGAGGCAGAGCCAGAGATTTACGCGACCACCTCCAAGTTTGGCACAGTCATTGAAAACATGGTGTTTGATCCCGAAACCAAAGAACTGGATTTCGACGACGACAGCCTGACCGCCAACATGCGCTGCGCGTACCCGCTTGAGTATATCTCGAACGCGTCCGAAACGGCTCTTGGTGGACACCCCAAAAACATCATCATGCTGACCTGTGACGCATTTGGTGTGCTGCCTCCAATTGCGCGCCTGACACCGGCCCAAGCGATGTACCACTTCTTGTCCGGCTTCACGTCAAAAGTAGCCGGCACAGAGCGCGGCGTGACCGAGCCCGAGCCCACGTTCTCAACGTGCTTTGGCGCACCCTTCATGCCCCGCCGCCCAGAAGCCTACGGCAATTTGCTGCGCGAAAAGATTGCAAGCCACGGCGCGACGTGCTGGCTGGTAAACACCGGCTGGACCGGTGGCGCGTATGGCACAGGGTCGCGGATGCCCATCAAAGCAACCCGCGCACTGTTGACAGCGGCGCTTGATGGCTCGCTCAACGAAGGGACTTTCCGCAAGGATCCGAACTTTGGCTTTGACGTGCCCGTTACTGTGGCTGGCGTGGACGCGAGCCTGTTGAATCCGCGCAGCACATGGGCCGACAAAGCGGCCTATGACGCCCAAGCGCAAAAGCTGGTGGATATGTTTGCCACCAACTTTGAGCAGTACGTGCCGTTCATTGATGAAGACGTAAAAGCAGCCGCAATCGGCTAACTCATAGCGCTGTGGCCCTGCCCCAAGCGGGCGGGGCCGCATGCAATCAGGGCTAACCCAGAACCCCGCGACGGATCAGGTTAAGCCCCGCCACAATCAAAACAACCAGGGTAATTTTGCGGAACTTGGCTTGGTCCAGCTTTGATTGCACCGCCATGCCCGACAGCAACCCAATGCCCGCAGGCACCAACATCAGTGCCGAAAGCGACCATGTTTGCGCATTGAAAATACCGGACTTCAGGTGGGCCGATAAAAGCACCACAGAACCCGCGCCGTAAATCACGCCCTGCACGCGCAAGTTCTCACGCTTGGCGATATCAAGTGCGGTCAGATAAAGCACCGTAGGCGGCCCCCATGTGCCCGATAGCCCCCCCAGCGAGCCTGCAAAAAGCGCTACGCCAATCTCAACCGGGCGGCGGTTGCCCGGATTGATCGACGGGCGCCAGCCGATCAGTTGCAACGTGGCAAAGAACGTCACAGGAATGCCCAAAATCAGATAAAGCACCCACCGTTCAAGTGATGTCACAAGCTGTGCAGTCACAAGGATCATCGACAAGCAGATCAACAAATAAAGCCGGTGCTTCTTGGCCGATTCGTAGGCCGCGCGAATACCAGTGCGAAAAGCCTGTAACAAATTGGAGGCGACTGTGGGCAGGATCAGCGTGGCAATTGCCAATTCGGGCGACAACAGCGTGCCAAGGCCCGAAACCATAATCATCGGCATCGCAAACCCCACGGCACCTTTGACAAATCCTGCAAGCAGGCCGATCATCACAAAAGCGAAGATAATAAGCGCGGGTTGTTCGAATAGAATTGTCATAGGAGCAGCTTTATCGGAATGCGCGGCAAACAACAGCAGGCAAATTCACTGCCGACACCGCCCTGCAAGACGCCAGTCCACTTCGACACATTTGTGCGTAAGGTGTAATTTTTGCGAATTATTATTGCGCTGCGAGTGCAAAGTGCGTATGCAGAAACTCAGTTTTGAAAAGGATGCTTCTCATGGCCCATGACGGACAAGATATGACCCTCACGCAAGCTACTGTTCTGCCTGATCTTTTGGCACTGACGGCGGATGCTATCGCGCCCTGCGAAAAAGTGCTGGAGACTGCGAAGGACTGCCTTCGCGCAACAGTCACGGACGGCGATCGCATCAGCGGGGCATTGATTGAACAAAACCAGACGGCGGCGCATGGGCTGGCGTGGTTGGCCACATATGTAGAGGCCCTGCGCCAAATGCAGAACTGGGCCGAGGGTTTGCAGGCATCCGGCACATTTGGTGAGACCGAACAGTTGCTGCATCAGATCGCCTTTGGTGAATACCTGTGGCAAATCTACGGTGGCATCCCGATGAACCAAGGCGAAATCCTGCGCCTGCAAGACATCGGCATGACCCAAGAGCAAATGGGCGCGCTGATGACGCCTGCGGTGATGAAGCTAACCCAAAGCGGCAACACCCAAGCCGCACGCAGCCGCCTTGTGGAACTGATGCAGGAGCAATCCGCCAACATCACCGTTGGTGCCTCTGGGCTGGATGAAGAGCTGGAGATGATCCGTGAGCAATTCCGCCGCTATGCGGTTGAGAAGGTTGAGCCCTTTGCCCACGAATGGCACCTCAAAGACGAATTGATCCCCATGGAGATCATCGAAGAGCTGGCCGAGATGGGTGTATTCGGCCTGACCATTCCCGAAGAATACGGCGGGTTTGGCCTGTCCAAAGCATCTATGTGCGTGGTCTCCGAGGAGCTTTCGCGCGGCTACATCGGTGTTGGCAGCCTTGGCACCCGTTCTGAAATTGCAGCCGAATTGATCATTTGCGGCGGCACAGAAGAGCAAAAGCAAAAGTGGCTGCCTCGTTTGGCAAGCGCTGAGACGTTGCCCACAGCCGTTTTCACCGAGCCAAACACAGGCTCTGACCTTGGTGCGCTGCGCACCCGTGCGGTCAAAGATGATAACGGCGATTATGCGGTGACCGGCAACAAAACGTGGATCACCCACGCCACCCGCACACAGATCATGACCCTGCTTGCGCGCACGGACCCCGAGACAACCAACTATAAAGGGTTGTCCATGTTCATCGCCGAGAAAACCCCCGGCACCGAGGAAAACCCTTTCCCGACCGAGGGCATGACCGGCGGCGAGATCGAAGTGCTGGGCTACCGCGGCATGAAAGAATACGAACTGGCGTTCGATAACTTCCACGTCAAAGGCGAGAACCTTTTGGGCGGCGCCGAAGGTATGGGCTTCAAGCACTTGATGGAGACATTCGAAAGTGCGCGCATCCAGACCGCAGCGCGGGCCGTTGGTGTGGCTGCATCTGCGCTGGACGTCGGGATGCAATACGCGCTGGACCGTAAACAGTTCGGCAAGGCGTTGATCAACTTCCCACGCGTTTCCAGCAAATTGGCCATGATGGCCGTTGAAACCATGGTCGCTCGCCAGCTGACGTACTTCTCAGCCAATGAGAAAGACGAAGGCCGCCGTTGTGATCTTGAGGCGGGGATGGCGAAACTTTTGGGCGCGCGGGTTGCGTGGGCTGCGGCCGACAACGCGTTGCAGGTCCACGGTGGCAACGGTTTTGCGCTTGAGTACAAAATCAGCCGAATCCTATGTGATGCACGCATCCTCAACATCTTTGAGGGCGCAGCAGAAATTCAGGCACAGGTTATTGCGCGCCGCCTTTTGGGATAGGCCGTGCAGCCAAACACATCTGACATGCAAAGCCCCTGCCACTGTGTGGGGGCTTTTGCGTTTGCGGCGCACACAAGGATATGAACTGCCGGCACTTGCCGCCCAATGTGTCAGCAGTAAGGTGCCTGCATGAAAACCGTTTTGCCCTTCGTTCTTTGCGCATCACTCGCGGCCTGTGCTGCAGATGAAACCATTACGGCTTATGGTGCCGGTGACCGCGTTTGGCGTGTTAGCGAAATAAACGGCGCAGCTTTTGACGCAACCGCAACAATCAGCTTTGCCACAGCGGGAACCGTGACAGGTACGGCGCCGTGCAACGCATTCACCGCACGTCAGATGGCGCCTTACCCGTGGATTGAACTTGGCCCCATCGCGGCGACAAAGCGCGCCTGCCCTGACTTGGCGCAGGAAGCTACGTTCTTTGAGACCTTGAGCGCGGTAAATACTGCGGATGTTCTGGGGGACATGATGATTTTAACGGCTGTCACTGACGGTGAAACCACAGCGCAGATGGTACTGGAAGCACGCTAAGACGGGGCCTCTGTTTGGGCTAAACGGCGCAGTGCATCCATCAGGCGGGTCCGTGCAGCAGGGACAGGCTTGCCCCCTAGGTTTTTCGCCAATTGGGTTTCCAGAAAATGCCCCGTTACTTTTAGTGCTTCGCAAATTTCGGTTGTGCTGGCGTCGCCTTCACCCAACAGAACAGGTGGCAGTGGCAACAATTTAGAGGCGTATTCGCCCGCTCCTTTTGCTGTCACAGCCCGCCCAGTTTTGGGGCTGACAAAGGCCAAGCCTTCTTGCGCACCGGTCACAGCGCAAGCGCTGAGATCAAGCCCGTAGCCCGCTGTTTCAAGCAGCATCATTTCCCACTGAAGATAAGCCAGCGGCCACACATCGTCTTGCCCAAGCAAATCAAGAAGAGCCGTGGAGCGCGCGTAAAACTCGGCATCCCCTTCCCCTTCAGCCAGTGAAAACGCCAGCAAAGACGTGACCGCCGTGAGCCCCGCCAACGCAAAGCGGTTGTTCATGGCAATTGCCGCGCGGCTGCGCTGTGGCTCAACGGTAAAAGCCCCAAGGTGTTCGGCCAAACGTGCTTTCCAAGTGACGTCAAGTTGTGCGCCAGCTTGCAACACCGGCGTCATTTTCCGGCTAGATGCGCCGCGCACCACCCCTGAGGCCAGACCGTGTTCGGCCGTGAACACTTCAATGATCGCAGCACTTTCTGCGTGGCGGCGCACCGATAGCAAAACGCCCTCGTCACGCCACGTGATCATTCGCTTAGACCCGGCTCATCCAGCAAATGGCGGCCTTGCCGGTCTTCGACCTCAATCACCCAAAGGTCAGGATCAAAGCCACGCTGTTTGCTTAGTGAAGCATCCACATCACGTTCGTCGCCCTCGGCCAGAATGACCCAATTGCGGTCACCCGTCATAATGTCAAAGCTGCGTTGGTAGGCCGTGGCCTTACCATCAAGGGTATTCATCTTGATCAAAATCGCCCCTGCAGTCAGATCACCTTTGGCCACCACAAACGCAGGAATATCCATCAGGCGCAGTCGCGTCAGATACGCCCCCACCCACACATCTGCGGTGAGACGGGCCAAACTCATGGGGCGCCGTCTTTGAAATCAAGCCCCATTTCGGAATAGCGCTCGGATTCTTCAAGCCAGTTTGGACGTACTTTGACCTGCAAAAAAAGGTGCACTTTGCGGCCAACGAATTCTGTCAGCTCTTCACGTGCCGCTTTACCAAGCGCCTTGATCGTCTCACCGCGGTTGCCAAGCACGATTCCTTTGTGACCGTCGCGCATCACATAGATCAACTGATCGATGCGTACCGAACCGTCTTCGCGTTCTTCCCATTTTTCCGTCTCTACGGTCATTTGGTAAGGCAGCTCTTGGTGCAAGCGAAGGGTCAGTTTTTCGCGGGTCACTTCGGCTGCAATCATACGCATGGGCAGGTCAGCGATTTGATCTTCGGGATACAAGTACGGCCCCTCCGGCACGACACCCGCAAGCCATGATTTCAACGTGTCCGTCCCGTGGCCTTTTTCGGCGCTGATGAGGAAAGTTTCTTCAAAGGCAAACAATGCGTTCAACTCTTTGGTCAGCCCCAGCAAAACATCCGCTTGGACGCGGTCAATCTTGTTGATGGCAAGGGCAACGCGTTGTGTCCCCTCACGTTCAGACAGGCTTTCAATGATCTGGCGGACCCCGTCCGTGATGCCGCGGTGAGCTTCGATCATAAGAACAACAATGTCCGCATCCGCAGCCCCGCCCCACGCGGCAGTGACCATCGCGCGGTCAAGGCGGCGCCGCGGGCGGAAAATACCGGGTGTGTCCACGAAGACAATTTGGCTTTCGCCTGACATGGCAACACCGCGAATACGGGCGCGGGTCGTTTGTACTTTATGCGTCACGATGGACACTTTCGCGCCAACCATGCGGTTGAGAAGCGTGGATTTCCCTGCGTTGGGCTCTCCGATGAGGGCCACAAATCCGGCGCGTGTTGTCATGGTTTTACCTTTTCCAAAAGCGCCTTCGCGGCGGCTTGTTCGGCGTTGCGTTTGTTGCCTGCGGTGGCCGTTGCGGCCTCGCCGCTGGCCAGCTGTACTTCGATTGTGAAGACCGGCGCGTGATCAGGACCACTACGTGATACTTCACGGTAACTGGGTGGGTTCTGCTTAAGGCTTTGCGCGTGTTCTTGCAGCGTTGTCTTGGCATCGCGGGCATCGGCCTCAACGGTTTCGACCCGCTTACCCCAAAGGCGCAAAATAGTGCTGCGCGCGGCTTCGAAACCGCCATCACGGTAAATTGCGGCAATTACCGCTTCCATTGCATCACCCAGAAGGGCCTCTTTACGGCGTCCACCAGACAGCATTTCGGAGCGGCCCAATTTCAGCACGGCACCCACATCAATGTCACGGGCCACGGCGGCACAGGTTTCTTTGCGCACAAGCGCGTTGAAGCGCGGCGCAAGTTTGCCTTCAGCAGCGGCGCGATCTGCATCAAGAAGGGCTTCGGCCATCACAAGGCCCAAAACACGGTCGCCCAGAAACTCGAGCCGCTGGTTGTCATCGCGGTTTGGCGTGGACATGGACGAATGGGTAACGGCCCGCACCAAAAGGTCGGGCCGTTCAAAGGCGTATCCCAAACGGGTTTGGAATGCTTTCAGGTCTGCGCTTAGCTTCATTGCAACTTCTTAAAGAAACGGTCCGCGCGCCATGTCCAAAAGAACAACATAGAGCGACCTTGTGAGCTGAAGATAACGCGGTCGGCGCGACCGATGAGATACTTGGCGGGGACAAAACCAACGCCCCCAAGTGACTGCGGAAAGCGGCTGTCAGATGAGTTATCGCGGTTGTCGCCCATGAAGAAATAGTTGCCTTCGGGTACCGTGTAGACGGGTGTGTTATCGGCGCTGCTGACGCGCACATCCAAGATTGAATGGGACGAACCATCAGGCAGAGTTTCGATGTATTTGTCTTTGATGCAATCCGCGCCAAGGCCAACCGACCCTTTGCAAGCGGGCAATCTTTTTTGCGGACCTTGGGCTTCGAACACCTCAACGAACTCACCAGCGGTTTCAATGCCCACGGGGGTGTCGTTGATATGCAGAACCGCGTTTTTCATTTGAATGCGGTCGCCCGGCATCCCCACAACGCGCTTGATAAAATCAGAGTTGTTCACAGGGTGGCGGAACACCACAATATCACCGCGCTCGGGTTCAGAACTAAAAATGCGATCCGGAATAGGACAGGCAGAAAACGGACAGGAATACTGTGAATACCCATAGGCCATCTTGTTCACAAACAGAAAATCACCGACCAGCAGCGTGTCTTTCATAGAGCCTGACGGGATCCAGAACGGCTGAAAGAACAGGGTGCGAAAGACGCCCGCAATCAGCAAAGCATAGACAACGGTCTTGATGGTCTCGCCGATGCTATCTTTGGCTGTGTCTTTTTTGGCCATAAAAGAGGTCCGATCTGTAAAAATGAGTTGGGGCTAGATGGGCCGCGAGGGCACGACTGTCAAGGTTTGCAGCTTATCCGCGGGCGGAAACGGGCCGTGCCTCAATCACAACGAAAGCCTGTGCCCATGGATGGTCATCAGTTAAGGTTACATGAACAATCGCCTCATGCCCGTCGGGCGTCATGGCGGCGAGGCGATCTTTGGCCCACCCCGTCACATGCATCACGGGCTGGCCTGTGCGCAGATTGCTCACGGACATGTCTTTCCACGCAATCCCCATGGCCAATCCCGTACCAAGCGCCTTGGAACACGCCTCTTTGGCAGCCCACCGTTTGGCGTAGGTGCCAGCAACATCTTTGCGGCTTTCGGATTTGCGTTTTTCTTCATCCGTAAAGACGCGGTTTTTGAACCTGTCGCCAAACCGATCAAGCGTGCCTTGAATGCGCTCTATGTTCGCCAAATCCGTGCCAATCCCAAGGATCATGCGCCGCACTCCCAATGGGCGAAATATGTGTCGACGGTCTTCACAGTGTGCGCGCGGCATCCATCAGGCGGCGCATTTCAGCCATCGCATCGGGCAAGCCGCGGAAGATTGCCTCGCCAATAAGGAAGTGACCGATGTTAAGTTCTTTGACCTCGGGCAATGCGGCGATGGGGCCGACGCAGCCATAGGTCAGACCGTGGCCTGCGTGGACTTCAAGCCCGAGGCTATGCGCGTAACTGGCCATGTCGGTCAGCTTGGCCAGTTCCGCATCACGGGTCAGCAAATCACCTTCGGCGAAAGCGTCACAATAGGCACCCGTGTGCAGCTCAATCACCTCTGCACCAATCCGGTGCGCCGCATCAATTTGGCGCGGATCAGCGGCAATAAAGATTGAAACGCGCGAGCCAGCTTCGCGCAGCGGCGCGATATAATGGGCAAGGCGGTTTTCCTCGCGGGCTACTTCAAGGCCACCTTCGGTTGTACGTTCTTCACGCTTTTCGGGCACAATACACACCGCATGGGGTTTATGGCGCAGCGCGATTTGCTGCATCTCATCAGTGGCCGCCATCTCAAAGTTAAGCGGTACCGTAAGCGCCTCCATCAACGCTTCGATATCCGCGTCACCGATATGGCGGCGATCTTCGCGCAGGTGTGCGGTAATGCCGTCGGCGCCTGCCTCTTGGGCGACAATCGCCGCACGCACAGGATCAGGCACAGCACCACCACGGGCATTGCGAACAGTCGCAACGTGATCAATGTTCACCCCAAGGCGTAGTTCCTGTGTCATCTCGCTGATCCCTTCGCACATCGTGTGATGTGGACATTAGGAGAAACCCGTGACGGTGCAAGGGGCGAAGCGAAAGAGTCACGGATCGTGAGGCTGACCTTCGACTTTTTTGGCCGCAGCCTTCTGTGCTGCTTTCTCGCGAATTTCGGCAAGTTTCTTTTTCAGCATACCCTTGCGGCGGTTCTTATAAGCCCGAATGACCGGCACGCTAAGGAAATAACAGGCGTAGGCACAGATCACGCCAGGAAAGATACCGCCCACAAGATAGGGATAAAACACTTCTGCAAAAAAGACGTGAAGCCCATGCCAATCCGCTACGCGGTCCGAAAACAGAGCCGTAAAATTATGCGCAAGATCAAGAAACGCATCAGCAAATTTACCGCCCAGTGAGCGTTCAACATCAATGACGGTACCTGTACCGAGCAAGAAATGCCCTGTCCCTAAGGACGCAGCCCCAATGGGAATATAGGTAAGCGGGTTGCCAAAAAACGTACCCAGCAAAGCCGCCAAAATGTTGCCGCGCATGGCCTTGGCAAGACCTGCCGCGATCAAGAAGTGCAACCCGTAAAACGGTGTGAAGGCCGTGAACACGCCCGCCCAAATACCACGGGCAATTGTTTCCGGCTCATCGGGCAAACGGCGCAAACGGTGTTTTACATAATGAAACGCGCGCGCCCAACCGCCGCGAGGCCACAAGAACTCGCGCGCAGTGCTCAGCCAAGACCGTTTATCGCGGCGTTTGAAAATCAAAATATGTCCTTCGTTGCTGGCCGATGTTCAGCACATATGTTTGGTGCGACTTTACTCAACCCACCTGCTAATAACAGACCCCAGTTCGCGTTATGGGATTTGCCTTAATGGACCGTGTTGCTGGCCCCTGCCTCTTTGCCGCCCTTACGCGGCACGTTATCACCGCGCATCCGTGCGATGTGCGCAACGCTGGTGTCAGCCTCAAGTGCGGTGCAAACTGCGTGCATGTGACTGACGTCTCTTAGCTCAACATCAATGATCAAACGGTAAAAATCAGGGGTGCGTTCTTCAAATGTGATGTTTGAAATATTTGCGCCGCGCTCACCGATAAGTGTGCATAGACGGCCCAAAACACCCGCATCATTGGCGATGGTCAGCTCAATCGTTGCACCGTAAATCGCAGCATGCGGCCCCTCGTGCCAATGCAGATCAACCCAGCGATCACTGTCATCATCAGTCAGTTGGATAAGCGTGTTGCAGTCAATCGCGTGGATCGTAACACCCTCACCAAGGGTGGTAATGCCCACGATCCGCTCACCCGGAAGCGGTGCACAGCAACCGGCACGCCGGAACGTTTGATCCGCACGCAAGCCAACAACAGCACGGTTGCCTTCGACAATTTCGCCCGTTTTCGTGGCCAATTCAGGGAACAAGACCTGAATGACATCGCGCGCGGTGATCTGCGCGGCACCAAGCTGCGCAAGCAATGTATCGCGTCCGCCAAGCCCCATGGTTTTCGCGGCTGTGGTCAACGCTTTATCCGTTGCTTGCTTGCCGATGTGTTCAAACCCGACGCGCGCAAGTTCCTGGCCGAGCTTGATGTAGCGCTCTGTGTCTTCTTCGCGCAACGCACGGCGAATGGCAGAGCGCGCCTTGCCGGTTTGCGCAATTTCCATCCATGTGGCTTCAGGTTTTTGGCCCTCGGCCGTGATGATCTCAACCGATTGACCGTTTTTGAGGCGGGTCCACAGCGGCACGCGCAGCCCGTCAATTTTGGCGCCGACACAGGCGCTGCCAATCCTCGTGTGGATTGCATAGGCAAAATCAATCGGGGTCGCACCGCGCGGCAATTTGAACACGTCGCCCTTTGGAGTGAAGCAAAACACCTGATCGGAGTACATTTCCAGCTTAACGGCCTCAAGGAACTCATCGTGATCCTCGGCCTGCTCAAAACGTTCTTTCAGACCCGCAACCCATTTCGCCGGATCAACGGCGAAGGGGTTATTTGAGCGCACACCGTCGCGGTAGGACCAGTGAGCGGCCACGCCATCTTCGGCCACATCGTGCATTTGGTGGGTGCGGATTTGCACCTCAACGCGTTTACCGTCACGCCCAGAAACAGTGGTGTGCAAGCTGCGGTAACCGTTAGATTTGGGCTGGCTGATGTAGTCTTTGAAACGCCCGGGAATAGAGCGCCAGCGACGGTGGATGATGCCCAGAATTTGATAGCACTCAGCCTCAGACGCACAGACAATTCGAAAACCATAGATGTCAGACAGGCGGCTAAACCCTTGGTCTTTTTCCTGCATCTTGCGCCAGATCGAGAACGGCTTTTTCGCGCGTCCAAAGACATCGGCCTCAATGCCCTCTTTCTCCAACTCGATGCGCATATCACCGGTGATCTGATGGATCACATCGCCAGTTTCTTTTTGCAGGCGAATAAAGCGGCGGATAATGCTAGCGCGCCCTTCGGGGTTCAGCACTTTGAAGGCCAGATCTTCAAGCTCTTCGCGCATCCATTGCATACCCATACGGCCCGCAAGAGGCGCATAAATGTCCATGGTTTCGCGGGCTTTTTGGGCCTGCTTTTCGGGGCGCATGGATTTGATCGTGCGCATATTATGGAGACGGTCAGCAAGCTTCACGAGGATCACGCGGAAGTCTTTGGACATCGCCATGAACAATTTGCGGAAATTCTCTGCCTGCTTTGTCTCGGTGCTGGTCAGCTGAATATTGGTCAGCTTGGTGACACCGTCCACCAAATCCGCCACCTCGCCAGAGAACAGCTTGCTGACCTCGGCATAAGAGGCGTCCGTGTCTTCGATTGTGTCATGCAAAAGCGCCGTGACGAGCGTGGCGTCATCAAGACGCTGCTCAGTCAGAATGGCAGCAACAGATACGGGGTGCGAAAAATAGGGTTCACCGGAATGGCGGAACTGACCTTCGTGCATGCGCAGGCCGTAATCGTAAGCCCTGCGCAGCACATCTTCGTTCGTCTGTGGATTATAGCTGCGGACCAGCGCGATCAGGTCATCGACTGGGATCATCTAGCAGCTAAGCCCTTACTTTTGATCTTGAGCTTCCATCAACATGGCGCGCAGAAGGTCTTCTTCCGCCATATCGTTTTCTGCCGGTTTGTCAGTTTCCTGACCCATCAGAAGCGCCATATCATCGTCTTCTGCTTCGTCGACTTCGATCTGGTTCTGGTTGCTCTCGATCAGACGCTCGCGAAGATCATCCGCTTGCTGTGTCTCATCAGCAATCTCACGCAGAGAAACGACAGGGTTTTTGTCGTTGTCAC
Source organism: Nereida ignava (assembly GCF_047114695.1). Classification (GTDB taxonomy): domain Bacteria; phylum Pseudomonadota; class Alphaproteobacteria; order Rhodobacterales; family Rhodobacteraceae; genus Nereida; species Nereida ignava. The sequence goes on from NZ_CP112885.1 coordinate 1,356,088, forward strand.
GGTCCACAGTGATGGGCGCCCCGCTCGAGATTTCGCGGGCGCGATGAGCAGCCAGCATAACCAAATCGAAACGGTTCGGAACCTTATCAACGCAATCTTCTACGGTAACGCGCGCCATCAGGCAGCCCTCCAAATTGGGAAAAATCCATGAAGAATAGGCAACTAGGGCAGATTCCCTTTATTTGCAACTGAAAACTAGCTCAAATGCGCCATTCTTCGCCAGAGCAGATCAACGACACCTCTGAGATGTCTTCTGCAGGACTGCGCGCAAGCATCTCTGTCACCGTTTGCCCCACCACAGGGTGGCACCATGTTGGCGCAACGTCCGCAAGCGGCACAAGGACAAACGCCCGCTCGTGCAAACGTGGGTGCGGCAAGATCAATTGGTCTGGCGCGCGTAGTTTCTGGGTTTCAAGCGGCAGGTTTTGCCAGTGATCAAATGTCGCCAGATCAGGGGCGACCTGTGTACCAAGTGCCAATAGATCAAGATCAAGCGTCCGCTGCCCCCACCGCTGCACACGCTGGCGGCCAAAATCGGCTTCTATTTCGTGCAACGCCTTCAGCACAGAGGCTGCTGGCAAATCCGTGAAAAGCGCCAGCGCGGCGTTGACATAATCAGGGCCCGCCCCCGCCGGAAAGCAAGGCGTTGCATAAAGACCGCTTTGTTGCACTGGACCCAAAACGCGCGCGACTTCGACTGCTGCGCGCTCGATAATCATGCGGCTGGTTTCTGCCTCGGTCTGCATGTTGCTGCCCATCGCAATCAAACACACAGTCGGCTCGGTTTTGGTTTGTGTCGCCACAGTGACGGCCCCTTAACAATTCTTGTCTCTTCTAACGCACACCACAGCAGCATTTTCAATCCGCCCCTAGACGCCGCCACCGCAAAACGCATAGTTTCTGGGCAATCGTTGGAGACCCTCATGACCAAAGCGCCGCTTACTTTATATCTTGCAGCCCCACGCGGCTTTTGCGCCGGCGTGGACCGCGCCATTAAGATTGTCGAAATGGCGATCGAGAAATGGGGCGCACCTGTCTATGTTCGCCACGAGATCGTTCACAACAAATTTGTTGTCGACACCCTGCGCGAGCAAGGCGCGGTTTTTGTTGAGGAACTGGATGAATGCCCAGATGACAGGCCAGTTATTTTCTCAGCTCACGGAGTGCCAAAGTCAGTACCTGCCGCCGCCGCCGCCCGTGAAATGGTGTATGTGGATGCAACCTGCCCACTGGTGAGCAAAGTGCACATCGAAGCACAGCGCCATGCAGACAATGGATTGCAAATGGTCATGATCGGTCACGCCGGACACCCCGAAACAGTAGGCACCATGGGACAGCTACCCGACGGTGAGGTCATACTGGTTGAGACTGTCGACGACGTGGCTCGCATCGACGTACGCAACCCCGATCAGCTTGCCTTCGTGACCCAAACGACCCTGTCGGTCGATGATACCAAAGACATCGTTGAGGCGCTGAACACACGTTTTCCCAACATTGTTGGACCACATAAAGAAGACATCTGTTATGCCACGACCAATCGCCAAGAGGCCGTCAAAGCTATGGCGCCGAAATGCGATGCAATGTTGGTGGTGGGTGCGCCCAACTCCTCGAACAGTCAGCGCCTTGTTGAGGTCGGTCGCAAAGCAGGCTGCACCTATTCCCAACTTGTGATGCGCGCTGAAAACATTGATTGGCGCGCGCTTGAGGGGATCAAGAGCATCGGCATCACCGCAGGTGCATCAGCCCCCGAAGTGCTGATCAACGAGGTCATTGATGCGTTCAAATCACGGTTTGATGTGACCGTTGAGCAAGTTGTCACCGCAGAAGAAAACGTTGAATTCAAAGTGCCGCGCGTGTTGCGCGAACCTGCATGATGCAAATACCGCGCTCTGCCCTGTTGCTTGGTCTGGCCGGTGTGATCCCGTTTGCTTGGGGTGCGCTGACAACCGTGAACGCCGATCTGCAAATTTGGGGCAGCACCAACTTGGGCCCACGCTTTGTTGGGCCTTACGTGCAGCTTTTCTATGGCTCAGTCATCTTGTCATTTATGTCCGGCGTGCTTTGGGGATTTTCAGCCAAAACAACAGGACGCATGGCAACGGCGGGATACGCCCTTTCGGTCATTCCAGCGCTTTGGGCATTTTTCATGACCGGTGGCGGGCCTACGTCTGCGGCGACATCCCTAATTTTCGGGTTCCTTGGGTTGCTATTGCTTGACTGGTTCTTTTGGCGGCTTGGGTTAGCACCAAGCTGGTGGATGAACCTGCGCGGATTGCTGACCGCACTGGTTGTGGGCTGCCTTGCAGTCGGAGTTTACGCGTGAGCGACCCTGAGACGATCGCCACCTACGATGCACGTGCGGCGGCCTACGCAGAGCATTTTTCCAACACTTCGCCCGATGCTGATCTTCAGGCGTTTATTGACGCACTGCCTGACGGCGGGGACGTTCTTGATCTAGGATGTGGGCCGGCACATTCCGCCGCAATGATGCAGCGCGCAGGCCTGTGTGTTACCGCATGGGATGCCAGTGCTGAAATGGTGGCATTGGCGCGTCGGTTGCACGGCATTGAAGCCGAGCAGAGAACGTTTGATGCGCTTGAATACCAGCAGACCTTTGATGGTGTCTGGGCGAACTTCAGTCTGTTGCACGCCCCGCGCCAAGATTTCCGGCGCCACCTTAAGGCCATTCACGCGGCGCTGAAGGACGGCGGCTTACTGCATCTTGGCCTTAAAACAGGTACAGGCACCAAGCGCGACACATTGGGGCGGCTTTACACGTTCTTTACCCCTACCGAATTGACTGACCACCTGCACAGCACAGGCTTTACGCCAATCGCGTCTCGACAGGGTCGGGAAGTCGGGCTAGCAGGCACAAAAGATCCCTTCATTATCCTAAGAGCAACGCGCTGATATGGCCCAAATCTATGCATATACGGACGGCGCGTGCAGCGGAAACCCTGGCCCTGGCGGATGGGGGGCGATCCTGATCGCCAAAGACGGTGATACAGTGCTGAAAGAACGCGAATTGAAAGGTGGCGAAGCGCAGACCACCAACAACCGCATGGAGCTTTTAGCAGCCATCCATTCACTTGAAACACTTGAGCGGCCCGCCGTGGTCACGGTGGTCACGGACAGTGCCTATGTGAAGGGTGGCATCACCGAATGGATACACGGTTGGAAACGTCGCGGCTGGAAAACTGCCGCGAAAAAGCCCGTGAAAAATGTCGAACTGTGGCAGCGCCTTGATGAAGCAGCCGCTCGGCATTCAGTGACTTGGGAGTGGGTCAAAGGCCACGCAGGACACCCAGAAAACGAGCGCGCAGATGAGCTTGCCCGCGCAGGCATGGAGCCGTTCAAGCAGCGCAGCTAAGCTTTGGCCAAGCGTTACCTACGCCAATGCCACGGAACGATCGCCAGCGCGCCAATGCTTGAAACAATCGCATTCACGCCCGTGCTGCCGAAGCTGACACCAAACATGACCCGCAGCATGAAAAATGCTACCGTCCCGCCGATACAAATGATGATAGAGGGCACATAGCCGTTGTGCGTAAAGCCTGACTTTTCGGCAATATACCCAACAACACACGCAACAAACAAAGACCCGAAAAAGGCAAAAAACGCCATACTAGCTCCCTAATAACGAGGGAAGCGGCTTCCCTCGTAAGAACTCATCCACATCTTGGGCTGACTTGCCAGCCCTTTGCGCCCGACCGATCTGTACGGCACCCTCACCGCAGGCAACTGTAAAGCCCCCAAGCACCTGACCGGCTTGCGCAGTATCGCGAGCTTCATCAGCAACAAGGCTCTCCAAAAGCTTCACACGCACACCGTCCGCGATGGTCCACGCACCGGGAAACGGCGATAGGCCACGGATTTGGCGATCAATCTCAGTCGCGGTTTTGAACCAATCAATCTCCGCCTCTGCTTTGTCGATTTTATGGGCGTAGGTCACGCCGTCCTCGGGCTGTGGCGTCGGGGTTAAATCATCAAGTTGAGCGAGCGCACTTACGATGGCCTGCGCACCGATACCTGATAAACGATCGTGCAGCACGCCAGTCGTTTCACCCGCAGCAACAGGTGTTTCATGCCGCGACAACACAGGGCCTGTATCAAGCCCCGCTTCCATCTGCATAATGCACACACCGGTCTGCGCATCACCGGCCATAATCGCGCGGTGAATTGGGGCAGCGCCCCGCCAACGGGGCAGCAGACTGGCGTGGATGTTCAAACATCCTCTTTCAGGCGCATCCAGCACGGCCTGCGGCAGGATCAAACCGTAGGCAACCACCACGGCAACCTCAGCCTGATGCGCTGCAAAATCGGCTTGGGCCTCGGGCGTGCGAAGGCTTACGGGATGATAAACAGGCAATCCCAACGCGTCGGCCCGTGCGTGAACCGGTGTGGGGCGGTCTTTTTTACCGCGCCCCGCAGGACGAGGCGGCTGACAATAAACGGCTGCAATCTCGTGTCCTGCATCCACCAACGCATCCAGAATAGGCACCGAAAAATCTGGCGTGCCCATAAATACAATACGCATGGCTTACCCCTTTTGAGCTTTGAGCGACTTCTTGATCAGCATATCGCGCTTGGGCCGTGACAAGCGGTGAATAAAGAGCCTGCCTGCAAGGTGATCAATCTGGTGCTGAACAGATGTGGCCCACACATCGACCAAGTCACGCTCTTGCGCCACGCCGTCGCGGTCAAGATATGCAACCGTCACAGCGCGCGGGCGCTTCACCACGGCACTTACAAACGGCAAATTCGGGCTGGCCTCTTCATGCTCACGCAGCACGCCACTGGCTGCAACAATACGCGGGTTTGCCATACAAATCGCTTGGCCACGTTTGTCACTCGCATCAACAACGGCGAGAGCCTGCATCACACCAATTTGTGGCCCCGCAAGACCAACACCGGGCATTGCATCCATCGTCTCGATCATGTCGTCCCAGATGCGGCGGGTCTCATCGGTTACAGCCTCAACAGCCTCAGCTTTGGTCAGCAAACGGCGGTCAGGCCACATAACAAACGGACGGATCTGCGCCATGTCTGGTCTCTACCCCCGCGCCAATTCGCGCTTAAGCTTTTGCATCTTGCGGGTGATCATTTGCCGTTTGAGGGGGCGCAGGTAATCGATGAACAGCTTGCCGTCCAAGTGATCAATCTCGTGCTGAACACAAGTTGCCCATAGACCGTCAAATTCTTCTTCGTGGGTCTGCCCGTCAAGACCAAGCCAGCGCACAGTCACAACCGCAGGGCGCTCAACTTCGGCGTATTGCTCGGGGATCGACAAGCAGCCTTCGTCGTAGACACCAACATCATCGCTTTCGGCGATCACTTCGGGGTTCATCATCACAAGCGGGCGCGGTTCTTCGCCCTCTTCTTTGACGCAATCCAGAACAATAATCCGCTGCAGCACACCAATTTGGTTGGCAGCAAGGCCAATGCCCGGGGCGTCATACATCGTCTCAAGCATATCATCGGCGAGCTTGCGCAGCTTATCAGTGACGGCCTCAACGGGCTCTGCTACTTTCTTAAGACGGGGATCAGGGTGGATCAGGATGGGTAAAATGCTCATGTGCGGCACATAAGACATCGCCGCTTTGCTTGCAATCACCCCGCAGGCAATAGCCCTGCTTGCAATCACGGTGGGCGCGGCTAACACTGCCAGTGTTACATGTAATCCGGAGAGACCCCCATGAGCTTTGACGAAATCATCGACCGCCGCGGCACCCATTCAGTGAAGTGGGACATGATGGAAAGCATCTATGGCGTTTCTGCCGATGAAGGTCTTTCGATGTGGGTGGCAGATATGGATTTTGCAGCACCCCAGTGCATCCAAGACGCCATCCAAAAGATGCGCGACCACGAGGTATACGGCTATTTCGGGGACGACAGTAAATACACAGCCGCAATTCAATGGTGGATGAAAAATCGCCACGGCTGGGACGTACAGCCCGAGTGGATTTTCACAACCCACGGGTTGGTCAACGGTACCGCCATGTGTGTGGACGCCTTTACAAACGAAGGCGATGCGGTCGTTCTGTTCACCCCCGTCTACCACGCCTTTGCCCGCGTCATCAAAGCCGCAGGGCGGACAGTAACCGAACTTGAATTGACCCAAACGGATGGGAAATACACCCTTGATTTCGACGCATTTGAGGGGGCGATGACGGGGCGCGAAACCATGATGATGCTGTGCTCACCGCATAATCCCAGCGGACGGGTCTGGACACATCAAGAGCTGACAGACATCGCGCATTTCGCCAAACGTCACGACTTGATCGTGGTCAGCGACGAAATTCACCACGATCTTATTTTGTCACCAGGCGCCCAGCACATCCCCTACCAACACATCGCCCATGAAACCGATACGGTCGCGCGCACCGTTATGATGACGGCGACAACAAAAACCTTCAACATCGCAGGATCACACTCGGGCAATGTAATCATTGAAGATGCTTCGTTACGCGCAAAATTTGCCGCGCGCATGGCCGCCCTTGGCATTTCAGCAAACAGCTTTGGCTTGTTTATGGCGACTGCGGCCTACTCACCGGAGGGAGCGAAATGGGTCGATGAAGTTTGTTCCTATATTGCCGAAAACGCCCGTATTTTCGACGAGGGCATCAACGCAATTCCGGGGCTAAAATCCATGCCCCTTGAAAGCACATATCTGGCTTGGGTAGATTTCTCAGGCACGGGCATGACCCGCGAGGAGTTCACCAAACGGGCCCAAGACGTGGCAAAGATTGCTGCCAATCATGGACCTACTTTTGGTAAGGGCGGCGAGAATTTCTTACGCTTCAACATCGCCTGTCCGCGCAGCACGGTGCATGACGCGGTCGCACGGATGCAACGCGCGTTCAGCGACCTTCAGTAGAAAATAACGTGCAGTGCGCCCGATCAGGTTTTGACCTTCGGGCGCAGCACATGCGGTGTGGCTGGATCGTAAAGCGCGCTGTCTTTGAAGTCTTTAACCTCGCCCAACACGGGGCCCACCATGATCAACGCGGTGCGCGTGATTTTTGCAGCACGGACTTTTTCGCGGATGTCTGACAGCGTGCCACGGATAAACAACTGATCCGGCCAACTGGCGCGGTAAGCAACAACCACAGGGCAATCTTCACCGTAGTACGGGATCAACTGGCGCTCAATTTCGCGCAGGTTACGAATTGCCAAATGGATCGCAAGAGTTGTACCCGTTTTGGCAAAATTCTCAAGCGTTTCACCTGCTGGCATTGATGTTGATTTCATCGACATCCGCGTCAGAACGATAGATTGACCAATCTCAGGGATGGTCAGTTCTTGACCAAGAGCCGCCGCCGCCGCCGCGTATGCAGGCACACCGGGGATGATCTCGTAATCAATACCGTCACGACGCAACAACCGGATTTGCTCTGCGATTGCGCCATAAAGCGACGGATCGCCAGAATGAACGCGCGCCACATCTTGACCCGCTTTATGCGCTGTCAGAATTTCAGCGTGCGTGTCCTCAAGGGTCATTGGGGCAGTGTCCATCACGCGCGCATCCGCAGGTGCTTCACCCACAACGGCTTCGGGCACCAAAGAACCGGCATAAAGGCACACAGGGCACCGGCTGATGATACGCTGCGCCTTCAGGGTCAACAGATCGGGATCACCGGGGCCGGCACCAATAAAATAAACGGTCATGACAGATCTCCATCGATTTTGCGTGCGTAACCGCGCGGCGTGTACATGCGCGGACCTTCACCCAATTGGGCAAGCTTTGAATGGCTTGAACCGACCAAGACAACTGTCAGCATGTCCACCTCATCCACCTCCAGATCCGCAAGATTGCGGTAGCGAATATGTTCTTCTGGACGACCCAAAGACGACGCCAGCATTACTGGCGTTGTGGCGGGGCGGTGCTTAAGCAAAATGTCGCGGGCTTCGGCCAACAAAGTGCGGCGGCGCATTGAAACGGGGTTGTAGAATGCAATCACAAAATCGCCCTCAGCCGCCGCATGCAAACGCTTCACGATATCTTCCCGCGGGGTCAGCAAATCTGACAGGCTAATCGCGCAGAAATCATGCCCAAGGGGTGCACCTGCACGCGCTGCCGCACCCTGCAAAGCCGACACACCAGGCGAGCAGACCACATCAACACGTTTGGCCACATCACTCACCCCAAGCGCATCTGCGTCGCGGTCCAGCAATTCAAACACCAGCGCGCCCATGGCGTAAATGCCCGCATCACCCGAACAGACCAGCGCCACATTCAGCCCCTTCGCGGCTTGTTCCAGCGCATAGCGACAGCGATCTTCCTCACCCCCCAACGGGAAGTCAGAGCGCGCTTTACCTGCCGCCAACGGACCCAGCAGATCAATGTAAAGACCATAGCCAACCAGCTCTTCAGCGTCGGCCACAAGGCGGCTGACCTCGGGGGTTCGCCAAGTGGCTTGTCCCGGTCCAATACCCACAATCGACAAACGCCCGCGTGAGCGGCCACGCATCTCAGTCAGCGGTTGCGCCAGTTCTGCCACAGCGCATGTGGCGTTGGCTGTTTTACGCTTTTCTACGCGCAAAGTGGCATCTGGGCCCGCTTGCGCAAGGGCTGCGCCTTCTGACACACCGTGGCATCCGACTTCAGCAAAAACCACATCAGACGGGTTAGCCAACCGAGGTGTCTCAGCTTCAAGGCTTGCCGCATCAAACACGCGGAAGGGCACACCAAGCTGTGCTGCAAGCTGGTTCATCGCCGGCTCATCCCCCTTCAAATCAAGTGAGCTGACAGAGTGGATCGCACCGGCTGCAATGCCCGCATCCGCAAGTGTTTGAGAAACCAGCTCAGCCAATTCCACAGGGTCAGCATTGCGCGCGCAACCCACACCCAATGCAAACAATTGGGGGTGAAACACCAAATGATCTGGCCCACCTTTTACGTCAGCGGTTGTGCAGGAAATACGAAGGCCGTCCCCCTTGGGCAAATCAGCAAGCCACGTCGCATCAGCGGCCGCGTCTCCGGAAATAGTAGCGCCCCCGCCCGCGAGCAGACCTGCCATAGCGGCTTTTGCATCTTCGGGGTTTGCCAAGCGCCAGCCAACTGGCGGTTCATCAAGCGACACACCAAGCGACACATCGCCTGCGGTCGTCACTGCAGCTGTCGCCCCAAGAGCCACTGAAATTTCGCGCGCAATCCGGTTGGCCCCGCGGTGCCCACCAAGCAAAGGCACAACAACCGACCCATCATCGGATACGGACACAACAGGCGGCTCTGATGTTTTGTCGCCCAACAAAGGCGCCACACCGCGGATCAAAATACCGCTGGCGCAAACACCCACAATCGGCATGCCTGCCGCAAATAAATCGCGTGCATGGTCAAGTGCGTTGGCAAAGAATACGTCAGCCTTCGCGACACGACCCTCGCGGCCATGCACCTGTGCGCCAATCGCCTTGGCAACACGGTGCGCTGTGGCCTCACCAGATGCAGACAGCGCCAACACAACAGGCGACTTAGGGGAAGTTAGAGCCATGGATCGGCCCCTTTCGTAATAAGGATCATAGAAAAATAGGGCGCCTTTTCAGGCGCTTTTGCGAGAGGCAGCGTGACCTGCGCAGGTAGCGTTGCGCGCTCAATATAAGTGGCTTGGTCCAACAGGCCGAGACGTTCAATCACCGCGCGAATTTTTGGCAGATGGCGACCAACCTTCATGATGACCAGACTGTCAGATCCGGCAATGCGCGCCTCAAGGGCTGCTTCTTCAAGGGGGCCGGGAATGACCGTGAGGACCTCGTTGCGCGCCGCAAGTGGCATACCTGTCATCGCAGCACTTGCCGTCATGGACGTAACGCCTGGCACGACCTGACAGGTGAACTCGCCCGACAAACGCGCGTAAAGATACATGAAAGAGCCGTAAAAGAACGGGTCACCCTCACACAGACACACAACATCAAGACCGCTGCGAAGGGCGTCTTCAATTTGTGCAGCGCCCGCATCATAGGCGTCTTGTGCAGGTTGGCGCGCAACGGTCATTGGCACGTCCATCACAATTTCTGTTGCGCCCTCAGCGATTGAGCCCGCCGCAATAGAGCGGGCAAAACTGTGCGCGCCAGCCAGTGTTGGATAGGCAATTACTTTGGCAGCACGGATCAAACGATCTGCCTTCAGCGTCATCAACTCCGGATCACCGGGGCCAACGCCTACGCCATAAAGAGTTCCAGTCATCTTTTGATAAGGCTCCATTGGGTCACAGGCATGGACGGTCGCCAGCCGTGATACGCACCAACCGGCTCAGCACGGCTGATCTGCAGCTTCGCCAACTGACCGCCATGTTTTTGATGCAGCGCGATTAACAGCGCCTCTGATTCAAGTGTCACTGCATTTGCCACTAACCGTCCGAGGGGGCGCAGGTTTTCCCAAGCAATGTTGAAAGTCTGTTCGCTTAGGCCACCACCGATAAAAATTGCGTCAGGTGCCTCAAGACCGTCAAGCATGTCTGGGACTTTACCCTCAACCAGCTCAAGTTTCGGCACGCCCAGTGCAAGTGCGTTTTGCGCGGCCATTGCACGCCGATCTGCGCGTGGCTCAATACCAATGGCGCGGGCATAGCGCGCCGCGCGCATCCACTCGATCGCAACAGAGCCGCACCCCGTACCGATATCCCACAGCAGTGCGCCGCGCATCGGCATCAGCTTTGCCACTGTTGCCGCACGCACTTCTTGTTTGGTCATGGTCCCATCTGATTGGAACAGCTCATCTGCCAAGCCAGGAACACGCGGCAACAAAGCCGCATCTGGTGCCGCAATGCATTCGACACAAAGCGTGTTGAACGCTGGCACTTCGTGGTTCCAACCGTCAGCGGTGGCATCAAAACGTTTCTCGTTTTCACCGCCCATGGCCGCAAGCACAGTCATTTTTGACTGGCCAAACCCGCGCGACGACAAAAACTCTGCGATCTGTGCCGGTGTTTCAACGCCCGTTGTCAAAACGATCAACCGCTGGTCCGGCTGAATGAACGCCACCATTTGGCTAACGGGCCGGCCATGAACCGTCAGGGTCTCAACATCCGCAAGCGACCAGCCCATCCGCGCCGAGGCCAGTTGAAACGCACTTAGCTGCGGATGGTAAGTGATTTGCTCAGAAGGGATAGACCGCCCAATTCGCGCACCCACAGAAAACCAAAGTGGATCACCCGTGGCCAACACAACAACACGTTGGCCTTTGTGCGCCTCAAGGGTGTCAATCAGCGCATCAAACGGGCTTGGCCACGCGATGCGTTGCGCTGATACATCTGGGGTTAAGCTGTGATGACGCTCGCCGCCAATGATGACGTCTGCGGCCTCAACCACTGCGCGCGTTGCGGGGGTCAGCCCGTCCATACCATCTTCGCCAATCCCGACGATATGCAACCATGGTGCCGCGTTACTCATGAGCCGAACCGCACCTCAGTTTTGGAAGATCGATCAACACTCACTTTGCAATCTCCGGCAGACCCGCGGACAGCGCATTTACTGCCGCAGACGCAATTGCAGACCCGCCGCGACGGCCGCGCAAAGCCACGAAGTCACATCCGCGCGCATTCACTGCCAACTCGGCTTTGGATTCGGCCGCGCCCACAAAACCCACAGGAAAACCAAAAATGATCGCGGGCTTTGGTGCGCCAGCGTCCAAATGTTCCAAAAGCCGAAAAAGGGCCGTGGGCGCGTTGCCAATCGCCACGACGGCTCCCTCAAGATGGGGCAACCACGCATCAACAGCCGCCGCTGAGCGGGTGTTTTCGATGGTCTTGGCGTGTTCAGGAGTTTCCGCGTTGTTCAAAGTGCAGATCACATCGTTGTTTGCGGGCAGGTAACGGCGAATGATCCCGCTGGCGACCATCTCACAATCACACAGCACGGGCGCACCGGCGCGCAACGCACTAGCGCCAGCCTCATAGGCACCGCCGGAAAAGGCGATACGGTCAGCAATTTCAACCATGCCACACGCGTGGATCAAACGGATAACAAGCGACTGCAACCCGTCATCAAAGCGCGCAAGGTTCGCCTCGGAGCGGACCGTGGCGAAAGACTGGGCATAAATCGCCGAGGGAACTTTTTCATATGGACGCATGGAGAGGCCTATCTGCGCGGCCCTTAACGGGCTTTGCGCGCGCTTTCGGGCCCATGCGGGTGTTTTGCATGAGGATATTCAGGGTGCGCATGATCATGATCGTGGTGATGATGATCGTGCTCCGCGTGATCATGATCATGACTGTGGTCACCATGATGATGATGGTGATGATTGTCCTGCATCTCAAGACGGCACATGCCCGTGCAGAACGTGTCGCAAAGCTTACAATCGGCCACGTTTGAACCCGGCGCAGACGCACCTTGCCCTTCAACATGGTGGTGATGGCTGTCTTGAATGGCGCCAACCTCAGCTTCAAAACCCAGCACCTGAGTACGGTATTTGCACAACACACATGTCGGTGGCGGTGTGTCGGAAAACGCAGGGTGGCTCGCACGCTCGGACGCGGGGATGGTGATCGGCGCCTGGCCATCCGGTGCGAGAACTTGGGTCCGATACGCGCATGTACCACAGTTGGGCGGCGGGTTTGCCCCCATCTGTTCGCGCACACGCTCCGCAAATGTTTCAAGCACTTTGGGGTGATCCCCAAGATAGCCCGCTTTGACAAAGCTGATATCAGGATGATCGGCAGCAACCTGATCCGTGAAGCCGTAAATGCGGTCGATCAAAATGCCTGAGAATAAGAAATACGGGAAGACGATGATCCGCTTGTATCCCAACTTGGCAGCGTGTTGCAGACAAGGCTCAACCAGCGGGAACGTCACACCTGAATAGCCAACTTCAACCCAGCCGAAACCGATGCCCTCGTGCAGCATCCGCGCAATCTTTGCCACGTTACCATTCGCATCGGGATCAGACGCACCACGGCCAATCACCACCAAGCAGGTATCGTGGTTTTCCACAAACTCGGACTTATTAGCTTCGTCAACCGCTTCTTGAATACGTCCCGCAGCAGCGGCAATCATCTTGGGATCAACGCCCAATTCACGGCCATAGCTCACATCAACCCCGTGCTTAGCGGCATATGTATTCAGAACGGTCGGGATATCGTTTTTCGCGTGCATCGCGGCAAACAACATGCCGGGTACCGCGAGGATTTTCTCGCACCCACCTGCGCGCAACTTATCAAGACCATCACGAATGACCGGATTGGCGAATTCAAGATACCCATATTCTGTCTGCCATTCAGGCGGCAAAAACGCGGGCAGTTTATCCGCAAGGGTCGCAAATTCATCCACCGCAGACTGCGAACGTGACCCGTGCCCACAGATCATCACACCGATTTTCGGGTTTGCATCGTTGCTCATGCGGGTTCCTCCTCGGTGGTGGGCTCAACCGCATCTGCCTCTTCGGCCTCTGCCTCGTCCTTTTTGCCCTTGCGCCACCCCCAAAGTGCCGCAGCCGCTGCAGCGCCAAGCGCGCCTGCCGCAACCCAATGATCATGCCCCGCCACATCAGCCCAGTGGCCAACGTGCGCATTTGCAGGTGCCGCAAAAAGAGGCAGCACACTTAGGATGGCAATCAGGTGTTTCATAGGGTCATCTCCCGCACATTCAGGCAGCCGTGCGGAACCTTGACGATACACGCGTCGATCCCCTGTCTGGGTCGATCATTGCATGCCTTCGGTCTGGCCCCACTTGGGCGTCGTCTTCGACAGGTGTATCGGCGCGCAGGCCTGTGTGCAAACGGATAAAAGGCACGCCAGCGCCCGTTTACGACCTGTGCAGATATGCGCAGTAGTTGCGCGCGCGTCGGGGTTTGTTGTGCATCTGCGCAACGTTAGGGTTGCGGCAACGATTAATGCGGAGGGAATTTCACAATGGGTCAGCTGGTTGATGGTGTTTGGCACGACGTTTGGTACGATACAAAATCCACAGGTGGCGCGTTCAAACGCACCACGGCTGCGTTCCGTAACTGGATCACTGCAGACGGCAGCGCGGGGCCATCAGGCACCGATGGCTTTAAAGCCGAAAGCGGTCGCTATCACCTTTATGTATCGCTTGCTTGCCCTTGGGCGCACCGCACGCTGATTTTTCGCCAACTCAAAGACCTAACGGATCACATCACTGTTTCAGTGGTCCACCCAGATATGCTCAGCGACGGCTGGACGTTTGAGAAGGACGACGATGGCGCAACAGGCGACACGCTTTTTGATCTGCCGTTTGCTCGTGACATTTACCTGCGCGCCGATCCAAAAGTCTCGGGCCGTGTGACAGTGCCCATTTTGTGGGACAAAGAGCGCAACACAATTGTGAGCAACGAAAGCGCTGAAATCATTCGGATGTTCAATTCGGCATTCAATGACATCACTGGTAACACAGCCGACTATTGGCCCGAAGAAATGCGCGATGACATCGAAGAGGTAAACGACCGCATCTACAACACCGTCAACAACGGCGTCTACAAAGCAGGCTTTGCCACATCACAAGATGCATATGAGGCAGGTGTGATCCCACTTTTTGAAAGTTTGGAGTGGCTGGAAGAGCGGTTGAGCAAAAGCCGCTACCTGATGGGTGACAAAGTAACCGAAGCAGATTGGCGCCTCTTCACCACGCTTGTTCGGTTTGATCCGGTGTATCACTTGCACTTCAAGTGCAACAAAAAGCGCATCATCGACTACCCCAATCTGTGGGCTTACACGCGCGATTTGTATCAAATTGAGGGCGTTGCTGGCACAGTTGGTATGGCGCACATCATCCGTCACTACCACTACAGCCACGACACCATTAACCCGAGCCGCATTTTGCCGATTAACCCTGATCTGGACTTCATGGAGCCCCACGGACGCGGCTGACCATTCGACCAGCCAACTTATGTCTGATCAGGCATATGATGGGTGACCAAAGCCGCTAAATCATGCGGGTTCGTTCCTTTACTCAGGAACCCGCATGCATTGGGCACGTTGCGGAAAATACTGCCATCCGAGAAGAACGTGCTTTTGGTCACCAGCACAACCTTACACATCGGATGGCGGTAGCTGATGATGTCGGCCAACCCAAGCGCACTGCCGTCAGGCAGGTCTAAATCCAGCACAACAACGCGGTAGTCCTTCTTGATCAAAGCATCAGTGGCCTCGTCAGCCGTTGCTGCAATATCGACCCAGGGCCCCATCCGCCGTAAATGGCTGGCCCAGATCTTTGCTAGATCACTATTATTCTCAACCACCAAAACCGGCATAAACTCACAACCCAAAAACACCCAAACAGAATCAACAATCGCTCTGTTCATTTTGCGTTCATAACACAGTTTGCCAGCCAACGGCTAAGTTTGTTGTTCAAAGCGGTAAACTATTCTTTACCAACCAATTCGCCTTGCAGTGCTCAGGCAATTACGGTTGTGTCTGCGCAGCAAAAACTGACAGCGGAAAAGGCAAAGATCATGACCACTTGGATTACCATTTGTGATACGTGCAAGCATGGCGATTGGGACGCTGCTACCGACGCGCAAACCCACGGCGAACAACTTGCTGCCTTGATCGAAGCCGAAGCGAATGGCGATGTGAAAACACGCCGCGTCTCGTGCCTGATGGGCTGTACCCGTGCGTGCAATGTGGCAATTCAGGGCGAGGGTAAACTGGCCTACACACTTGGCAACTTTGCCCCCTCTGAAGAAGCTGCCGCGGGTATCGTGGAATATGCGCAAAAACACGCCGCCAGCGAAACCGGGCAGGTGCCATTCCGCGAGTGGCCGCAGGCCATCAAGGGGCATTTTGTAACGCGCCACCAACCGCTTCCCAAGTCAGACCAAGCATGAGCAACGCCCGCGATCATGGGGGCGGGCTTGATGCGGCAGTGGCAACATTTGGCGGCACGCGTGACAGCTGGCTTGATCTAAGCACGGGCATCAACCCTGTTGCTTATCCGGTAAAAGACATCGCCGCGGATAGCTGGACTGCACTGCCCGACCAAGCAGCCCTCGATGCGTTGATCAATGCCGCACGGGATTTTTGGAACGCGCCAGACAATGCAACAATTATTCCCGCAGGTGGTGCATCAGCAATCATTGCGCAGATGCCGATGTTGCCGGCCCTCAAGGGGCTAAGCGGCGCACAAATTCAGAACCGCACCTACAATGAACATGCCGCCGCATTTCGTCATCACGGCTGGGATGTCAGCCCCGATGCCGGCGATGTTCACGTGTTGGTTCGGCCCAATAATCCAGACGGCGACATGTGCCTTCCGAACGCTGCTGCACGCCTCACAATCATTGATGAAAGCTTTGGCGATGTGTGTCCGAGTGATAGCATGGTGCACCGTACTGCAGATAAAAATACGATCGTTCTAAAAAGCTTTGGCAAGTTTTGGGGACTTGCAGGCGCGCGACTTGGGTTTGCCATTGGCCACCCCAAAACCCTTGCTGGGCTGAGCGAGCAACTAGGCCCTTGGGCTGTTGCGGGACCAACACTGGCACTGGGTGCGCGCGCGCTATCCGATCATGACTGGGCCACGGCAACCCGTCAGCGTCTGGCCGCAGATGCACGCCGCCTTGATGATCTGATGACCCAACATAACGCCAAAGTAGTAGGCGGCACGGACCTGTTTAGGCTGTACCAAGTCGACGACGCGCAAAGCTGGCAAACACGCTTGGCAGAGGGCCATGTCTGGTCACGCGTTTTCCCTTACGCGGGCGATTGGCTGCGCCTTGGCCTACCTGCCCCTGATCAATGGCAACAGCTTGAGGCCGCCTTATGATTTTGTCGCTTGCGATGATCCTTGATGCGATTTTCGGTGAACCGAAATGGCTTTGGTCGCGACTACCCCACCCCGCCGTATTGATGGGCCGGCTGATCGGTTTGGGCGACGAGCGCTTCAACAACGGCGAACACAAGCGCATCAAAGGTGCGCTCATGATGATCGCCTTTTGTTTTGCGATGGGCATTCTTGGATTGCTGCTCAGCACCCTTGGCTGGCCCATTCAGGTTATTATTACAGCAATTCTTTTGGCCCAAAGGTCACTGGTTGATCACGTGCTGGCCGTCGCAAAAGGTCTGCGCACAGGACTTGAGGAAGGGCGCGCAGAAGTCGCGATGATTGTTGGCCGCGACACACGCCAGATGGATGAGAACGCCGTTGGCCGTGCAGCCATTGAAAGTGCGGCAGAAAATCTGAGCGACGGCATTATTGCCCCAGCGTTTTGGTTTGCTGTCGCGGGTCTTCCGGGCTTGCTGATCTATAAAATTACGAACACCGCAGATAGCATGATCGGCTATCGCACGCCCCGCCACGAGGCGTTTGGCTGGGCCGCAGCGCGCCTTGATGATGTGTTAAATTTCATTCCAGCGCGGCTAACCGCGTTGTTAATTGCGCCAATGCAGATCACCAAAATTGGCCCCGACGCCCGCTTGCACCGCTCGCCAAACGCAGGCTGGCCCGAGGCCGCAATGGCCCTTCGTCTCGACATCGCCCTATCGGGTCCACGCACTTATGAGGGTCAGCTTACAGACTTTCCGTGGGTCAACGCCGCCGCAAGAAAGGTTGCAGCGCCCCGCGATATTGAGCAAGCTGTAGCAGTATTATGGAGCGCATGGGCAGCTGCCCTCGCCTTGTCACTATTGCTATGGTTAGGAATGAGTCAAGCATGAACGCCCTTCTCCGCATCGCCTTTGTCACGACCCTTACCTGCCTCGCACCGCTGACAGTGGCAGCACAAACGCCATGCGGCGGGTCGTTCAACGCCTTCATCGCTGATCTAAAGACAGAGGCCCTCGCCAAAGGTCATAGCCGAAGGACCGTCAACACATTCTTTGACGGCACCCAACAAAGCGCGTCCGTCTTGAAAGCCGACAGAAGCCAAGGTGTTTTTCAAAAGCCATTCATCGAATTTTCACGCGCTCTGATCAGCAGCAACCGCATCAACGCAGGGGCCGCAAACGCCAAAAAGTGGGCCAGCACGTTTGATCGCGCTGAGCGTCAATTTGGCGTGCCGCGTGGTATTTTACTGGCATTCTGGGCGTTTGAAACGGATTTTGGCGCATTTCAAGGCAACTACAACACCCGCGATGCGCTTGTGACGCTTGCCCATGATTGCCGCCGTCCAGACCTTTTCCGCCCGCAGGTTCTTGCCGCGATTGAGCTTTACGAACAGGGCGGCATGGACCCAAGCACAACGACGGGCGCTTGGGCTGGCGAAATTGGCATGGTTCAGATGCTACCCGAGGACATCTTACAAAACGGCGTTGACGCTGATGGTGATGGACGGGTCAGCCTTAAAACCTCTGCCCCTGATGCGCTGATGTCTGGCGCAAAACTTTTGGCAGACTTGGGTTGGAAAGCGAACCAGCCTTGGCTGCATGAAGTGAGCGCACCAGCAGGTTTTGATTGGTCGCTCAGCGGCACGGACAAAGAACTGACCGTCGCGGATTGGCAAAAGCGCGGCATCACAGCGCGCAGCGGATCACTAGGCAACAGCCGGCTGAAAGCATCACTGATTGCACCCCAAGGTCGTAACGGGCCTGTGTTTTTGGCCTATCCAAACTTCAAAGTTTTGTTCGAATGGAACCAGAGTTTTGTCTACGTGACCACTGCCGCCTATTTCGCAACACGGCTATCCGGCGCGCCAGTTTATGACGCCGGAAACCCTGATGCGGGCCTTGATGGTGACCGCATGAAAGCGCTTCAAAGCAAATTAGCGGCCCGTGGATACGACGTTGGGAAAATCGACGGCATCTTGGGCGCAGGCACCCGCGCGGCCGTTCAAGATGTGCAACAAAAGCTTGGCATGCCTGCGGACGCATGGCCAACACCTGAGCTACTTGATCGCCTTTAGAATTCAGCTCACGCAACCATCGCTTCGGCTTTTTTCAGATCGACACTGACCAACTGGCTCACGCCTTGTTCAGCCATTGTGACCCCAAACAGGCGATCCATCCGTGACATCGTCACCGCGTGGTGGGTGATCGTCAAAAACCGTGTGTTGGTGCGGCGGGTCATCTCATCAAGCATATCGCAAAAGCGCGTCACGTTGGCATCATCAAGAGGGGCATCAACCTCATCGAGCACACAAATAGGCGCAGGGTTGGCCAAGAATACCGCAAAGATTAGCGCGAGCGCAGTCAACGTCTGCTCACCACCAGAAAGCAGGGACAGGGTCGACAGCTTCTTGCCCGGGGGCTGGCACATAATCTCAAGGCCGGCTTCCAGCGGGTCATCGCTTTCCACCAAAACAAGACGGGCCTCACCACCGCCAAACAAATGAGTAAAGAGCATGCCGAAATTATCGTTCACTTGCTCAAAAGCTGTCAAAAGCCTCTCGCGGCCTTCTTTATTCAGGCTTGCAATACCAGTGCGCAATTCACGAATGGCTGCTTCCAAGTCCTGCTTCTCAGCGACAAGCGCGTCATGCTCAACTTGGACTTCTTTACTATCTTCCTCGGCGCGCAAATTCACGGCACCCAAGGCGTCCCGTTGACGCTTTAACCGGTTTACCTCTGACTCGATCTGCTCTGACGGGGGCATCTGATCTGCATCTACCTCAAGCTTTTCCAGCAGGGCTTGCGGCGTTACTTCCATCTCATCTTGAATACGTTCGGCGGCCACACCGACTGCTTCTTTCGCAGCATCCGCCAACGCCTCGGAACGTGCGCGTGCTTCGCGCGCTTCTGAGGCCGCACGTTCTGCCTCACGCTCTGCGTTTACCGCCGCGCGCTGCACTGTATCAGCTTCGGCCAGTGCGTCAGCGGCGGCTCGGCGGCGTGTCTCGGCGGTTGTAATCTCGGACAACAACGTCTCACGCTTCGCAGCAAGTTCAGCAGGGGCAGCTTGCGCTTTTTGCAACTCCTGCTCTGAAGTTTCACGGCGTTCAGCAAGTTCAGACGAGCGCTTCTCTGCTGTTTCCAGCCGACTTTTCCAGCTGCTGCTCTCTTTGGCTATGTCTTGGGAACGGCGCACGCGGGCCTCGCCTTCGCGGCGCACTTCATCGGACGCAGAACGCTTGGCCATCATGGTCATCCGCGCCGCTTCTACTGTCATCTTGACGTCTTCAACAGCACCGCGTGCTGCGTCCAAGTCCCCAAGTTCTGCTACGCTTTTTTCAGCCTCTGCTAAGCGGGCACGCGCAGCTGTTGCCTCATCCTCAAAGCGTTTAACCGCCAAATCTAGTGTCTCAAGCTTGCTTTGGGCGATCGATTGATCCGCTTCGGCGCGCGACACTTTTCGACCCGCATTTGATAGCAATTGATCCGCATCGCGGCGCGCCTGACGCGCTGCTTGGTCCGCCGCGGTCAACTCGCGCAAGCGCGTTTGCAAGAGGGTGTGGGCATCGCGTGCACCGTCGGCACGGGCCTCAGCCTCGTTCATTTCTTTTTTCAACGCCTCAAGACGGTTGAGCTGTTGCAGACGCAAAGCGGCGGCAGACGGCGCGTCTTCAGCACTAGCGCGAAACCCGTCCCAACGCCACAGATCACCTTCAACCGAAACCAACCGCTGGCCGGGCGCCAAATTAACCTGCGCGGCGTTTCCCCGATCAGCTTCAACCAGCCCGATCTGCGACAAACGACGCGCCAACACATCAGGTGCGTCCACATGCGCAGACAACGGTGTCACGCCATCCGGCAAGGCCTGCGTGCTGTCATACGCAGGCAAAACAGCCCATCCAGAGGGGTCATTGTTTGACACAAGCGGTGCTTTCAAATCATCCGCGAGCGCGGCACCAAGCGCTTTTTCAAACCCTGCGCCAACGGACAGAACATCCATCAACTGACCGCCCTCAGCGGTGTCACGATCAACCAATTTACTAAGTGCGTTCACTTCGGCACGCAGCGCGCTGACCTCACCATCCGCCTCAGACAGCGCCGCACGTGCATCCGCCTCCAGCGATTGGGTCTCAGTCCGGGCTGCTTCCGCCTCAATCAATGCCGCATCAGCGCTTTGCACTGTTTCAGCCGCTTCGACCGCTTCACGCTCAGCCACTTCAAACTCGGCCTTGGCGGTTGCTTGCGCCTGCTTGGCGACGCGCATTGCGTCACGTGATTTTTCGGCCTCCGCCTCATTTTTATCAAGTGTCTTACGGCTATCATCAAGGATACGGTTCGCAGATTGATGGCGGGCAGCGAGGCGCGCCACATCCTCGGTCATCTCACTTAAAGCAGCTTCGCGGTCTTGCAGGATTTGCGCTGCTTCAGAAGCCACTGTTTTGGCTTCCGCCAGGCGTGCGTCATGCCCCTCAGAAGCTTTGGCGATTTCCTGCGCTTCCCACTCAAGGCGCGCAATCGTCTCGTCAGCATCTTTGTTCAGGCCGGTTTCGCGCTCAATATCGCGGGTTAGCTGTGAAATGCGGCTGGTCAGGGTTTCAATCAACTCGGCGGCACGACTTTCTTGTTCAGAAAGCGCATCGCGGCCAACTTCAAGACGCTGCAACACCGCGGCGGCGATCGCCTCTTCTTCGCGCAATGGTGGCAAAGCTTCATCAGCAGCTTGCCGCGTTTTTGCGGCAGCGCGCGCCGCTGTTTCCGCTTGGGCAGCAAGCACAGTTTGCGCCTTTAGATGTTCATCTGCTGCAGCGCGGGCCTCGTCTGCTTCTTTCCAACGCCGATAGAGCAAAAGCCCCTCTGCAAGACGTAAACCCGAATTGATCTCGCGGTAGCGCGCCGCCTGTCGTGCTTGGCGGGCTAACTGACCTAACTGGGCAGCAAGTTGTTCAATCACATCATCGACGCGGCTTAGGTTCGTTTCCGCCCCCCGCAGTTTGAGTTCTGCTTCATGACGGCGTTGATACAGGCCACTAATACCTGCCGCTTCTTCAAGAATACGGCGACGCGCCTTTGGTTTGGCGTTGATCAACTCAGAGATTTGTCCCTGCCGCACCAGCGCGGGTGAATGTGCACCCGTGCTTGCGTCCGCGAACAGCATCTGCACGTCGCGCGCGCGAACGTCTTTTGTATTTGCTTTGTAGGCTGAGCCAACGTCCCGCGTGATCCGGCGCACGACCTCAAGCTGATCCGCGTCATTAAAGCCCGCAGGCGCCAAGCGTTCGGCATTATCAATGATCAGACTGACTTCAGCGAAGTTGCGTGCGGGCCGCGTTGAAGCCCCCGCAAAGATCACATCTTCCATACCACCGCCGCGCATCGCGGTTGGCCGGTTTTCCCCCATGACCCAACGCAACGCCTCAAGCAGGTTGGACTTGCCACAGCCGTTTGGCCCGACAACGCCAGTCAGCCCATCAGCAATGACCAAGTCTGTTGGGTCAACAAAGCTTTTGAAGCCGTTCAATCTGAGTCGTGAAAAGCGCAAGGCAAGTCCTTTGGGTGATTCCATTCACGCCCATAGTGGAACGCCCACGCCGCCTACCTGTCAACGCCACACCACCGTATCTGCCCCAAACCGCCCACTTATCCACAATATATTGCGCAAAATCTGCTAAATACATTGCAAAACCGTACATAAATCAAAGCGTACCCTGCCGTTCTTGGGGCGTGGTAGGTCGGAATCTCCCTTGCTTGAACGCGTCAGAACAGTCACAACATACCAGCATGGTTCCCCGATCAGACGCAAAGCGTCGGGGATCAAATGGGAATGCGGGACGGGCCAACCCAATTCGGGGTCCAAAACCGCAGCCGCCCCCGCGACTGTAAGCGGTGAGCGTCCGTCATTAAGCCACTGGGAAACTGGGAAGGCGACGGTACGTGTTGACCCGCAAGCCAGGAGACCAGCCGTGCAGAAATGCAAACCCCTGTCGGGTGTGACAGGCAAAGGAGAATAGTTATGCATATCGAACCAGGCGTCGTCAGTGGCGCAAAAATGGCCCTAAGCTACGCAACCTTCGCGGGTGCTGCCGGATACGGCGCGAAAATGGCGTGGGAAGCGCTTGTTCAAAAAGGTGCTTTGTCGCTTGTGGCACGCAGCTTGATCGCAACGATCGCTGTTTTCATCTTTTTCGAAGTCCTGCCCCACTTCGCTGTTGGCGTATCAGAAGTTCACTTCATCCTCGGCACGACAATCTTGCTGATCCTGGGCACCGGCCCTGCGGCGATCGGGCTGGCACTTGGCCTGTTGATCCAAGGCTTGTTCTTCGCACCAACTGACCTGGGCATGATCACAGTCAACGCAACAACACTTCTGGTGCCGCTCTTTGCGATCCACCACATGGCGAAAAAGATCATTGCGCCAAACACAGCTTACGTTGACCTGTCATACGGCCAGGCGCTGAAGCTTTCTGGTGCATACCAAGGTGGCGTTGTCGCTTGGGTGGCTTTCTGGGCAATCTACGGCCAAGGTTTTGGCGCAGAGAACCTTGCAGCAGTTGCGTCATTTGGCGCGGCGTACATGCTGGTGTTGCTCATTGAGCCAGTTGCTGACCTTGCGGTGCTTGCAGCAGCCAAGCGCATGAAGGGTCTCGATGGCACAGGTTTTGTGACACCGCGTCTCTACAACGCCGCCTAAGCACTCTCATTTGCGAACAGCAACTGAACGGTTTTGACGCCGGTGGCCCCCACGGGTTGCCGGCGCATCTTTTTGACATGGAGGCCATTATGGCTGCGAAAATTCCTGCTACTGTCGTCACTGGTTTTCTGGGCGCAGGCAAAACAACACTGATCCGCCACATGCTGCAAAACGCACAAGGCAAGCGCATCGCGTTGATCATCAACGAGTTTGGCGATCTTGGTGTGGATGGTGACATTCTTAAGGGCTGCGGTGACGAGACCTGTACCGAAGATGATATCATGGAGCTGTCAAACGGCTGCATCTGTTGCACCGTAGCCGATGATTTTATCCCGACGATGGAAAAACTGCTCGAGCGTGAAAACGCACCTGATCATATCGTGATTGAGACCTCTGGCCTTGCGCTGCCACAACCGCTTGTCCGCGCTTTCAACTGGCCCGGCATTTCAACCAAAGTGACCGTCGACGGTGTCGTTACAGTAGTGGATGGAAAAGCCGTAACGGAAGGACGCTTTGCACATTCAGTTGCGGCAGTAGATGCCCAACGCAAACTTGACGACAACCTTGATCACGAGACACCCCTGTCCGAACTATTCGAGGACCAAATCGCCTGTGCAGACATGATTGTGGTGAACAAATCTGACCTTCTAAGCGCAGATGAGGCCACTGCCCTTACGGACAAACTGAAATCCGAAGCACGAAGCGGTGTGCAGGTTGTCAAAGCCTCGATGGGCGCGCTGCCTGTTGACGTTTTGCTTGGCCAAGGTGTTGGTTCCGAGAGTGATATGGAAGCGCGCGCCGAGGTGCATCATCACCATCACGATGACCACCACGCAGAAGATGGCGAACATCATCATGACGATCATGATCACGCCCATGACGATGATAACGGACATCACCACCATCATCACGATCACGACCATGATGCCTTTGAATCCTTTGTTGTCACCTTGGGCGAAATTGGTGATGCGAAGGCGTTTGCAGCACAAGTCGCAGATGTCATCCAAACCCATGACATTTTGCGCCTCAAAGGTTTTGCTGCGGTCGAAGGCAAACCAATGCGCCTTACGTTGCAAGCGGTTGGGCCACGGGTTGATACGTATTTCGACCAGCCTTTTGGAACGGCCCCGCGTCAAACGCGGCTTGTTGTGATTGGCCAAGCGGGCCTTGACCGCAGTGCAATCGACGCTGCCCTGCGCGCATGATCATCGTAGAACCAGGCGATCCAAAAGACCCACAGGCGACGGCACTGCTTACGCAAAGCCATCGTCTGATGGAAAG
This sequence comes from Nereida ignava, assembly GCF_047114695.1. Classification (GTDB taxonomy): domain Bacteria; phylum Pseudomonadota; class Alphaproteobacteria; order Rhodobacterales; family Rhodobacteraceae; genus Nereida; species Nereida ignava. The sequence continues at coordinate 1,380,772 of NZ_CP112885.1, forward strand.
CCTGTTTCCACCCGAAGACAACGCGTTCCTCAACATTGATGAGCTATGCGCACCGGACATCCACTTTTTTGTGGCTCGGCGCGGGCAAGTCATTCGGGGGACCGGTGCAGTAGCTGCGCGCGAAAACTACGGTGAGTTGAAGTCTATGTTCGTTGACCCAGAGGCCCGTGGCCAGGGGATCGCAGATGCTATTTTGCGCGCACTAGAAGATCACGCGCGCTCGCTCAAACTGCCCGAACTTAAGTTGGAAACTGGCAACGCTCTGCACGCGGCGCACCGCCTTTATGCACGCCACGGCTTTGAAACATGCGGCCCTTTTGGGGATTACACCCAAAACGCGACAAGTATTTTCATGACCAAAACGCTGGCTGACATCACCACCATTTCTCATAACCCAGAGTAAACCCAATGCACCTTCTTGCCGCGACACCCGGTTCAATTGATGACGGGAAAGAACCCGTAGACCTTGGCCAAACGCCAGCGGATGTTGTGTTCATTTCAGCAGCAGACACAGAGTTGGCAGCCTTGTCTGGCGCCCGTGCCGAGATGCAGTCTCCACCTACACTACGACTGGCCAGCATGATGCATTTGATGCATCCGATGTCCGTTGATTTGCACATCCAAGACTGCACATCAGGCTCAAAACTGATAATTGCGCGGGTGCTTGGGGGAACGGGATACTGGCGCTACGGCGTTGAGCAATACGCCGCCAATTGCCATGACAACGACATACCTTTGGCTTTGTTGCCCGGTGATGACAAACCTGATCCAGAGCTGCGCAATCTGTCGACCGTAAGCGATGAAGACTACGACGCACTCTGGGCATATTTGACAGAAGGCGGCCCGGCCAACGCCACTGGTTTTCTGGAATACACCAATGCCATGCTTGGGCGCGGGACATCACCGGCAGCAGCCGCGCCATTGCTACGCGCAGGACTTTATTGGCCGGGCGAGCAATCCCCCACGATGGCCAGCCTACAAGAAAACTGGACCAAAAACGCGCCAGTCGTTCCAATCATTTTCTACCGCGCGCTTGTCCAAGGCGCAGGCCTGAACCCCATAAACCGTTTGGTAAAATCACTGTTGCGAGCGGGGCTAAACCCAATGCCAGTGTTTGTGGCGTCCCTAAAAGACCCTGTTAGCCAAGCCACCCTTGAGCATCTATTTAGCGAAGCACCGCCAGCCAGCATTTTGAACTGTACGTCTTTTGCAGTTGGTAGCCCGCATGAGCAAAACACACCGGAAAACCCTTTGACGAGCGCTGCTGCCAATCAAGCACCCGTATTTCAGGTCGTGCTATCAGCAAGTTCACAAGACGCATGGGCAGACGGTTTGACGGGACTGTCCGCACGCGACATCGCGATGAATGTAGCCCTGCCAGAAGTAGACGGCCGCATCTTGAGCCGCGCTGTATCGTTCAAGGGCGAGGCCTATTTTGACGAGGCAACCCAATGTCCCATCGCAACGTATCAAGCCGTAGGTGACCGAATTGATTTCGTCACACAGCTTACAGCCAACTGGGCAAAGCTGCGGCACACCCCCAAAGCAAACAGAAAAGTGGCGCTCGTTCTGGCGAACTACCCCAACAAAGACGGCCGCCTCGCAAATGGCGTGGGCCTTGATACGCCAGCTGCAACAGTTGATGCGCTTGGCGCACTTACCCGTGACGGTTACAACACTGCGCCCCCTGCCTCATCCAAGGCACTGATGGATATGATCATGGAGGGTCCCACCAACTGGCTGACGGACCGTGCACAGACAACTGGCGGCGTGCATCTTCCGCTCAGCATCTACGAACAACACTTCAACGCGCTGCCTTATGACATCAAACAACAGATGAACGACAAATGGGGCGCGCCAACAGACGATCCCTTCTTTTGTTCAAAAATATCCGCGACGCAGGCACAAGAAGACGGCTTCAAACTATCGATCTTTGAGTTTGGTAATGCCGTGGTCGGTGTCCAGCCTGCACGTGGCTACAACATCGATCCTGAGGAAACATACCACTCACCTGATCTGATACCACCGCACAACTATCTCGCGTTTTATATCTGGCTTCGCCACCATTGGGGTACCAATGCAATTGTGCACATGGGCAAACACGGCAACCTCGAGTGGCTTCCAGGTAAAGCAGTAGCGCTTTCCCAAACGTGTTGGCCCGAAGTTGTCTTTGGTCCCACGCCGCACCTTTACCCGTTCATCGTCAACGATCCCGGCGAAGGCACCCAAGCAAAACGCCGCGCGCAGGCTGTGATCCTTGATCACCTCACCCCGCCGCTAACGCGCGCTGAAACCTACGGGCCGCTCAAAGATCTTGAGGCCCTCGTGGATGAATATTACGAAGCCGCTGGTGTTGATCCACGCCGGATCACCCATCTGCGCCGCGAGATTTTGTCCCTGACCGCAGCAACAGGAATTGACCGTGATGTTGGCATGAACGGGGCTGATGAAGATACTGATCTTGCAAAGCTGGACGCCTATCTTTGCGAGCTGAAAGAAGCGCAAATTCGCGACGGCCTGCATATTTTCGGCACCTCCCCCACAGATACCCAAGAGCGTGATCTAACGATTGCGCTGACCCGTGTAGCACGCGGCAGCGGTGAGGGTGTGGATGCGTCGTTGATTGGCGCGCTTGCCCGTGACTTTGAGCTTGGATTTGATCCCTTGAATTGCGAAATGTCCGCGCCGTGGGCAGGTCCCAAGCCGGACGCACTTGGCGGCGGCACGTGGCGCACGGCAGGCGACACAGTTGAGCGCCTTGAAGAATTCGCCATCAAATTGCTGGATGAAACTGCGCACGCCCCGGGCCCAGAAAGCGCGTTGGTTATGGAGCATATCGCCCAAGTGGTACGCCCAACCGTTGCAGCCTGTGGCCTCGCAGAAACAAACGCACTGCTCACCGGGTTGAACGGTTTGGCCGTCCCCGCGGGTCCGTCAGGTGCCCCTACCCGTGGTCGCTTGGACACACTGCCAACGGGCCGCAATTTTTATTCCGTCGACAGCCGCGCGATTCCCACACAAACCGCGTGGACCCTTGGGTGGAAGTCGGCAAACCTGCTGATTGAAAAGCATCTTCAGGACAACGGCGACTGGCTCCGCGCCTTGTTGCTGACCGCTTGGGGCACAGCCAATATGCGTACCGGCGGTGACGATATTGCACAAGCACTGGCACTGATGGGGGTTAAACCCAAGTGGGATATGGCATCGCGCCGCGTCACAGGTTTTGAGATTATCCCGCACAGCGTTCTGGGCCGACCACGGGTTGACGTGACATTGCGTGTCTCGGGCTTTTTCCGTGATGCGTTTCCGCAACAAATCGCGCTGGTGGACAGCGCTGCACGCGCAATTCAAGAACTGGATGAACCTGACAACCATGCCGCGCTAAACAAAGGGCCGCGCGTTTATGGTAGCAAACCCGGCGCTTACGGTGCTGGCCTGCAAGCCATGATTGATGAGCGTCTCTGGAGCGACAAAGCTGATCTGGGTGATGCCTATCTTGAGTGGGGTAGCTACGCTTACGGCGCAAACCTTGAAGGCGCGCGTGACCGCGACGGCCTAAGCGCGCGGTTGTCACAAGTAGATGCGATTGTGCAAAACCAAGACAATCGCGAGCATGATATTCTGGACAGCGACGACTACTATCAATTTGAAGGTGGCGCTGCGGCGGCTGTGGCATCGCTACAGGGCAAAGACCCACTGGTTTATCACAACGACCACTCGCGCCCTGAACGCCCGTTAATCCGAACCCTTGATGATGAGATTGGCCGTGTTGTCAGGTCACGTGTGGTGAACCCCAAATGGATCGATGGGGTTAAGCGGCATGGCTACAAAGGCGCTTTCGAAATTGCTGCAACAGTGGATTATCTGTTTGCATTTGCCGCTACGACAGGCGCTGTAAAGCAGCACCACTTTGACCTCGTGGAAGAGGCATTTTTGGCAGATGATGATACCCGTGACTTTATCGCAGAACACAATGACCCCGCGTTGCGCGACATCGCCGGTCGCCTTCAAGAGGCTATTGACCGTGGATTGTGGGTCCCCCGCTCAAACTCGGCCCGAGCGCGCATTGATGCCTACAAACGCTAGCGCTGTTTGATCTCATAGGTTCCGTCATCCACGCATTTTAGGCGCGCAACAGCCTTTGCCTGATCGCCGCTAAGTGTGCCCTTACGAACGATGCATCCAGTAGTTTGCTGGATAGCGATCAACATTTTATCAGCAACCGCACCCGCGTCCGGTGCCCACTCCATATTGGTGCGAATGACCTCTGCGCGGTCGTTTCGTTGACGAACCGTAAAATCGCTTCCGCCAACAGAAATGCGCATTGGCTCCAACCCGATGAACGCAGGCCCGCCCATATCACATCCCGCCAATACCAAAACGGCACACCAAAACAGACGCATCGCAAATCTCCTTAACTCGCTACGTCTTCACTAATCGGCAATATCCCTTAACAAAGCCCTAACGCCCATTGCCCTCCCAGGTATTTCCCTCTTAGATCGACACGACACATCAAGTGGATAGGAGCCGGACATGGATGATGATCGCCACGCAATGAAAATGGCCAAGAAGAAAGTTGCTCGTGATAAAATCATGGCGACTAAAACCGATGAAAAGGGCCTTGTTATTGTTCACACTGGCAAAGGTAAGGGTAAATCTTCCTCGGCCTTTGGCATGATCTTCCGCTGTATCGCGCATGATATGCAATGCGCTGTTGTGCAGTTCATTAAAGGTGGCATGTCCACAGGTGAGCGCGATCTGATCCTATCCAAATTCTCTGATACTTGTGCGTTTCACACCATGGGCGAGGGCTTCACTTGGGAGACCCAAGACCGGTCACGCGACACCGAAATGGCGCAGGCGGCGTGGGCCAAGGCAAAAGAGCTGATCTTGGATGACGCCAACAAAATGGTGCTGCTCGACGAGATCAACATCGCGTTGCGCTATGATTACCTTGACGTGAACGAGGTCGTAGCCTTCTTACGCGATCACAAACCCCATATGACCCACGTCGTTCTGACAGGCCGCAATGCCAAAGACGAACTGATCGAACACGCCGATCTGGTCACTGAGATGGAGTTGATCAAGCATCCGTTCCGCTCGGGTATCAAGGCGCAAATTGGCGTTGAGTTTTAGGCAAAGCTGGGGGCACTCATGAAGCATCGTTTGTTGACTGAATTTGGCATGGGCAGCTCCTTGCGCCGGCTAGATTACACAGCCGCCTCTGAAAAGGCCCTGAAGGATGCACTTTGGCACAACTCGATCAATCTGGCGGAGCTCTTTGGCAAAGACAAAGAGGACATGATCATCGACGTCGAGATTGCCTGCCAAGCGCCAGATACGGTGGACACAGAGCGCCTGAAATCCGTGTTCCCGTACGGCCAAATCAACATAACGACACACCACGGCGGCCTTGATATTCCTCGCCCAGAGGCCGCAGGTGGCAACCCCACCATCATGGCCCACGCGGTCATTCATGTGTCTCTCGAACTGGAGGGTACCGCATGAGTATTGATCAACGTTTCATCATTGAAATGGGCATGGGCAATGACCTCTACGGTATGGATTACACAAAAGCCGCAGCGCGTGCGATTGAAGATGCCCTGCGCCATTCATCTATTCCGATGTTCGAGGCTTTGGGTATTTCCCACGACATGATGCGCGTGCAAGTCACCGTTGGTGTGGCAGAGCCCGAAAAGCTTGATATTGACGCGCTAACCGCGAAACTTCCGCGCGGCAAAGCAACGGTTAAGGGCGTGAAAGGCGGACACAACAGTGCAAACCCCGCAACGGGCCAAACCATCGTTATTGCCACTGCAGCGGTTGAGGCATTTTTACCCTTTCAAGGCTAAAGCACGGGTCGCACTAAGCGATTGACCCGTTGAAAGCACGTCCTCATCAAGCTGCACTTCGATGATTGAAACTTTGCCACTGGCTTCAGCGCGCTTGAACGCTTCTGCGAATTGACCGTCATTTTGCACCGTCTCGCCGTGACCCCCATAGGCGCGGGCAAGGGCGGCAAAATCAGGGGTCGCCATATCAGTTCCGCTCACGCGCGAAGGATATGTCTTTTCTTGGTGCATCCGAATGGTGCCGTAGCGCCGGTTATTCATAACAATCACGATTACGGACGCACCGTGCTGCATCGCTGTCGACATTTCGTTAAGCGTCATTTGAAAACAGCCGTCGCCCGCTAAACAAACAACCGTTTTGGCAGGATGCTCAAGTTTGGCTGCAATCGCAGCAGGAAAGCCATACCCCATGCTGCCGCTAGTTGGCGCAAGCTGTGTGCCGTAGCTCTTGTAGCTGAAATAACGGTGCAACCACGCGGCGTAGTTCCCCGCGCCGTTCGTGACAATCGCGTCCTTGGGCAGGGTCTCCGACAGCCAACCGATAATGTTTTCCTGCTTCGCATCTCCGGGGCTTTCCGTGGGCTGTAGCCATGCATCATATGCTGCGCGGCACTCGGCCATCCAATCAGGCTGGCGTTGAAGGGGCGCGCACTTGTGCAGCGCCGCGATCATCTCATCAGCACGGGAAACAACACCAAACTCTGTCGGCCAAACACGGCCAATTTCTTCAGTACCCGCATGGATATGAACCAACGCTTTTCGGTCTGCCATCAGGAAATAGCCCTGCGTTTCGATGTCGCCCAACCGACTACCAAGCGCGATGATCAAATCAGCTTTTTTGAAGCATGCTGCCAACTTGGGGTTCAGGCCAACGTTCAAATCACCGGCATACGCAAAGCTTTGATTGTCGATGTAATCTTGCCGGCGAAACCCTGCGGCCACGGGAATGTTGTTAGCCTCGACAAACTCACGCAAACTCTGTGCCGCGTCTGCGGACCAATGCGGGCCGCCCACAACAAGAAGAGGACGCTGCGCACTTTCGAGCCGCTCCATGATTGTCTTCGCGGGTTCTGCTAGATCAGATGCTTGATGCAGCACGGCACCCTCACGCAGGGGTACATCGTTGCAGGCCGCGCTCAGCATATCTTCGGGCAACGCCAACACAACGGGACCAGGCCGCCCTGACAATGCCGTTTGAAAAGCGCGTTGGATAAACTCTGGCAAGCGTTCAGTCTGATCAACCTCCTCAACCCACTTCGCCAAATCACCAAACATCTGGCGGTAGTCGACTTCTTGAAACGCCTCGCGCCCCCGATCGGATCGCGCAATTTGACCGACAAACATCACCACCGGGCTGCTGTCTTGGCGCGCGATATGAATTCCCGCAGAGGCATTACAAGCACCAGGGCCACGGGTCACAAAGCACACCCCAACTTGGCCCGTGAGTTTTGCATGTGCCTCAGCCATCATGGCCGCAGCACCTTCATGGCGGCAGGTAACAACTTCAATATCGTGATCAAGCAAGCCATCCAGAGCCGCCAAAAAGCTTTCGCCCGGAACTTGGAAAACCCGCTTAACACCCATCTTTGCAAGCTGCGCTGCCAAGATTTTTCCACCATGCTGCATGATCACTGCCCTTGCTCTGTCATCGATTTGCCTTACCTGACACGCGTATCAACAAAAGGACAAGCCAATGCATGTACTCGGCATTTCTGGAAGCCTGCGTAAAGAGGCCACCAACCGTAAACTCATTCGTGAAGCTGCCCGCATTGGCGGCGCTAGCACCTATGTCGAGGCTGATTTGAACCTGCCACTTTATGATGGTGATATAGAGGCCGCTGAGGGCATTCCTGCCTCGGTTCAGGTGCTCGCGGATCAGATCAAAGCAGCGGATGCAGTGGTCATTTCAACACCTGAGTATAACAAAGGCATCTCGGGTGTTTTGAAAAACGCATTGGACTGGGTAAGCCGTACTGAGGGCAGCGTATGGCAAGATAAGCCAGTTGCAATTTTGTCAGCTGCAGCAGGCCGCGCGGGCGGAGAGCGGGCCCAGTCAAACCTACGCCTCGCGATGAACCCGTTCATGGCCCACGTCATCAGCGGACCCGAAGTGATGCTTGCCAACAGTTCTGACGCGTTCGACGAAAACGGGCACCTGACCAACGAGCGTACAGTAGCAGGTATTGAGAAGCTGATGGCAAAGCTGCGCCCAAGCTAAATGGCGTTTGAAACCTCAATCAAATTGCCATCGGGATCACGTACATAAACCGATAGCAATTTGGTTTGCGCGCCTGTGCGCTCAACAGGACCATCAACAATTTCGACGTGGTGCTTTTCGAACCATTGCACCCATGTAGACACCGCCTGATCGCTTAAGAAACACAGATCAGCTGACCCTGACTTGGGGTTGTCTGCATGGGGTACAAACTCTGCGCCCGCTTGGTGCAGGTTGATCTTTTGCTCCCCAAACATCAGCGCCCAACGGGATGTGCCATCCGCCGCGTCAAACCGTACGGGCTGCATGCCCAACACGTCCTCGTAAAAACGAACAGTTTCAGCAACATCCGCGACTGTCAGAACAAGATGATCAAGTGCTTCAACACGCATTACAATAAGGCCTCCACCCGAAACGCATCTGGAATTTCATCAACGCCATCCAAAACAAGCGCGGCCATAGTTTCACCCACCCGGGGCGCCATGCCAAAGCCAATTTTGAACCCGCCGTTGGCAACATATACATCACCGTAAGCCCCCAGCATAGGCGCGCGCGATTTGGCACGGGGCCGCAAGCCAGCCCAGCGCTCAATCACCGATGCGTCAGCCAAGACAGGAAACAAAGACTTCGCACGCGCAATCACATCGTCCAATTGATCATCCACATCAGTGTGCTCATAAAGTCGCTCGGACGTGGAACCGATCGCTACGGTACCGTTCCAATGTGGCACAATATGAAGCCCGTCTGCAAAAAGTTGGGGCCGGTCAGAGGCATCAAAATCAAGCACCGCGGCCTGCCCTTTCACACCATTGCCCACAGGCTTGTCCAATTTCTCAGACATTTGCTGCAGACCACTGACCCCTGTTGCCAGCACAACTTTACCTTCATCCGGACCTTCGGGGGCAATCTGCCCGCCTAAGGCAACAACCGCTTTGGCCAACGCTTGGGTCGCCGCACGCGGATGGATGCGTGCCGTCAAAGTATCTTGGATCAGCAGCCCTGTAGGCGATTGTGGCACCCAATCACCCGCCGCTTCAACGACTTGCCATGTATATCCATCACCCCAAAGGTCTTGCGCTGACACAGCCCTTTCGCGGGCCAAATGCACTGCGCGCTCATCCAATAGGGGTTGCAAGCGGCCTGTGCGGGCGTAGCCAGTTTTCGCATCCGCCGTTCTCTCAACAAGCTGCCAAAAGCTTTCCGCCTCATGCAGGCTCTCGAACTGAAACTGCTTTTTGGAGTTCCATTTGTCCGGCGCATGGGGCGCTAGCGCACCAACAACACCGCCACTTGCACCCGCAGCGACGCCGTTGGGGTCAATCACACGCACCTTTGCGCCGCGCTTGGCACAGCAAAACGCCACGCTAAGCCCGAACACCCCCGCACCCCGAACTGTTACATCAAACGTTGCCAAATCTTTGCTCCTGCGCCACTGCTATCACATCTAGCTTAAGGTAACCCCATGGACCAGTCGCACGGCGATCTTGAATGGCAAGACGGCACACCAATCGCGCGCCGCTTTGATGATCCGTATTATTCGCTGCAAGACGGGCTTGCAGAAACCCGCTTTGTTTTTCACGACGGCAATCAGCTGACCAAACGCTTCGCTGACGGTTTTCACATTGCCGAACTCGGTTTTGGCACCGGTCTGTCGTTTCTGGCGACATGGGACGCATGGCGCAAATCAGCGTGCAAAGGTACGCTACACTTCACTTCCTTTGAGGCATTCCCTTTGTCGATCGAAGATACCCGTGCAGCACTTGCACCATTTACAGAGCTTGCCCCCCTTACAGAACATCTGCTGGAGTTTTTGGCTGGCAAAGCGCTTCCTTCTGACATTCAGTTGACCATCATAGAAGGCGACGCCCGTGAAACAGTTCCCAACTGGCAAGGGCAAGCGGATGCGTGGTTTCTGGACGGTTTTTCCCCCGCCAAAAACCCCGAGCTTTGGAGCGCTGATCTAATGACCGCAGTCGGCGACCACACAAAGCGCGGCGGTACATTCGCCACATACACCGCCGCAGGTCATGTGCGCCAAAAGCTGTTAGACGCTGGCTTTACTGTTGAGCGGATAAGCGGCTTTGGCCGGAAACGTCACATGAGCGTGGGGAAACGATGATCGACACCACCCGCACAGGCATCGCCATTATGGTGCTAGCACTCGCAATTTTTGCGATCCAAGACGGCATCTCACGGCACCTTGCAGGCACTTATAACGTGTGGATGGTGGTGATGATCCGCTACTGGGTCTTTGCGGCGTTTGTTCTGATGTTGGCCCTGCGCCGCGGCGGGATCAAAAAGGCAGCGCAAACAAATCAGCCTTGGTTACAGATTAGCCGTGGCCTGTTGCTGGCGCTTGAGGTTTGCGTTGGAATTTTCGCGTTTACGCTCATTGGTCTAATTGAGACGATTGTCATCTTTTCGGCCTTCCCGCTTATCGTGGCTGCCCTGTCAGGCCCAATGCTTGGCGAAGCTGTCGGGTGGCGCAGGTGGGTTGCCATTTTCGTCGGCTTCATCGGTATTCTTGTCATCCTGCAACCGGGCTTTGGTGTGTTTGCCCCTGCGGCGCTGCTAGCTCTTTTGTCTTCGGTTATGTTTGCCGTTTATTCCCTTCTGACCCGCCTTGTCGCTAAACAAGACAGTGCGGAGACCAGTATCTTTTACACAGGCGTTTTTGGGGCATTGATCACCACAGCGATTGGAATTTGGTTCATTGAGCCAATGTCCCCAAGTGATATGCTTTGGATGGGCACATTAAGCCTGACCAGCCTTGTTGGGCATGCGCTCTTGATCAAGGCCTATACATTGGCCGAAGCCAGTGCTTTGGCCCCGTTTAACTTTTTGCACATGGTCTTCGTAACGGGTATCGGCATCACCATTTTCGGCGAAGTTCTCGAGATGAACGTTGTGATTGGTAGCATCATTATTGTGGGCGCAGGGCTGTTCACAATCTTCCGGTCAAAGCGCGCAAACCAAGAGCCCCTCTAGACATCATCACACATCCTTGGCATTCACGCGGGATACACCAACGGCGCGCATCTGCGCCCTTCAACCAATAGGAGCGTGTTATGTTCAAAGGGTCTCTTCCCGCACTCATCACGCCGTTTCAGAACGGCCAAGTGGATCTTGCCGCGCTGAAAAAGCTGGTTGATTGGCATTTGGACAACGGCACACACGGGTTTGTACCCGTCGGCACAACAGGCGAGTCACCTACTCTGAGCCACTCTGAGCATGATTTGGTTGTGCAGACCGTCATTGACCACACAGCCGGTCGCGCGCCCGTTATTGCAGGTGCGGGTAGCAACAACACATCCGAGACCGTGCGCCTTGTGCAAGCCGCCAAGGGTGCCGGAGCAAATGCGGCGCTGGTCGTGACGCCATATTACAACAAACCCACACAACGCGGTCTGATCGCGCACTTCACTGCTGCTGCGGACTGCGGTTTGCCAATCATCATTTATAACATCCCTGGTCGCTCTGTTGTGGACATGAGCCCCGAAACGATGGGTGAGCTGGCCAAGCATGAGATGATTGTCGGCGTAAAAGATGCGACAGGTGATTTGTCGCGCGTACCTTTGACCCGCATGACATGCGATACTGATTTTGTGCAACTTTCCGGCGAGGACGCTACAGCCCTCGGGTTTAACGCACATGGCGGCGTTGGCTGCATTTCGGTAACTGCAAACGTTGCACCAAAACTGTGCGCAGACTTCCAGAACGCGACTTTGCGGGGCGATTACGCAACAGCTCTAGAGCAGCTTGATGTGCTTATGCCGCTTCACAAGGCGATCTTCATGGAACCAGGCACCTGTGGCGCAAAATACGGCATGTCATTGCTGGGGCTGTGCACGGAAGAAGTACGCTCACCACTGATTGAACTGAGCCAAGGGACAAAAGACGCCATTAAATCTGCGATGGAATTTGCAGGGCTGCTCTAAGCGTCACCTAACAACACGTTTGAAAGGGCCGCTTCCAGTTTTGGAGGCGGCCTTTTTATTTTGACCAAGTTCTGCATTCAAACTGCGGCAGAATGGCTTTCGCCGACAGACGTAAAATCATCAATTCGTTTGGCGATGATACGGACCAACGCATAGGCCTGATGCCGCAACGTTAAGCCCTCCTTACCAATGAACAGCAGGTCCTGAAATTCGTTCATCAGGCTGACAACCGTTTGACGGATCACAGTCGCTTGATCCGGAAAAGCAGCCATCAGCTTTTTATCATCAATCGCAAAACGGCACATTAGGTCCTCAACCATTTGCGCGACCAGCAGATCATGGTCAGACATCACGTAGCCTTTGTGACCAGCAAAGCCGGTGTCAGCTATTCTCTCTTGGTAGGCAGAAGTTGACGGCGCGTTTTGAATGAACCCCTCGCGAAATTTCGAAATGGCTGAAGCGCCAAACCCGATCAAAGTGTCCGCAGTATCATCTGTGTAGCCCTGAAAGTTACGGCGAAGTTGACTGCGCGCATCGGCGTCAAAAAGGCTATCGGTCGCAAGGGCAAAGTGATCAATTCCAATCATACCGTAGCCCGCATCAACAAAACGGCGCTGTGCAATCTCGGCCAGCTCAAATCGGGTAATTGGCTTTGGCAAATCCGCTTCATTGATCATCACTTGCCGCTTCGACATCCAAGGCACATGCGCATAGCCATAAATAGCCAGCCTATCGGGACGCATTTTCAACACATCGTCGATCGTCGCATGAAAGCTCTGATGCGTTTGTGTGGGCAATCCATAGAGCAAGTCCATGTTAATGCTCGGTACGCCCGCAGCCCGCAGATGTGTCACCACGCGTGCGGTTTGTTCAAAAGTCTGGGGCCGGCCAATGGCGTCTTGTACGTGCTCGGCAAAGTCCTGCACGCCGATACTGGCGCGGTTAAGGCCAAATTCGACCAGCGTATCCAGCAATTCAGTTGATGCCTCGGTAGGATCAATCTCTACGGAAAACTCATGTGTTTCCATACACTCAAACGCGCCAAAAATACTACCAAGCAAATCGCGCATAGTATCTGCAGACAGGATAGTTGGCGTCCCGCCCCCAAGGTGAAGACGTGCCATCTTCACACCCTTCGGTAACTTCGAGCGCACCTTTGTGATCTCGGCTTTCAGCACCTCTACATAGGCATCAACGGGGCGCAGCGTTTTTGTCCCTTGGGTTCGGCATGCACAAAACCAACACAGCCTTTTGCAGAATGGGATGTGGACATAAACAGAAATTTCCGCCCCATCTGGAACTGCGCGCAACCAACTATCTTGATGCCGAGGCCCAACGCCGTTTTCAAAATGATTGGCTGGGGGGTAGCTTGTGTAGCGCGGAACTTTCGCGTCAAACAGCCCATATTTATTGAGAAGTGCTATCTTTTCCATGTGATTTGGTATTAAATACCGTCAGCCAACAGTCCTTGATATAGATCAACCGTAATGAAGTTTTCTGTCGATAACGCAGTAAGATGTAGTGAATGCCCGATCCGCCATCGCGCCGTATGTGCAAAATGCGATACGGATGAGCTTTTGACGCTTGAAGGCATGAAATCCTACCGCACTTTCAAAGCGGGTGAGACTATTTTGTGGCGTGGTGAGAAGCTGGAGTATGTTGCATCTCTGGTGCAAGGCGTCGCATCTCTTTCAAAGACATTAGAAGACGGTCGCACCCAAATGGTGGGTCTTTTGCTGGCGTCGGATTTCATTGGCAGACCCGGACGCGACGAGATTGAATTTGATGTCACAGCGACAACAGATGTCACTTTGTGTTGCTTCAACAAAGAGCCGTTTGAGCAACTGGTCGAGACAACGCCCCATGTAGCACAACGCCTTATGGAACTGGCACTTGATGAGCTGGACGTTGCCCGCGATTGGATGCTGTTGCTGGGTCGTAAAACCGCCCGTGAAAAAATCGCAACTTTTGTTGAGATGCTTGTCCGCCGCTCACAGCTTCCCGAAGACAACGGCACCGCCAGTGTATCGCTGCCAATGACTCGGGACCAAATTGCGAACTTTCTTGGCCTCACTCTTGAGACAGTCAGCCGTCAACTAAACAGCCTCAAGAAAGACGGCGTTCTCAGCTTTAATGACCGCAAACACCTTGTGGTCGAGGATCTATCCGCCTTGCACGAGGCAACTGGCGACGACTCTGACGGCGGAATTATTTTTTAAACATATTCCAAAAATTGCGGAGACTCTTGATGTAGATCAAGGACCGACCCCGCCGCATCTTCATAAAACGACCTCGCGAACAAAGGCATCACAAAGGTGCTTTGGAATTACGAGGGCGTTTCATGGATTACTTCAAAATCATAATCTTGGGCCTCATCACATTCATTGCCGCTGTTGCGGCAAGTAACGGCTATGATCTGGCGTATAAGCTGCATGCCGTGATCATCATGGTGGTGGCTTTTGGGATGCTTGTTTGGGTGCTACGCACATCAGACGAGCCACAGAAAATTGCACCGGAAGGCGCATATTTTGACGGGGTCATCCGTGCGGGCGTCATTGCCACGGCGTTTTGGGGCATTGCTGGCTTTTTGGTGGGCACGTTTATCGCCTTCCAGCTTGCTTTCCCTGCCCTAAACTTTGACTGGGGCCAGCCATTCACAAACTTTGGCCGCCTGCGCCCATTGCACACATCTGCCGTAATTTTCGCCTTTGGCGGTAACGCACTGATCGCCACGTCGTTGTATGTCGTGCAACGGACATCGGGCACACGGCTTTGGGGTGGCAACACCGCATGGTTTGTCTTTTGGGGCTATCAGTTGTTCATCGTGATGGCCGCAACCGGCTACCTTTTGGGTGGTACGCAAAGTAAAGAATACGCCGAGCCGGAATGGTATGTAGACCTGTGGTTGACCATCGTTTGGCTGACTTATCTGGCCGTATTCCTTGGAACAATTTTCAAGCGCCGCGAGAAGCACATCTATGTGGCCAACTGGTTTTTCCTAAGCTTCATCATCACTGTGGCGATGCTTCACGTGGTCAACAACCTGTCCATTCCTATCAGCATCTGGGGATCAAAGTCCGTCCAAGTCTTTTCGGGCGTACAAGACGCAATGACCCAGTGGTGGTACGGCCACAATGCCGTTGGCTTCTTCCTGACAGCGGGCTTCTTGGGCATGATGTACTACTTCGTCCCCAAACAAGCAGGCCGTCCGGTTTACAGCTATAAGCTTTCTATCATTCACTTCTGGGCACTGATCTTTTTGTACATCTGGGCAGGCCCGCACCACCTGCACTACACGGCGTTGCCAGACTGGGCATCGACCTTGGGCATGGTGTTCTCGATCATCCTTTGGATGCCCTCATGGGGCGGCATGATTAATGGTCTGATGACGCTTCAAGGGGCATGGGACAAACTTCGTACTGATCCAATTCTGCGTATGTTTGTGCTGTCACTGGGCTTTTACGGCATGTCCACATTCGAAGGACCGATGATGTCGATCCGCGCCGTGAACTCGCTCTCACATTACACAGACTGGACAATCGGTCACGTTCACTCTGGCGCACTTGGCTGGAACGGCATGATCACTTTTGCCTGTATCTACTTCCTCACTCCAAAACTTTGGGGCCGTCAGCAGATGTATTCCGTCAGCGCGATCAGCTGGCACTTCTGGTTGGCCACGTTGGGTATCGTTCTTTATGCCGCGTCAATGTGGGTCACTGGCATCATGGAAGGCCTGATGTGGCGCGAGGTCGATGACCAAGGGTTCCTCGTGAATTCCTTTGCAGACACAGTAAGCGCAAAGTTCCCAATGTATGTAGTCCGTGGTTTGGGCGGGGTTCTGTTCCTGGCCGGCGCATTGGTCATGGTCTGGAACATGTGGATGACCATCCGCGGGGCGAAACCCGCGGTGGCCAAGGTCCCCGGCGCACTCAATCTTTCACCCGCAGAATAAGGAGGTCGTTCAATGGCTTTTCTTGATAAACACGCAATCCTCGAGCGTTCTCCAACCCTGCTTTTGACAGCATCTCTTTTGGTGGTGACTGTCGGTGGCATGGTCGAAATTGCACCGCTCTTTTGGCTCGAAAACACAATTGAGGATGTAGAAGGCGTGCGCCCCTATACCCCGCTCGAACTGGCGGGTCGGGACATCTATATCCGCGAGGGGTGCTATACCTGCCACAGCCAAATGATCCGTCCGATGCGCGATGAAGTCGAACGCTATGGGCATTATTCACTGGCGGCCGAATCGCAATACGATCACCCGTTTCAGTGGGGGTCAAAACGCACCGGTCCTGATTTGGCACGTGTTGGTGGTAGATACTCAGATGCTTGGCATGTGGATCACCTCAAAGACCCGCAATCCGTTGTTCCCGAAAGCATCATGCCGAAATACGCCTTCTTGGCGTCGGCTGATCTTCAAACAAACCAGACCGAGGCAACCTTGCGAACCCACCGGTTTGTGGGAGTTCCCTACTCGGATCAGCAAATTGAGGCAGCAGTTGTCGATCTGCGTAATCAAGCTGACCCCGACAGTGACTATGACGGCCTAGAAGATCGCTATCCCGGTGTTGTGGTGTCGAACTTTGATGGTCAGCCAGAGTTGACCGAAATGGATGCTCTCATCGCATATCTCCAAGTCTTGGGCACCATGGTCGACTTCTCAACATTCACCCCTGACGCAAGCCGCTAATCAAAGGAGGTCCACAATGGATACCTATTCACTGCTCCGCCAAATTGCTGACAGCTGGGTTCTTTTGGCCATGTTTGTTTTCTTTATCGGGACAGGCATCTGGGCATTTTTGCCAAGCCAACGCAGCGCCCGCACAGAGGCAAGCATGATCCCGTTTCGCAACGATGACAGCGCCAAAACCTGCTCTGGGACATGTGCAACGTGCAAATGCAACGCCGCTGCTTTGAACGCGAAAGGACAATTCGATGTCTGATAAAAAAGTAGATGATGCGACCGGCGTTGAGACAACGGGCCACAGCTGGGACGGGATTTCAGAACTGAACAACCCGCTACCACGTTGGTGGCTTTGGACCCTTTATGCCACTATTATCTGGGGCATTGCATATACCATCGCCTATCCCGCGTGGCCCATGATCAGCGGCGCGACCGAAGGCATGCTTGGCTACTCAACGCGCGGCGAAGTCGCCACACAAATCGCCGAGCATGAGGCCAAGAACGAAGACCTTGTAGCTCAACTTGTTGCAGCTGATCTAGAGACCTTGCCCCCAAGTGATGACCTGCATCGCTATGCAGTGTCTCGGGGGGGTGCTGTCTTCCGCGCCAATTGTAGCCAGTGTCACGGCTCGGGTGCTGCGGGTGCAGTTGGCTATCCGAACCTTCTTGATGATGACTGGCTCTGGGGCGGCGACATCACAAACATCGCGGCAACGGTTGCCCACGGCATTCGAAACGAAACGGATGACGATGCGCGCTGGTCTGAGATGCCCGCCTTTGATGAAATCCTCGAGGACGCTGAAATTGCAGCAGTCGTTGAGCATGTGATCAGCCTCTCATCCCCGGATCACGATGCCAGCATTACAGATCAGGGAGCAGCGGTCTTTGAAGAGAACTGCTCGGCTTGCCACGGAGAAGCGGCACTAGGCAATCGCGACATTGGCGCACCAAATCTGGCTGATGCAATTTGGCTTTACGGCGGTGATCGTAGCGCCCTTGAACACTCGGTTCGCAACGCACGTTTTGGTCAGATGCCCGCATGGGGGCAACGTTTGTCTGAGGCCGATGTGCGCGCAGTTTCTGTCTATGTCCACGCCCTCGGCGGTGGCGAATAAGACGGATAGAAAGAGGTCTCCTCCCGATGGCCTCTTTCACACCCCGAAGCGGCCCTGTTCGCAAAACGCTGCCGCTTCGGGGCACATCCTTTACCCTCACAATTTTGCATATGTTTGACCCAGATCAAGGTCAGCTCACCCCTTCAGCGTCTATGTTCATCCTGCGAACAGGAACAAACACATGTCAGAAAACCTTCCCCTTTATGCCGCCCAAGAACCGGTTTTTCCCCGGCGCGTGTCAGGCAAATTCCGAAACCTTAAGTGGTGGATCATGGCCGTCACCTTGGGGATCTACTACCTGACGCCGTGGATACGCTGGGACCGTGGGCCAAGCCTGCCAGACCAAGCAGTGCTTATCGACATGGCGCACCGGCGGTTCTACTTCTTTTGGATCGAGATTTGGTCCCACGAGTTTTACTTTGTAGCAGGGCTGCTCATCATGGCCGGTCTGGGGTTGTTTTTGTTCACCTCGGCACTTGGTCGCGTGTGGTGCGGCTACACCTGCCCACAAACCGTGTGGACCGACCTGTTCATTCTAGTCGAGCGCTGGATTGAGGGCGACAGAAATGCCCGCGTTAGGCTCTATAATGCCAAGTGGACACTGAAAAAATGGCGTCTGCGCATCACCAAATGGATTGTCTGGCTTCTGATCGCAGTGGCAACAGGTGGCGCATGGGTGTTCTATTTTGCCGATGCGCCGACCCTGCTGAACCAGCTTGCAACGCTCTCGGCACATCCAGTTGCTTATGGGACGATCACGGTCCTGACTGCCACAACGTTTGTTTTTGGTGGTTTCATGCGCGAGCAGGTCTGCATCTACATGTGTCCATGGCCGCGCATTCAAGCCGCAATGATGGACCCCGATACCCTAACAATCGGCTACCGCGATTGGCGTGGTGAGCCGCGCGGCAAACAGCGCGTCGAAGGCGCCGGAGACTGCATTGATTGCATGGCCTGCGTCAATGTTTGTCCCATGGGAATTGATATTCGCGACGGCCAACAAATGGAATGTATCACCTGCGGGCTGTGTATTGATGCTTGTGATGACGTCATGGACAAAATCGGCAAGCCGCGCGGATTAATTGATTATCTGGCTCTATCAGATGAAACAGCAGAGCGCGCTGGCAATCCCCCCAAAGCAATTTGGAAGCACGTATTTCGCCCCAGAACCATACTCTACACGGCGCTTTGGTCTCTGATTGGTGTGGGTCTTGTGTACGCTTTGTTCGTGCGCACAGACATTGAATTAACCGTCAGCCCCGTGCGTAATCCGACATTCATCGTTCAGTCTGATGGGGCCATCCGCAACGTTTACGAAGTACGCCTGCGCAACAAATTAGGTGAGCCACGCCAGTTTCACCTAAGCCTTTCGAGCGATGAAATTCTACGCATTGACGTTGACGGAACTGATGGTCGCCTGACTTTTGATGTGCCCGCGAATGCCACACAGCTCAAACGTGTCTACCTGACTGCGCGCGCCACGGACCCTGCCGCACGTGCTGCAAACACGCCCGTCCGCATCTGGGTCGAGGACATCTCAAGCACCGAACGCGCCTACCGCGACACCACGTTTAACGGAAAGGTTTCACAATGACCCAAGTACGCCCAAACACACCCACGGCTTTCACGATCAAGGGCTGGCACGTCTTTGCCGTTTTCGCCACGGCCTTCGGGATTATCATCTCCGTCAACCTAACGCTGGCGTTCAACGCAGTGCGCACCTTCCCAGGTCTTGAGGTGAAAAACTCTTACGTTGCCAGTCAGTCCTTCAACCAAGACAGGGCAGCGCAACTTGCTTTGGGCTGGTCTGTCGCCGCCAAAGTACAAAACGACGAGTTAATCTTGACCATTGTGCAAGACGGTAACCCCATCGCACCGCGTATTGAACAAGCTATCTTTGGCCGCGCCACATCTGTTGCCGCAGATCAAACGCCGCAGTTCGTGCACGACGGCATGTCCTTTCGCGCCAAAGTGGTGGCGGGTGCGGGCAACTGGAACTTGCGCCTGAAGGCCCGCGCAGAAGACGGCACCCTATTTCAACAACGTATCATCGTAGAGACCCCGAAATGACAGCCGCCTGCCCTGCCTGCATCGGCGCAACGGGTCCCGCAGAATTTGCGGCAAGCAATGCACCTGATGCGATGCAATTTTCGTTGCCAACAATTCACTGTACCGCCTGTATCGGAAAGATTGAACGCGGGCTGGCCAGCCAAAACGGCGTGCAGTCCGTTCGTGTAAATCTGTCTCTAAAGCGCCTTACAGTAACTGGTCCGGTACAATCAGACGCCATCATATCTGCCGTAAAATCGCTCGGGTTTGAGATATATCCTCTGGATGCTGCGACACTTGCAAACACCACGGATAAAGCAGGCCGCAACCTGTTAATCCGTATGGCCGTCGCGGGCTTTGCCATGATGAATGTGATGCTCTTGTCCGTGGCTGTCTGGTCCGGTGCTTCTGACGCAACGCGCGATTTCTTCCACCTGATCTCGGCTGCGATCGCCCTGCCAACCGTCGCCTATTCCGCCCAACCGTTCTTTCAAAATGCTCTGAGTGCACTGCGTAAAGGTGGTTTGAACATGGACGTGCCAATCTCTCTAGCCATCATATTGGCTGCTGGAATGTCGCTGTTTGAAACCTTGAATGGTGGGGAACACGCCTACTTTGATGCAGCTGTGTCGCTGACCTTCTTTTTGCTAATTGGTCGCTATCTTGACCATCAAACACGCTCTGCGGCACGTTCTGCGGCCAAAGAACTGACTGCGCTTGAAAGTCATACGGCTGACCGTATTCGGAACGGTGTCGCGCAAACGGTGCAACTGTCAGAAGTGGCCATTGATGACATTATCGCTGTCCCCGCAGGCACCCGCGTCCCAGTAGACGGGGTTCTGTTGAGCGAAGCCGCATTGATGGATCGGTCGTTTCTGACAGGCGAAAGTGCGGCCGTGCCCTTGAACCAAGGATCAGAGATTCAAGCAGGTGAAGTGAACCTCGCAGGACCGCTACAAATTCGCGCAACCGCCGTTGGTGAAGACACAACTCTGCGCCGGATGGCAGAACTGGTGGAGTTGGCGGAGAGCGGGCGCAACGGCTATACCGCGCTGGCCGACCGGGCCGCCGCGATCTATGCACCGGCCGTCCACTTGTTGGCATTGCTCGCGTTTTTAGCATGGTGGGTCATCGGCGGCGACGTACGTCATGCCCTCAATATCGCGATTGCGGTGCTAATCATTACCTGCCCCTGCGCCCTTGGTTTAGCAGTTCCAGCAGTCACAACTGCCGCCATCAGCAGGCTCTTCAACTCGGGCTTTCTGGTCAAACACGCCACCGCCCTCGAACGACTGGCGGAGGTGAATTACGTTGTGTTCGACAAAACAGGGACTTTGACGAAACCCGCCGTCCACGTGCCAGAAAACCTTACCAAGTCAGAGCGCGCGGTCGCGCTTGGGTTGGCACAAGTCTCGCACCACCCGATGTCGCGTGCATTGGTTGAGCAATTGCAAACGCAATCTCCCGCCCCCTTGGAGGACATCACAGAAGTTGTCGGCCAAGGTGTTCAGGGGCGATATCTTGCTCAGGAGGTTCAACTTGGACGGGGTCAATGGCTTGGTGCGTCATTTTCGGGGTTGGGCATGCGCATCGGTGACGCAAGCCCAATTCAGTTTGAAGCACCCGAAACCCTGCGGACCGGTGTGCGTGAGGCGTTATCGGAATTGTGCTTGCCTGCAGAAGTTGTCACCGGCGACGCGACCGAGCCTGCGCACAGCTTTGCTAAACGGATCGGACTAAAGATCACTGCAAACGCGCGTCCCGCTGATAAGCTTGAGCGGATCAGCGCGCTGGAGGCGGAGGGTAAACGTGTTCTCATGGTTGGGGACGGGCTGAATGACACCGCCGCATTGGCGTCAGCACATGCATCGATCGCGCCGGCCTTGGCGCTTGAGGCATCGCGCAGCGCATCTGATGTGGTCATTTTGAAAGACAACTTTACCGCACTGCCCATGGTTTTGCGCGTTGCCAAGGCGACCCAAGACCTATCCAAACAGAACTTCGCTATTGCAGCGGCCTACAACATGATCGCAATTCCCATCGCGCTTGCAGGGGCGGCGACCCCCCTTGCGGCGGCGCTGGCAATGTCAGTTTCTTCCATTACAGTGTTGCTTAATTCGCAGCGCATGAGATCCGTCAAATGAACGTATTAGTTGTCCTCATTCCGATATCCCTAATCTTGGGTGGGCTCGGCCTTGCTGCTTTTTTATGGGCCGTGAAGTCTGACCAATTTGATGACGCCCAAGGCAACGCAGCCCGTATTTTACTTGATGATGAATGAGGCCCCGCGCCATGACGAACCTTGCCAAGCGGCATTGCTGCGCTTAGGTCTGCCCCATGGCCAAACCAAAGACAGACCCCAATTATAAAGTTATCGCCGAGAACCGCCGCGCGCGGTTTGATTATGCTATCGAGAGCGATCTTGAAGTTGGCATGATGTTGATGGGGTCCGAGGTGAAATCCCTTCGTACGGGGTCGGCCAACATTGCCGAAAGCTATGTGACTGTCGAAGACGGCGAGATGTGGATCGTGAACTCCTACATCAGCCTTTATGCCCAAGCAAAAACTTGGGGCCACATTGAGCGTCGCCGTCGCAAGCTTCTGGCGTCGCGCAAAGAAATTGCTCGGTTGTGGCAAGATGTAAGCCGTAAGGGCATGACGATTGTGCCGCTGGTTGTTTATTTCAATCACAAAGGGCTGGTCAAAATGAAGATCGGCCTCGCCAAAGGTAAGAAGAACCACGACAAGCGTGATACCTCTGCCAAGCGCGATTGGGGGCGTCAGAAACAACGCCTTTTGAAGCAAGGCAGCCAGTAACTTACCGTTTGAGAATTTACAGTTTACTTGGCGCATTCTTGCGTTATGTCGCTGCGCAGACTACCTGTGCCCCGCAACATCTGGAAAGCTGACCTCATGGAAAATGATATAAAATCACTCGTGTCCACTGATTGGCTCGCCGAGCACATCAAGGACCCTGATCTGCGCATTCTGGATGCATCTTGGTATCTGCCTGACGCGGGTCGTGACCCACGGGCTGAATTTGACGCAGCACATATCAAAGGCGCACGGTTCTTTGATATTGATGAAGTCGCTGATCTTCGTTCGGCACTGCCACACACCGTGCCACCAGTTGAGAAATTTATGTCCCGCATGCGCGCGATTGGCGTAGGCGACGGGCATCAGGTGGTGGTCTATGATGGCGCAGGCCTGTTTAGCGCAGCACGTGTTTGGTGGACCTTCCGCCTGATGGGTTTTGAAAACGTCGCTGTATTGGATGGCGGACTGCCTAAATGGCAAGCAGAGGGTCGCCCCGTTGACGCCAAGCCCGCGACAATTCGTGACCGCCACATGATAGTGAAACGCCAAGACCACCTCATTAAGGACGTCACCCAAGTTGCCCGTGCCGCCAAGCTGGAAGATCACACAATCATCGATGCGCGTCCCGCACCGCGGTTTGAGGGCACAGCCCCAGAACCCCGTGAAGGCATGCGCGCAGGCCACATTCCCAATTCGCAAAATGTGCCGTTCTCGACCCTGCTGAACGATGACAAAACTATGAAGACCAAAGCCCAGCTTCAGGCGATTTTTGACGCCGCTGGCGCAGATTTGTCCAAGCCGATTATTACCACGTGTGGCTCCGGTGTGACTGCGTGTGTTCTTGCGCTTGCTCTCTACCGGATCGGCAAAACCGACGCCGCCGTTTATGATGGCAGCTGGTCAGAGTGGGGCATGTACGGCGATCTTCCAATTGCAACAGGACCGGCAGATGCTTGAGAAGCTACAACCCCAAGCGGGCGACAAAATCCTCGCACTCATGGCGGCATACCGCGCTGATCCACGCGACACCAAAATTGATCTTGGCGTAGGGGTTTATAAGGACGCCACGGGACACACACCTATAATGCGGGCCATTAAATCAGCCGAGCACCGCCTTTGGGAGGAGCAAGACACCAAAACATACGTTGGGCTTGCCGGTGATCCAGAGTTCAGCACGGCTATGGCCCGTTTGGTTTTGGGAAATAGCACAAACCTTGATCACGTAGCGGCCGCCGCCACCCCCGGTGGTACGGGCGCCATCCGTCAGGGCTTTGAGTTAATCCACCATGCGAACCCCGATGCGACAGTCTGGATT
Organism: Nereida ignava; assembly: GCF_047114695.1. Classification (GTDB taxonomy): domain Bacteria; phylum Pseudomonadota; class Alphaproteobacteria; order Rhodobacterales; family Rhodobacteraceae; genus Nereida; species Nereida ignava. Next base: position 1,404,757 of record NZ_CP112885.1, read on the forward strand.
TCAAACCCCACGTGGCCAAACCACCCCTCTATTCTTAGCTACCTTGGCATACCCACCAAAGAGTACCGCTACTTTGATGCGCAAACACGCGGAACAGATATTGAGGGCATGCTTGCCGATTTAACAGGCGCAAAAGCCGGTGACGTTGTTCTGCTGCATGGGTGCTGCCACAACCCGACCGGCGCGAACCTGACTGCACCTGAGTGGCAGCGCGTTATTGATTTGATGCAAGATCGTGGGCTAATCCCGTTTATCGATATCGCATATCAGGGCTTTGGTGACGGGCTTGAAGAAGACGCTGCAGCGACCCGCACAGTGGTTCAACAGATGCCGCAAACCCTGATTGCTGCAAGCTGTTCAAAGAACTTTGGCATCTACCGCGAGCGGACAGGTGTGCTGATGGCCATCAGCCAAGACGCCGCATTGAAAGAAACGGCTCAGGGCACGCTTGCGTTTTTGAACCGTCAGAACTTTAGTTTTCCACCGGATCATGGCGCACGACTGGTGACGATGATTTTGCAGGACGAAACGCTGCGCGCAGAATGGGCAAGTGAGCTTGAGGAGGTCCGCCTCAATATGCTGGGCCTACGGCAGCAGCTGGCTGATGAAATGAAACGTCTAACTAACTCGGACCGGTTTGATTTCATCGCAACGCACCGCGGGATGTTCAGCCGTATTGGTGCCACGGCAGAGCAAGTCGAAAAGCTGCGCCAAGATCACGGCATTTACATGGTTGGCGACAGCCGCGTGAATATTGCCGGACTAAGCGCGTCAACCGTCCCTGTACTGGCACGCGCGTTGGTTGAAGCAGGCGTATAAATAGAAAAGGCCCCCCACATTGCTGCGGGGGGCAAGTTTTTCGAAAATACCAACGGGAAGGTGTTAGCCTTTCGAGAACTCAGGGTATGCTTCCATCCCCAACTCGGTCACGTCCAAGCCGTTGATTTCTGCTTCTTCGCTGACACGGATGCCGATCACACCTTTCATCAATGTGAAGGCAATCAAGCTTACGACGAAGACGAAGATACCGATTGCTGCAAAGCCGATGAACTGTGTCACGAATGACGTGTCAGCTGTGTAAACCGGCACAACCATTGTACCCCAGAAACCTGCGATCAAGTGAACCGGAATGGCACCGACAACATCGTCAATCTTCAGTTTGTCGAGCATCGGGACAGCAACCACAACGATCACACCGCCAACAGCACCAATCCAAAGTGCACCGAACAATGTTGGGTCAAGCGGACCAGCAGTGATAGATACCAGACCAGCAAGCGCACCATTCAGAACCATTGTCAGGTCAGGCTTTTTGTAGAGAGCTTGTGTCAGCAACAGGGCTGCAACCGCACCGGCAGACGCCGCCATGTTGGTGTTTGCAAAGATACGACCAACGTCAGTGATGTCACCAACTGTACCCGCAGCAAGCTGTGAGCCGCCGTTAAAGCCGAACCAACCCAGCCACAGGATGAATGTACCCAAAGTGGCAAGCGCAAGGTTAGAACCAGGCATTGGAACAACACGGCCGTCTTTGTATTTGCCAATCCGCGCACCCAGAACCAAGGCACCTGCGAGCGCGGCGAAACCACCAGCTGCGTGTACCAAAGTTGAGCCAGCAAAGTCAGAGAAACCCATCTCGGACAACCAGCCGCCGCCCCACTGCCAGCTTGCTTCGATCGGGTAGATGAAGCCGGTCAGGACAACAACAAAGATCAAGAACGGCCACAGTTTTACGCGCTCGGCCAATGTGCCTGAAACGATAGAAGCAGTTGTCGCGCAGAACATCAGCTGGAAGAAGAAGTCAGAAGCAACAGATGCGTAATCCAATGATGCATCAGCAGCACCTAAGCCAACTGGCTCAAGTGATGTGGGGCTAAAGCCACCAAGCCAACCTTCGATGATCCATTCACCTGGGTACATCAGGTTAAAGCCAACGGCCCAATACATGATGCCTGCAAGTGAAAACAAAGCGATGTTTTTAGTAAGCTGAGTGGTAACGTTTTTCGAACGCACCAAACCCGCTTCCAGCATCGCAAAGCCAGCGGCCATCCAGAAAACCAAAAAGCCGCCCACCAAGAACAACAGCGTTGTCATGATGTAGGGGCCGATTTCGTCAAAGCCCGGCGCAGCGTCCTGTGCAAAACCCATGCTCGGCAGCGCAATCGCGGCTGCAGCAAGGGGGAGTGATTTCATAAATTTCATCGGTCCATATGTCCCTTAGTTGGCGCCTTAAAGCGCGTCATCGTTAGTTTCGCCGGTACGGACGCGCAGCGCGCTGTCCAGATCCAGAACGAAGATTTTTCCGTCACCGATTTTGTCGGTCTTCGCTGTGGTCGCGATGGTTTCAACAACCTGATCGACCATGGATGCCGCGACCGCGATCTCCAGCTTTACCTTCGGTACAAAGTTCACTGCGTATTCCGCGCCACGATAGATTTCCGTGTGGCCAGACTGCGATCCGAACCCTTTAATTTCTGTCACCATCATTCCGCGCACGCCGATGGATGTCAGCGCCTCGCGGACCTCCTCAAGCTTGAACGGTTTGATTGCTGCAATAATCAGTTTCACGTGCATCCCCTTGTTGATCTTCTACTCAGACCGCTAAGACAGCGCTCTTTGGATGACCTGAGCGGACACCTAGCGCCCCCTTCAAACAAGAGATCGGCGGATATCTGCTGCGCCGCAGCGTGACTTACTGCCTAAATTTTGAACATTTAGGCGCAATTGTCTAAAAAATAGGCGATTAGAAAAGCTGAAAATAAGAATCACCAGCTAAACAAGACCGATAAAACCCGATACAATTGGGAAAACACCGTCAAAACGGGCAGAGCAGATGGCACCCTCAAATAAACCCCGCAAGCCTCTTGTGGCGGACAAACGCTATTCGAAGCCCGCAAAGCCTGCGGCCAAGAAAGCTAAAAAGCGCAAAGCAAAACCTAAAGCCGCTCCAAAAAAACAGAGTGGCCTTTTTGGCTGGCTTAAGCGCCTGATCAAATGGGTGCTATGGACAATCTGGTCTTTCATCTGGCGCACCGGTGCAGTGATCACCTTACTGATCGTAGGGAGCGCCAGTTATTACGCTGCAACACTACCCGATATGGAGCAGCTTGTTGACGGACGCGCCCGCGGTTCTGTGACCATGTCAGATCGTGACGGCAGAACCTTTGCATGGCGCGGGGACCAGTTCGGCGGCATGGTTACGGCCACCACAGTATCAGCACACCTCAAAAACGCTGTCGTCGCCACAGAGGACAAGCGGTTCTATCGTCATGTCGGCGTATCACCACGCGGGATCGCGTCTGCTGTGCGGATCAACTTACGCGAAGGGCGCGGCCCACTGTCTGGTAACGGTGGCTCAACGATTACGCAGCAAACCGCCAAACTGTTATGCCTCGGTGTACCTTTTGATCCCAACAAATGGAAATCAGAGACCGCCTACGAAGCAGATTGCCGCCGCACCACGCTTTGGCGCAAAGTTAAAGAAGCGGTCTTCGCCCTTGGCATGGAGATCAAATACACCAAGGATGATATTCTGACGGTCTATTTGAACCGCGCCTATCTGGGCGCAGGTAGCCGCGGGTTTGAAGCCGCCGCACAGCGCTATTTCAGCAAGTCCGCCGCAATGGTGAACCCAGCCGAAGCAGCCATGTTGGCAGGACTTCTAAAAGCCCCCTCAACACTTGCGCCCACGAACAACCTGCAACGCAGCCAAGATCGCGCGAACCTTGTGATCGGTTTAATGGAACAGCAAAAGTACCTCACCCCAATCGAGGCCTCGCTGGCACGCGCAACACCAGCAGAGCTTTCACAAGCTGCCAAGCGCACATCGGGGGGATATTTTGCGGATTGGGTCATGGATAGCGGGCCTGAATTCTTCACGCGCTCTACCACGGAAGACGTCATCATACGTACCACGCTTGATCAACGGATGCAGACCGCCGCAGAAGAAGCGCTGCAATATATATTCGAGGAAAAGGTCCGCGAAGGCTCAAAGGCGCAAGCAGCCGTAGTCGTTATGTCTGCAGACGGCGCGGTACGTGCGATGGTGGGTGGACGCGCCACAAACGGCACAGGCGCATTCAACCGTGCCACCCAAGCAAAGCGCCAAGCTGGATCAACCTTTAAGCCGTTCGTCTACGCAACGGCACTTGATCGTGGATACACCCCTGAAGACGTCGTTTTGGATGAGCCCCTGTGCATCGACATCCCCGGGTCAGGCGAGTGGTGCCCCAAGAACTACGCAAAAGAATTCAAAGGCCAAGTTACCCTAACCGAAGCCTTCAAGGATTCCCTCAACATTCCTGCCGTGCGAATTTCCGAAGGATTGGGCCGTGAACGTGTCCGCGAAATTGCGCAGGGCTTTGGTATTCAAAGCGATCTTGCTGCGGGTCCGGCGCTGGCGCTTGGTGCGTCTGAAAGCACACTTATTGAAATGACCGGCGCCTATGCGGGTATTTTAAACGGCGGCTCGTCCGTAACACCCTACGGCTTAATCGAGTTGCGCGTTTTAGGTGACGACACGCCGCTGATGACGCAAACTGGCGGCATTGAGGACCGCGTGATCAGCCGTGAAGCCGCACAGCAACTCACGTGGATGATGTATCAAACAGTCGAAGCAGGCACCGGACGCCGCGCCCGCATCGAAGGCCGGGAAATTGCGGGCAAAACGGGCACCACGCAAGCCGCGCGCGACGCGTGGTTCATCGGGTTTTCCGGTGATTACGTTGCAGGCGTTTGGATGGGGTACGATGACAACACACCACTTAGTGGCGTGACGGGCAGTGGCCTGCCCGCCGAGATCTGGCATGAGACCATGCGACGTATTCTTCAAGATCTACCGGCTGTTCCCCTGCCGATGCAGCCATCAGGTGGCACACCATGGAGCAACCCGCCCCGCGGTTCAGAGCTCAATCGCACCATCCCGCAGCAGCCCCCACCCCAAAACAGCGATGGGTTTGAGGCAACTGCTGAAAACATCTTGATCGACGTTCTGCGAGGACTTCTAGGGGGCAATTAAGCCCTCCCAACCTAGCCCACTCAAGCTATAAAGAGGAAAGGTCGCGTGTCAGCTGATCCAGATTACCGTTGCGACGATCCAGAAGCGCACCGATTTCTGTCTTTTCTGTCCGCGCAAGGCTGATACCTTCAATCAACATATCCGCAAAAAGGCCATTGTCGTTCACACGGAAGGTCACATCAAACGGACGCTCGCCGCTTAACAGTGCCTCGGCGCGGACCTCAAAAAAGCTTTTCACTGATTTTGCAGATTTCACTGTGATCTCACCACCGATGAACTCACGGAAGCGGCGGCCATATTTACGCGAGATATATCCAGCAAATGCTTTGTTATACGCACGGATTTGACCCGACGATGCAGCACGCGCATCAGCGCCCAAAGTAAAGCGTGCGATGCGCTCTACATCTGCGTAGCGCTCAAAAATACCCGCAAATTCGCGGATCATAGCGTTTTCTGAACGGCCAGAATTAATGACCTTATTGATATCCGCCACGACGCTCTGGATAAGACGCTCGGCCTGCGCAGTGGTCAATGCCAGCGCAGGCATGGACAATGCAGCACCCGCAAAAGCAGCAATACCAGCTGTGACAAATGTGCGGCGTGAAAAACTAGTTGAACAGGTCATCATACGTATCCTCGGTTGTACTTTCGGGGCTCGCAACGGGCGTGCCCAACTCAAAACGGCGGCTTTGCAAATAGATGCTACGCGCTTGGGCGTAACTATCGGCGCTCTCATAAAGCACCTGATCAATCACACCGGAAAATGTGTAGCGATCACCAAGACGCGCCAAACCACCGGCAACAGGCGGCACAAGATTTTCGGGCGAGTCTAGATCGTAGCTGAGCGGGTTCGTAAACAGATCAACCACTTTACCCAGCGTTTCACGTTGGGTTGAGGCGCCAAGCAACGGCAACTCAATATAAGCACCCTCGGGGGCACCCCACGTGGCAAGTGTTTCGCCAAAATCTGCGCGCTCTTGCTCAAGCCCCGCCTCGGTTGCTGGATCCAGCAAACCGCCAAGCCCCAATGTCGTGTTCATTGCAAATCTGAAGAAATTGCGCGCAGCGCCGTCAATGTCGCCTTGCAAAAGCGTGTTCACAAACTGGGAAGGCAATGAAAGGTTTGCTGCAAAATTACCAACGCCCGTCCGTACGGTTTGTGGCACAATCGTCCCGTATCCGTTTGAGACCGGACGGAACAGGGCGCGGTCGACGCTTTTGTTAAACCCATGGATTTTGCGGTTCGTTTTTTCAAACGGGTCATGAATTTCCACAGGTGTTTGCGGGACTGAACACGCCGCCAGCGCCCCAATTGCGCAAAGCGCAAAACAACGCAGAACTGTATTTTTTAAGATTTTTGCAAACCGCATATCACGTCCTCACTCATTGAGCTTACCAAATAACGTAAAACCACGAGATTCCCAGTATCGACGTGGGGCCGACATATAAATGTGATAATTGCGCGACAGCGCAACATATCCAAACTTCATCAGCATCGCGGTACTTTGTTTTAATAGAGCCCGCTAATTGTAATTGCCCATGCCCGCGCGCAGGGCTAGCGTTTGATCAAACGTATAGATTACCAGAACAGGACTTTGAGATGAGCAAGATTGAGAAAAAACTAGCGGACCTTGGCGTAACCCTTGCAGACGCACCCGCGCCCGCAGCCAATTATGTGCCATTCGTTCAAGTAGGCGACATGTTGTTTGTGTCGGGCCAAATCAGCCGTGATGACGAAGGCTTGATCACAGGTAAAGTTGGCGATGACCTCAACGTCGAAGCTGGCGCTGCTGCCGCCCGCACCTGTGCAATTGCGCTGTTGTCTCAGATTAAAGCGGCCTGTGGCGGTGATCTGGACCGCCTTGTGCGCGTGGTCAAATTAACAGGCTTTGTGAACTCAACCCCTGATTTCACCGAACAACCACAAGTCATCAACGGATGCTCTGACTTTCTGGTAGAAGCACTTGGTGACATCGGGCGTCATTCACGCAGCGCGGTTTCAGCGGGCGCTCTGCCACTCAATGTGGCGGTCGAAATTGAAGGCATTTTTCAGATCAAATGATGCTGCCACGTTCCTTTCTTGATCGGCCCATAGCGCACCGTGCATTGCATGATGTAACGAACGGTCGGCCCGAAAACAGCCGCGCCGCTATTCGTGCGGCCATCGAGAAAGGCTACGGAATTGAGATTGACCTACAGCTCAGCGCCGACAACCAAGCCATGGTTTTTCATGACTACGGCTTGGACCGCCTAGCGCACGGCAACGGACCAATCAGCATCTATTCCGCGCAAACACTTGATGCAACAACGCTGCGCGGCGGGGATGAGGGCATCCCAACATTTGCCGAAGTTCTTGAATTGGTTGACGGACGTGTTCCACTGATGGTTGAGCTGAAGGACCAAGACGGCCAAATGGGGCCAAACGTAGGTGCTTTAGAACGGGCAACAGCGAAAGCCGCGCACGGCTATTCGGGACCAATCGCGATGATGTCGTTCAACCCCCATTCTGTTTTGCACATGGCCGATCTTATGCCGGAAATCCCTCGGGGCATCACAACCAGCTCGTTCGTCCCTGAAAAATGGGGCCTGCCCGAAAGCATCTGTGCGTCCCTTCGTGACATCCCTGATTATGACCGCGCGAAATGTTGCTTCATCAGCCATGAGGTAGACGACCTGGACCGCCCTCGTGTGGCTGAATTGAAATCCGAAGGTGCAACGATTTTATGCTGGACGGTTAAATCGGCCCAGCAAGAAATCACCGCACGAAAAATTGCCGATAACATCACATTTGAACAATACCTCGCTTGACGCCAATTGAACGGGCACCACCTCAAAACCATGAACAAAGCCCCAGAAATTGAAGTACGTATCGTCAGCCAAATTGCCGAGATTGGCCAAGCAGAATGGGACGCTTGCGCCACCTCTGGCCAAAAGCGCCCCGATGATCCGTTTACGACTTACCGCTTTCTTAAGGCGCTTGAAGATAGCGGATCTGTCGGAACAGGCACCGGTTGGCAACCGCACTATTTGCACGCACTTGAAGGCGGCGAAACAATCGGTGTGGCGCCGATGTACGGCAAATCCCATAGCCAAGGTGAGTACATCTTCGACCACAACTGGGCGCATGCCTATGAACGCGCAGGCGGCAGATATTATCCCAAACTACAGATCGCCGTGCCACACACGCCCGCGACAGGCCGCCGTTTTTTGGTCAAAGACGGACGTGAAGAAGTTGCACGCTCGGCCCTAATGCAGGGCGCTGTGCAGGTGGCGGGAAGTAACGGTTTCAGCAGCCTGCACATTACATTTTGCACAGATGATGAGCGCGCTTTCGGCGCAGAGTTGGGGCTTTTGGAGCGCTCAAGCCAACAATTTCATTGGCTCAACAACGGCTACGCGGACTTTGACGGTTTTCTCAGCAGCCTCTCAAGCCGCAAGCGCAAAAATATCCGCAAAGAACGCGAAAAAGCCCAAAGTTTTGGCGGTGAAATCCACTGTCTGACAGGGGATCAAATCCAACCAGAGCATTGGAACGCCTTTTGGATTTTCTACCAAGACACCGGTGCACGCAAATGGGGCACGCCCTACCTGACCCGCGCATTTTTCGATCATGCCCAACAGCATCTGCGCGATGACATGCTTTTGGTACTTGCGGAACGTGATGGCCAATACGTTGCCGGTGCGCTTAACTTTATCGGTCGCGATGTTCTTTATGGCCGGTACTGGGGCTGTATTGAAGACCACCCCTGTCTGCATTTTGAAGTCTGCTATTATCAAGCGATCGATTACGCGATCAAACACGGCCTGAACCGCGTTGAGGCAGGCGCGCAGGGATCGCACAAACTGGCGCGCGGCTACATGCCTGTCACTACCAACAGCCTGCACTGGATTGCCGATGAAAGTTTCAGCACAGCAATCGCTGATTATCTTCAAGCCGAGCGTGCCGCAGTCGATGATGAGATTGAAATCATGACAGCCTACGGGCCGTTCAAGAAATCCCAGCACGAGGAGCAAGAATGAGCACCCCAATTTCACGCGAAGATTTACAAACCCTACAAGACGCAGGATGGGCACACGATCAGACACGCGATGCGGTGAGCAAATCGTTTCAATTCGCGAACTTCGTTGAGGCCTTTGCGTTCATGACGAAAACCGCTATCTGGGCCGAGAAGTTGAACCATCACCCTGAATGGTCAAATGTGTACAAAACCGTTGATGTTACTTTAACGACCCACGACATACACGGGCTGTCCGACCTAGACGTCAAACTGGCGCAGAAAATGGATGCGCTCGCGAAAGGCTAAAATGGAATACCTGACGAAAATTTTGCAGACCGAAATCTATAACGGCAATTCAGTCGCCGATTACCTTACGCTTGATTTCCTTGTCTCGGTCCTTGGCACAACCGTGTCGGCAGTTGTCATCCTTGTGCTCGGCTTCATGATTTCAGGTGCAGCACAAAAGCGGATCAAACGCCTGTCTGAAGTCCACGCGCGCCTTGATGCGACCTTGTTCGATTTCCTGAGTAACATTGCCCGCTATGTCATTCTGGGCTTCACACTGCTGTTTTTGCTCAACACCGTGGGCATTCAAACCACGTCAATTGTTGCGGTTGTTGGTGCAGCCGGTCTGGCGATTGGTCTGGCTCTTCAAGGCACGCTGTCCAATGTGGCCGCTGGCGTGATGATCATCTTCTTCCGACCCGTCAAACTTGGCGATTTCGTTGCGGTCAACAATGTCATGGGTACGATCAAAGCGATCAACCTCAACTTCATTGAGCTAGCTGACCTGAGCAATGTGAAAGTCATCATTCCCAACGCAGAGGTATGGGGAAACACCATCCACAACTACTCGGCCAACAACACACGTCGGGCAGAGTGGACATTTGGCGTGGGCTACGGCGCAAATCTGGCGGATGCGCAGCGGATCATCACCGATACAATCATGGCCGATCCCCGTTCATTCCGCGATCCGGAGCCGTTCATTCAGGTAAACAATCTTGGGGACAGCAGCGTAGACTTTTTGGTCCGCGTCTGGTGCTCGGCCGATGAATACTTCGCCTACCAAGCGGACATGAAACGCGCTGTCAAAGAAGCGCTTGATGCGGGCAAGATCGATATTCCGTTCCCAACCCGCACCATCGTCAACGTCAGCGATTAAGCCATCGAATCCAGCAAGCCTTCGCCCGCAGAAATTTCACATTCACCGGGCGAGGCTTCAGCGTTCAAGATGACAACTTTACCGTCTTCCACCAGCATCGCGTAGCGCTTTGAGCGCGCCAAAAGGCCTGCGGGTGGGGCATCAAAATCCATTCCCAATGCCTTGGTGAAAGTTGATTCTGCATCAGACAACATTGTAAGGCCTGCATCAGCGGCACCCGTTGTCTCGCCCCATGCCTTCATCACGAATGGGTCGTTTACGGACACACAGATGATTTCATCAACGCCTTTTGCATCAAATTGCGCTTTTGTGCGGATAAAGCTGGGCACATGCGCAGAGTGGCACGTCGGCGTGTAGGCCCCAGGCACCGCGAAAAAGACAACTTTGCGACCTGCTGTCAGGGTGGCTGTTGTCACCTCTTCTGGGCCGTTTTCACCCAAACGAACAAACGTGGCTTCGGGAAGGGTATCGCCAACTGAAATGGTCATGAATTATCTCGCTTCATTGATTGATATAACTGGCTTAACTATAGCCGCAAAGAATGGTTCGGCCAGCGGGGGCGCAAAAGAAATGGAACATATCGTTGTAATTGGCGCAGGACAGGCAGGCGCGTCACTGGTTGCCAAATTGCGGATGCTGCAATTTGAAGGCCAGATCACCCTGATCGGCGAAGAGCCCGTGCCCCCATATCAAAGACCCCCGCTTTCAAAAGCGTACCTGCTTGGCGACATGACCCAAGAGCGTCTCTACCTGCGGCCCGCTGATTATTATGACGAGCAAAACATCACGTTGCGCCTAAATACACGTGTTGAGCGGATTGATACCGCAAGCCGCGAAGTCCATTTGGCAGGCGAGGTGATTGCCTACGACCAATTGGTCTTTGCAACCGGTTCAACGCCGCGCAAACTTCCCGCGCAAATCGGCGGGGCGCTTGATGGGGTATTCACCGTGCGTGATCTGGCGGACGTGGACGCGATGGCCGGTCCTATCAACAAAGGCGGTCATGTATTGATCGTTGGCGGGGGCTACATCGGGCTTGAAGCCGCTGCAGTCGCCGCGAAAAAAGGGGTCCAGATTACGCTAGTCGAAATGAACGAACGTATTTTGCAGCGTGTCGCCTGCGCCGAAACATCTGCTTATTTCCGCGCGCTGCACAAAGAAAACGGTGTGGACTTGCGTGAAGGTGTAGGCCTTGAACATCTGATTGGTGAGGGGCACGTGAGTGGCGCTAAGCTGACGGACGGAAGCACCTTGGATGTGGATTTTGTCATCGTAGGCGTTGGTATTGCACCTGCGGATAGTCTGGCAAAAGACGCAGGCCTCAAAATTGATAACGGCATTTGGACGGACACATTTGGTCAGACTTCCGTGCCTAACATCTGGGCCGCGGGTGATTGCGCAAGTTTTCCATGGCGAGACGCGCAGATGCGCCTTGAAAGCGTTCAAAACGCCATTGATCAGGCAGAATTGGTCGCTGAAAACATTCTGGGCGCACAGAAAGCCTATGACCCAAAGCCGTGGTTTTGGTCTGATCAATACCACATTAAACTACAGATTGCGGGTCTCAACACCGGCTTTGACCAGATCGCTGTCCGCGACACAGACGGCGGTCTTAGCCACTGGTACTATGCCGGAGACACACTCTTGGCCGTTGACGCAATGAATGACCCACGGGCGTTCATGGTCGCCAAACGACTTATTGAGGCCGGCAAATCACCAGCCGCTGATGTCGTAAGTAATGCTGAAACAGAGTTGAAAGACCTGCTACGCGCATGAGGATTATCGGCGGTAAAAACCGTGGCATTCGCTTGGCTGAAGTTGGCAAAGGGGACGCCGCCAAGCATCTTAGGCCAACTACCGACCGCGTTCGCGAGACGTTGTTCAACATCTTGAACAACCACATCGATTTTGAAAACCACATCGTGCTAGATCTGTTCGCAGGCACTGGCGCGCTTGGCCTTGAGGCGCTATCGCGCGGCGCGAAAGAGTGTCTGTTCGTGGATGACGGGCGCGCTGCCCAAAAGCTTTTGTCCCAAAATATCGAACGCTGTGAGGCGGCCGCCAAAGTGATCTGCCAAGATGCAACGCGCGTCATTTTACCGGTTCGCTTTGAAGCTTCACTGGTCTTTTTGGACCCGCCCTACGGCAAAGATCTTGTGGGGAAAACTTTGCGTCACATCGCGGCACATATTGAAGAAGACGCGCTCATCGTATGTGAAGACAACTGCCCCATTGCGCCGCCTTATGGGTTCAAGCTTCGCGACCAACGCCAATTCGGCGCAACGTGGATTACGCTCTTGGACGCGCCCTAGCTATAAGTTGGGTGGAACAGCGATTTTGGGCTTTGCGTGAAGATATCCGCGCCATCTGCAGTGATCCCGATCGAATGTTCAAACTGCGCTGACAACGATTTATCCCGCGTTACGGCAGTCCAATCATCAGCAAGCACTTTAGTCTCGGGGCGGCCTAAGTTTACCATCGGCTCAATGGTGAAGAACATCCCTTCTTCAAGCACAGCGCCGCGCCCTTCACGGCCATAGTGCAGCACATTGGGCGGGGCGTGAAACACGCGTCCAAGGCCGTGCCCACAAAAGTCGCGAACCACAGACATACGCTGCGCCTCCACATAACTTTGGATCGCGTAGCCAATATCCCCAAAGGTGTTACCGGGCTTTGCCGCCTCAATCCCCAACATCAACGCATCATGGGTCACTTGGATCAAACGTTCAGCCTTGCGGGGCAGTTTGCCTGCCACATACATTCGGCTCGTGTCACCATACCAACCATCTACAATGACCGTCACATCGATGTTCAGGATGTCACCGTCTTTCAGCTTTTTATCGCCGGGGATGCCGTGGCAAACCACATGGTTCACGCTGATACAGCTGGCGTGTTGATACCCGCGATACCCGATGGTCGCTGAAATTGCGCCTGCGTCCTCAACCATCTGCGTGATGATCCGGTCAATCTCGCCCGTGGTTTGGCCGACGAAAACGTGATCCACCATTGCGTCCAAAATCTCGGCCGCCAATTTACCGGCCACATGCATGCCCGCGTGATCATCGGGGTGGTAAATATGGATGCCGTCTTTGGTCACACGCGTATGCTTTGGATCGTTCATCAACTGGGCCTTTTCATCAATTCGAGGGGGTTCTAGGTCGCTTGCGGTGATTTGTCGATGGGCAGCGCTTTGCCAAGAACAATGTCAGTCGGCGAGATGCACGTGTCAAAGCAAAGCACCTCAACGCCAGCCTCCCGAGCGGCATCAAAAGCGCGGGCATATTTGGGATCAATATCACCCGCCAACCCAAACTCTTCACAATCCATCCGGCTCACCAAATACAACATAACCGCACGGTGCCCGCTTTTGACCATCTGCTCTAGATCAGCCAGATGTTTGGCGCCGCGGGTGGTTACACTGTCTGGGAACACCGCACAGCGTCCGCGTTTCATGGTGACGCTTTTCACCTCAACGTAAGTATCACCTGCGGGCCCACGTAGCAGGAAATCAATGCGGCTGTTTGCACTGTATTTTTGCTCGGGCAACACAGCATCATAAGGCAGCAATTCGTCAATCAACCGCGCCTCAAGCGCCTCCTGAACAATGCGATTGGGCAGCGAGGTGTCGATGTTCACGCACTGCCCTTCAACTTCCACAAGCCGCCAGCCATATTTCAGCTTTTTCTTGGGATCATCATTCGGCTCAAGCCAACAGATCGCCCCCTCATCCTTCAGGCCAGTCATGGCCCCGGGATTGGGACAGTGGGCACGAACGACCTCACCATTTTCGAGCCGCATGTCCGATAAAAAGCGGTTATACCGCCGGATAAGCGTTGCGGGGATCAGTTGGGTTTGAAAGCGCATGGTGGCTGGCCTATAGAATTGCAAAACACATGATAAGGAACCACGCGACATGAGCAATCCAACAGCAGCCATGCTAGTGATCGGCGATGAAATTTTGTCAGGTCGCACGCGTGATGCCAACATGCACCACCTTGCCGGACAACTAACGGAAGCTGGCATTGATCTGCGCGAGGTGCGTGTTGTAAGCGATGATGCACCCGCAATTATCAATGCGGTAAAGGCACTTTCGGCCGCCTATGACACAGTCTTTACCAGTGGCGGTATCGGCCCAACCCACGACGATATCACAGCAGATTGCATCGCAGCCGCGTTCGATGACCATATTGATGTGCGCGATGATGCCCGCGCTTTGCTGGCCACGCATTACGCAAAAACGGGCTCCGAGTTAAACGAAGCGCGGCTCCGCATGGCCCGCATTCCAGACAGCGCAACCTTGATTGATAATCCGGTTTCTGTGGCCCCGGGCTTCACGGTCCAAAATGTCCACGTCATGGCCGGTGTTCCATCCGTATTCCAAGCAATGGTCGCGACCGTCTTGCCCACATTAACAGGTGGCGCGCCGCTTATGTCGCGCACACTGCGCATTGATCGCGGCGAAGGTGACATTGCGGGACCACTAGGCGCGCTTGCAGCCGAGTTCTCTGACCTGTCCATTGGCTCATATCCGTTCCAGAAGGACGGAAAATTTGGCGCAAATATTGTGATGCGCGGCACGGATGAGGCACGGTTGGAAATGGCATTAAGCCAACTAGAAGCGCTTTTTGCCGAATGAATTCCGACGCGCTTTATGCTGCCATTGATGTGACTTGGCCCTCTGAAACAGTCACAACTGATGGGCCATGGGTGCACCGTAAAGCGGTTGGTGCCGGAAGCCGGCTTAACGCGACTACTTTAGAGTTAACCAGTGGTGGCGTGCCGGATGACATACCTGATCGCCCATTGTTTATGGTGCGCGGGGACCAAAGTGCGCTAGACACAGCCCTTGAGAACCGCGGCTATGCGGTCAAGGATCCTGTCACGGCCTACGTGATCAACGTTGAAAAAATCGCCCAAGCATCAGGTCCAACGCGGGTTTTCACTGGATGGCCGGAATTGGCCGTGATGGCAGAAGTTTGGGCGACTGGCGGCATTGGGCCAGAACGTATCGCATCGATGGAACGGGTCCAGACAACCAAGGCGGGGTTTCTATGCCGCGACAATGACCGCGCAGCCGGTGTCGCATTTGCAGCAATAGACGGAGAATTGGCCATGCTGCACGCCCTTGAGGTACTGACCCACGCACGCCGCACCAACGTTGCCACAGACATCTTGAAGCACGCCGCATATTGGGCCGCCGAAAACGGAGCGCGCCACTTGGCCGTACTGGTAACAACCGCAAATACCGGCGCAAACGCCCTCTACCAAAACTTAGGCTTTGAAAAAGCCGTGGGGTACCATTACCGCATCCGAGGGACCGTATGATTTACCGAGTTTTTCTTATCCTATTTCTACTGCCCACACTTGCCAGCGCTGCAACACTGTCAGTCCCCTCGAATGCTGTTCAGACCGCACAAAACACTGCAGCAGATAGCGAACTCCGGCTGGTTGATGCGCCTATAAATGGCGCCAGTGACCCAAGTGGACCGATTATTGAGGGAACAGTAACTACGCGTGCTTGGCGCATTGATGCCTCAGGGCTGACACCTAAACAAATGACAACACCCTTGGTTGAGCAACTGGCAGAGCAAGGGTTCAGCACCATGTTTGAATGCAGCGCAGCCCAATGTGGGGGCTTTGATTTTCGCTTTGCACTTGATGTAATCTCTCCGCCCGCGATGTTCGTTGACTTAGGCAGCTACCGTTTTGTGAGCCTTCGCAAGGGCGATATGGGCGTGACGATACTGGCCAGTGCGGCCCAATCGACGGCGTTCATCCAAATTGCACAAGTCAGCAAAGATGAGTTGATCGAGACCGAGGCCACAGCAAACACGGTCACGGGAAATCCTGCCACCGCCAGCTTGGGCAAAACCACCGCGCCCCTTGCACAGCGATTGAAAATTCATGGGTTTGCGGAACTACACGGGCTGTCGTTTATGACAGGCTCTGCCACGTTGACGGACCCGCGCGCGCTCGTGCTTGGGGCCTTGGCCGACTATCTACGCGCGCACCCTAATCAGCAAATTGCGCTTGTTGGGCACACGGACAGCCAAGGGGCGTTGAACGGCAACATCGCGCTGTCCAAAAAACGCGCGGAAGCTGTGTTGGAAACATTGGTATCCGATTTCAACGTACCACGGGCACAAATGGACGCGCAGGGCATGGGATATCTTAGTCCAATCGCCTCGAACCTGACGGCACAAGGTCGTGAAGCCAACAGGCGCGTGGAAGTTATCGTGACATCAACCCAGTAGCGCCACAAATAACGGTGCTACCTACCACTGGCTTGGGCCTTTTTCGGCAAACGCATGGGCCAGAAAATCAATGAAAGCGCGCACTTTTGGTTGGGTAAACCGACCCGGCGGATAAACTGCGTAGATGCCCTGCGTTTCGCCCGGAAGGTCCGGAATTGCTTCTTCAACCAAGCCAGCCGCTTCTGCTTCAGCGTACAGAAAGCTAGGTAAATATGCGATGCCAAGTCCACTAATCGCAGCATTCAAAAGCGATTGCCCATCGTTGACCGTAAGCCATCCAGCGGTGCGAACTTGGCGCTTTTCACCCGAAGGCGCGGTCAACTTCCATACATTTCCCGAGGCTTGGTTGGAATAATGCAGCAATTTATGGTCGTTCAAATCATCAATCTTGGCGGGCCGACCGTGCGTGGCCAGATATTGCGGTGACGCGATCATCCGCTTTGACGTTTCGGTCAGCTTACGCGCGCGTAATGTGCTGTCTTCAAGCTCTCCGATCCGGACGGCCATATCAAAACCCTCAGAGATCAACTCAACGTAGCGGTTGTTCAACACCATATTGACGGTGATATCGGGAAACTCGGACAAGAAATCCCCAAGGACCGGTGACAGGTGGTTCACCCCAAAATCCGTCGCGACACTGATACGCAACAAACCAGAAGGGGCCGATTGCATCGACGTCACCATTGAATCTGCCTCGCCAGCGTCATTCAACACACGGCGCGCACGATCATAGTAGGCAAGCCCGATTTCCGTAGGACTGACGCGGCGTGTCGTTCTGTTGAGCAAACGCGCACCAAGGCGCGCCTCCAGCGATGAGACATGCTTTGAGACCGCAGACTTTGAAATGCCCATTTTCTTGGCGGCATCTGTAAAACCGCCCTGATCCACAACCGTGGCAAAGGCTTCCATTTCAGTAAGACGATCCATGCGATCAACCTCAACAATCATTTCGTTGGGGTTGGGTATGGGATCGAAATCAGGCCGAATTGGGACAGTAACCCGACAATAGCGCGGTAATTACAACACCGTTTCAAGGCGGGAAACAGTAGCGTGTTCTTACAGGGTCATTGCCAATCGGGTGCCTTGATCGATGGCGCGCTTGGCATCCAGCTCAGCAGCCACGTCCGCGCCGCCAATCACGTGGCACTGCTTGCCCATAGCCATCAGTTGATCTGCCAAGCTTCGTTCTGGCAACTGACCGGCGCACAACACAATCGTATCAACGGCCAAAACCTCGGGCTTGGTGCGATCAGCACCGTAGCTAATGTGCAAGCCTTCGGACGTGATCTGCTCATAGTTCACACCCGCAATCATCTTCACGCCCTTCATCTTCAGCGCTGCGCGGTGGATCCAACCAGTCGTTTTGCCAAGCCGTTTGCCAACTTTTTCTGCCTTGCGCTGCAACAGAGTAATTTCACGCGCACTCGCTTTTAGCGCCGGACCTGTCGGGGCAAGCCCGCCGCGGGTCTGCGATGGATCACCGACCCCCCACTCTGCTTTCCATGCTTCCAGATCGACCGTCGACGACGTCCCGTCATGGGCAAGCGTTTCAGCCACATCAAACCCGATACCGCCCGCGCCGATGATCGCGACCCTATCGCCAACTACCGCCCCGCCGCGTAGCACATCCACGTAGCTCACAACGTTTGGCGCGTCTTGTCCGACGATCTGCGGATCACGGGGCGTCACGCCTGTTGCAACAATAATATGTTCGAAATCAGACAGAGCCGATGCGTCCACCTGCGCACCAAGACGCACATGCACGCCAGTGTGGGCAAGCATGGCGCGGTACCAATCCACAAGCCCCCAGAACTCTTCTTTGCCCGGCACTTGCTTGGCCATGTTAAGCTGCCCACCGACCTCACTGTGTGCATCAAAAAGCGTCACCTCGTGACCACGCTGAGCTGCAGTAATCGCAGCAGACATCCCCGCAGGTCCTGCCCCAACAACGGCAACACGTTCAGCAACCTCCGCCGGCTTCATCGGTAATTCGGTTTCATAACAGGCGCGTGGATTCACCAGACAGTTACTCAACTTGCCGCCAAACGTGTGATCAAGGCACGCCTGATTACAACCAATGCAAGGCGCGATCTGCTCAGGCTTTCCTTCCATCGCTTTGCGGACAAATTGGCTGTCAGCCAGAAACGGACGAGCCATGCTGACCATATTTGCGGCGCCCCGTTCAAGGATACCCTCGGCAACATCGGGCGTATTAATCCGGTTTGACGTAATGACAGGAATTTGGACACTGCCCATCAGCTTTTCAGTGACCCAGCTAAAGGCCGCGCGCGGAACAGACGTGGCAATGGTAGGAATACGTGCTTCGTGCCAGCCGATGCCTGTGTTCAAGATAGTCGCACCTGCCGCTTCAACAGCTTTGGCCAGCATCACAACTTCATCCCATGTTGAGCCGTTGGGGATGAGATCAATCATCGACAGCCGGTAGATCAAAATGAAATTAGGTCCAACGGCCTCACGGGTACGGCGCACCACCTCAACGGGCAGGCGCATGCGGTTTTCATAACTGCCGCCCCATTCATCTGTGCGGCGATTTGTGTGCGTGACCAAGAACTGGTTCAGAAAATACCCCTCGGACCCCATGATCTCAACGCCGTCATACCCCGCTTGGCGTGCGCGCGTTGCGGCCGTCACGATATCACTGATCTGTTTTTCGATACCCTCCGCGTCCAGTTCCTTGGGTGCAAAAGGCGAAATGGGCGACTTCACCGCAGACGGGCCAACGCATTCCGGCGAATAGGCATAACGACCTGCATGCAGAATTTGCATTGCAATTTTACCGCCCGCATCATGCACGCGGTCTGTGACGATCTTGTGATTGGCGATGTCATCATCATTGAAAAGACCCGCTGCACCGGGAAACACACCGCCTTCGCGGTTGGGCGCCATGCCGCCAGTCACCATCAACCCAACTTCGCCACGCGCACGCTCTGCGTAAAACTCCGCAACGCGGTTCCAATCTTTGGTTTCTTCAAGGCCAGTATGCATCGACCCCATCAGCACGCGATTTTTTAGCGTGGTAAAACCCAGATCAAGCGGAGCTAACAAATGCGGATAGGTGCTCATAATACGGATGCCTCTCTTTACGTGCAGGTCAACCATACATTCGCGGCCCCGCCTGTCACCCCCGACGTGGCGTTAGGGGCAATGTGCCACCCTGCGTTGCTACTGCGTTTCCACACAGTGGCGGCGAAACGCCTGTTTCAACAAATCTAACTCCGCACGCAGCAAATCCATTTCGGCGCGAATATCCTCGGCCAAGGCATCACCTGCCATGACAGTTATCCGTTCTAGAATATTGCCAGCAGCACCATCTGTAATCAGTGCCGTATGCACGCCGTCCGACATCATTTGATGGGGTAATGAAATGCGCAGCGCATATTCACCCGCCATTTGCGTGGGCTGCAACTGCACATCCTTAATTGGACGCTGCATATATATTACCTCAACGACTGGCTCTGCATCATCGGCCCACAAAAGCCCCTCCCACACAGCGCCTTGCAGACGGGTTTTGGTAAGTTTCATTTTCGACATGTCAAAATACTCCGTCCCTTACCCAATCAAAACTCAGCGCGCGGTTGGCGGCTGAACGTCAGGTCGCGCACAACAATTTCGTTCATTTGGGGATCTTCAAAAATGAGATCGACCCACATTCTCTCCACCCGCTTTTCGTTCATCTTGGTATATGCCAGATCAAATTCGACAAATATGTCAGAGCCGTTCAAGGGCAACTCGCGTACAATCTGATCCGTGTTTGGCCCGTGCTTGATGTTGAGCCGCGCAAATATCTCAAGCGGTTTCTCCATCTCAACTTGGGCATCCATCCGGATGATATGCCGCCGCCTTAGGCCATCAACACTGGCTTTGGGCAGATCAATCACCACAGACAAAAAGCTGCCATCAAAGTGAAATACATCAAGCCGCAACCCGTAGGGCGACAAATCCGTTGCACGCTGGTTTCGCAACTGCCGAACGGCCAACTCTGAAGTGACGCAGTCATGGAAAATCGTCGCTTCATTGCCAAAACGGGTTTTGTTTTGCACCGCTGCAATGCCGCTACGCGCCTGTGGGCCCCGCCATATTTCTGGGCGCCATGACCAATCACTATCGGGGGGGACTTGCATGGCCTGCGCACCAATCAACGGAAGCGCCAACCGGCCATCCGCCACAAACGCGAACTGATCCAAATGGCGTTTCAACTCACGCGCAGTTTGCCGTTGCGCGCGCAGCGCAGACAATGGGGCATCTGCCGCAGACACAGCCGCCTCGCGCCATTTGCGCAAGACACGGCGGTTTAATGCTGCATTCCAAAGTGAGGCCGATAGTTTCACTAGTTATTCCCAAAATGAACTGATCACTGATTACCCAAAAACCGTAAACGAAATCCCACCAAGCGCGAAGCCCGCTACGGGAATTTCTTTTGCCGCCTAAAACTGGCGTGGCGCCTTACGGGTTAGCGTCTTTCATACGCTTTACGAAACGCTGCAAAACACGCAGACCATCAGGCTCGGACAGCTGGTTTTTGCCATACCCCCCAACAGTCACGACTACCGATTGCCCGCCTACAACGCTCAAGGCACGCCAATGCTCCGTGTAGCCGCGGCCAAACGGGGTGGTGCTTGTGTCTTTGATGCGCACATAAAGCGCCTCGGACTGGGGCCAAATACCCAACACATCAACACTGCGCGGATTACCCGACCGGCTTATCGCCGTACGTCCTTCGGTTGAGCGCAACGCGGCCTCAATGGCATTGGCACGACCCAGACCATAAGTCGGAGCTTTCTCGCCCACTGACGTTGTGAACACGGCGATATAACTGGGCCAATCGTCAACCTCATTACTCAATGCCTTACAGGGCAACACTACGCTAAACCGGTCTTTACTGCTTGAGGTGTCAGGGCAGTAATCCGCAGGGAGTACAATCTTGAGGGAGCCAACGCGCTCTGTCTTTGATCCGGCTAGGGACAACCCAGAGAAACTTGGCAACGCCCCCTCAAGCGAGGCGCAGGCTGCCAGTGAAATCACCAGCAGCCCGACAATGGCTTTAGAGATCCATGTATACATGACGCTCCGCTTTGGCCCCTGGGTGCGTAACCGCCCCGAGCCGTGTTGAGCCAACAAGCTGTGCGTACTTATAAAGAGCGCCACTGGCGTACAAAGTTTCTTTCGGACCTGCCCATTCCGCACGACGTGCCGCCAGCTCATCATCCGTCAAATCGACAGACAATTCACCGTTGATGGCGTTGATGGTAATCATATCACCATCTTTCAGCATACCAATCGGGCCACCATGTGCCGCCTCTGGACCAACGTGACCCACGCAGAAACCTCGTGTCGCGCCTGAGAAGCGACCATCAGTGATAAGAGCAACTTTCTTACCCATACCCTGACCAGAAAGCGCCGCAGTCGTGGACAGCATTTCGCGCATCCCCGGACCACCAGCAGGGCCTTCGTTGCGGATGACAAGCACTTCGCCCTCTTCGTAGGCGCGCTGCTTTACAGCCTCAAATGCGTCTTCTTCACATTCAAACACACGCGCAGGACCGGTGAACGACTGCTCTTCCTCACCCATGCCCGCAACTTTCACGATAGCACCTTCTGGCGCGAGGTTACCCTTAAGGCCCACAACACCACCGGTTTTGGTAATCGGTGTTTCAATCGGGTAGATCACGCGACCGTCTGCTTCCAGCGACACCTTGTCCAACTCTTCGCCAATTGAGTAGCCAGTAACGGTCATGCAGTCTTCGTGCATCAGACCTGCTTTACGCAGCTCCTTCATGACCACTGGTACACCACCAGCCTCATAAAGGTCTTTCGCAACATACTGACCGCCGGGCTTAAGATCGACGAAGTAAGGCGTATCACGGAAAATTTCGCACACGTCATCAAGGTCGAAATCAATACCCGCTTCGTGGGCAATTGCTGGCAAGTGCAGGCCAGCGTTGGTTGACCCACCGGTACAGGCCACAACGCGCGCAGCGTTTTGCAGGCTTTCCAGCGTCACGATATCACGCGCACGGATATTCTTTTCGATCAAACGCATCACCGCTTCACCAGAAGCAACGCCGTATTGGTCACGGCTCTCGTAAGGGGCAGGCGCACCAGCCGAGTTTGGCAGCGCAAGACCAATCGCCTCGGACACACACGCCATAGTGTTCGCTGTGAACTGACCGCCACACGCGCCAGCAGACGGGCATGCAACGCGCTCAAGCGTGCGCAGTGCTTCGTCACTCATGTTGCCCGCTTGGTGCTGACCCACCGCTTCGAACACGTCCTGAACTGTAACGTCTTTACCCTCAAGGCGACCCGGAAGGATCGAACCACCGTAAATAAAGACAGACGGCGTGTTCAAACGCACCATCGCCATCATCATACCGGGCAAGGACTTATCACAGCCCGCAAGACCAACAATCGCGTCATAGCAGTGACCGCGCATCGTCAATTCAACCGTGTCCGCAATCGCCTCGCGTGACGCCAGTGAAGAACGCATGCCTTCGTGGCCCATCGCAATACCGTCGGTGACCGTAATGGTTGTGAACTCGCGCGGTGTACCCATGGCGGACTTCACGCCCAGCTTCACGGCCTGCGCCTGACGGTTCAATGAGATGTTGCACGGCGCTGCTTCGTTCCAGCAGGTCGCAACACCAACCAGCGGTTGTGCGATTTCTTCTTCTGTCAGGCCCATCGCATAATAATACGACCGGTGAGGTGCGCGCGATGGCCCCTCTGTCACATAGCGGCTTGGCAGCTTGGATTTGTCGACCTTCGTCATTGCTCAACTCCCTAAATTCATTGGAAAACTGGATAAGGCAGGGCTAAGTGATCCACAAGTGTGAACGCATCAAAGGTGTCTAAATGTCATACCCGTTTTTCAAAGCCATGATTGCCCCCGCCCGCCCACAGCCACAAATTTGGCGCATCGCATTGGGCACAATCCTTATCGGGGCCATCTACTTCGCTGGAATTTCAGCATTTTTTGCGGTTATGACGTTTCTTAGCCCGTCACAGACAGTCCTGCTCAACACCATGAATGGCACCACACCATTCGGCATGATGCTGTTGCTTAGTACCTTCTCATTTATGATTTTGGGCACATGGGCTGCACTTAAGCTGCATGGCCGCAGCTTTGTCAGCGTCTTGGGTCCCCAAGAAATGTTCCAAAGACACTTCAAACGAAGCGCGGGCTTTTTGTTCATCTTGATGGTCGCGCTAATGTTCATGCCACCTTGGGACATATTGAGCGAGCTAAACCAGCAGTATCCAGTACTAAAATGGGCCGCTTTCTTGATCCCGGCCATCGCGCTGACGCTGGTTCAAGTCAGCGCAGAGGAACTGGTCTTTCGGGGCTACTTGCAAAGCCAGCTTGCCGCACGTTTCAAAAGCCCGATCATCTGGATGCTATTGCCCTCAATTGCGTTCGGCCTGCTGCATCATGACCCTGCAACAAACGGCGGAAACGCATGGATAATTACGCTGTGGGCTGTGCTATTTGGTGTGATCGCTGCTGATTTGACGGCTCGCTCTGGCACTCTTGCCCCTGCGATCGCCCTGCATTTGCTCAACAACCTCAGCGCGCTTCTTATCGTGGGCCTTCCGGGCGTTTTGTCAGGACTTGCGCTTTTCACCCTTCCCTACCGCGCCGATGATCCTGAATTGATGAGCTATATCTGGCTTGATCTGGTCGCGATGGGGCTTGCGTGGGTCACGGCCCGTTGGGCGATACGCGCCTGATTGCATTTCCTGATCCACGGGCTTATCTGGGAAATGAAGGTAGCAGGGGCTTTCTATGAACTGGATTTCCAATTACGTCCGTCCGACGATTAATTCCATCTTTTCACGCCGTGAGGTTCCCGAGAACCTTTGGCAGAAATGCTCTGAATGCGGCACTATGCTGTTTCACCGTGAGCTGACGGAAAATCTGAACGTCTGCACGCAATGTGATCACCACATGGCGATCACCGCGCGCGACCGCTTCCAAGCGTTGTTCGACGGTGGCGTATATCTGGACGTAGCGGTGCCTGAACCACTTGCTGACCCGCTCGGGTTTAAGGACCAGAAGCGCTATCCCGACCGCATGAAGGCTGCCGTCAAATCAACGGGCGAAAAAGAAGCGATGCTGGTGGCAGAGGGTGAAATCCTGCGCACACCTATCGTTGCCGCCTGTCAGGATTTCTCGTTCATGGCTGGCTCAATGGGCATGTATGTGGGCAACGCAATTATCGCGGCGGCCGAACGCGCCGTAAAGCTAAAGCGCCCCCTCGTCCTGTTCTCTGCCGCTGGTGGCGCACGGATGCAGGAAGGCATTTTGTCTTTGATGCAAATGCCGCGCACAACAGTAGCGGTTGAAATGCTCAAAGAAGCAAACCTGCCCTACATCGTTGTTCTTACCCACCCAACGACTGGTGGTGTGACCGCCTCATACGCCATGCTGGGCGATGTGCATATTGCCGAACCAAACGCCCTGATTTGCTTTGCCGGACCCCGCGTGATTGAGCAAACCATCCGCGAAAAACTGCCCGAAGGCTTTCAACGGGCCGAATATTTGCTTGAGCACGGCATGCTTGACCGCGTGACACACCGCTCAAAGCTAAAGTCGGAACTGGTGACCATCATCCGCATGATGATGAAAGACAAACCCGCAATCCACGGCGATCTGCCTGCCCCTGCGGAACAACCAGAAATCACAGACGCGAAATGACAGCCGATACATCGGACGTCATCCTGCAACGGATGATGGCGCTGCACCCAAAGATCATCGATCTGACGCTGGACCGTGTTTGGGCGCTGTTGAGCGCGCTTGATAATCCGCAAAAACGCATGCCGCCTGTCATTCATCTGGCTGGCACCAACGGCAAAGGCTCAACCCAAGCGATGATCCGCGCGGGGCTTGAGGGCGCGGGTAAATCCGTGCACGCCTACACATCACCGCATCTGGCGCGCTTTCATGAACGCATCCGCCTTGCGGGCGAGCTGATCACAGAAGACGCCCTGACCCAAGTTCTTGACGATTGCTACACCGCCAACAACGGCGCGAATATTACCTATTTCGAGATCACGACTGTTGCGGCCCTGCTGGCTTTTTCACGCACAAAAGCAGATTATACGTTGCTTGAAGTTGGCCTTGGTGGGCGGCTTGATGCAACCAATGTGATGGACCCCGCGCTGTCGATCATCACGCCCGTTGACTTGGATCATCAGCAATTTCTTGGGGACACTTTGGGTGCCATCGCAGGTGAAAAAGCAGGCATCATCAAGCGCGGTGTGCCTGTTATTGTTGGCCCTCAGCATGATGAGGCCCTTGATGTGATTGAGGCCAAGGCAAACAGCCTTGGCGCGCCCATGCTGGTACACGGCCAACACTGGCACGTCTCCACAGAGCGCGGTCGCCTCATTTTTCAAGATGAAAGCGGACTGCTCGACCTGCCAATGCCCGCCCTGCCCGGCGCACACCAAGTGCAGAACGCAGGTGCCGCATTGATGGCGCTTCGCTACCTTGGTTTTGGTGAAGATGCCTGCGCCGCAGCAATGGAAAACGTAAGCTGGCCTGCGCGGATGCAGCGCCTCAAAACTGGTCCGCTGGTAGAGGCTGCCGGGCGCGCAGAACTTTGGCTTGATGGTGGGCACAACCCTGCCGCGGGGCGCGCGATGGCCGACCTAATCAAGACACTGCCGAACCGTTCAACGCATCTGATTTGCGGTATGTTGAACACAAAGGACATCGATGGATACCTCGCCCCGTTGGCGACAGTTGCCCAAAGCCTGACTGCGGTCGACATTCCCGATGAAGTAAACACCCTGCCTGCACAAACTACTGCTGATGCAGCGCAACGTGTTGGTTTTCAATCAGAAATTGCATCCAATGTGCAAACAGCGATTGAGAACATAACCGCCTCCGAACCCGATGCACGCATCTTGATCTGCGGGTCGCTTTACCTTGCTGGGGCCATTTTACGCAGCAACGGCTGAGGCCAACACCACACCAGCCGCCACAGAAAATCAAAAGAGTGATTCGAAAATCCTTTGACTACTGATTCGTTCTGTCTCTATATGTGGAGGCAGTAGCGATATTCATGGGCCTGCCAGCCCCACGCCACAACATGTGGGTGAATATTGTCCTGCTGGGGGACTTGTTAATGATTCGTAGCCTATTTTCAGGGGCTTTAGTTGGTATTTTGTCGGCGTCCGCTTTGGTCGCCCAAGCACAACAAGCCGGAAATGAAACCTCGTTTCGCTTTAACGGCGAGGCTTTCACCATCACGCGCGCCGCTCAGGTCAACGTGAACAAGCTAGTCGCCTTCGCGCGACCAAGTCTGTCATGTGAGGGCAGTTGCCTATCACCTATGTCCGCAGCCGAAGGCGTCACCACCATCGGCGAGTTGGACGTGATGAGCTTCATGACCGAACAGGTTGCAACGGGATCAGGGCTTATCCTTGATGCCCGC
Organism: Nereida ignava; assembly: GCF_047114695.1. Lineage (GTDB taxonomy): Bacteria > Pseudomonadota > Alphaproteobacteria > Rhodobacterales > Rhodobacteraceae > Nereida > Nereida ignava. The sequence continues at coordinate 1,431,645 of NZ_CP112885.1, forward strand.
ATGCCTGAACAACGCGCAGTTGGCTTTATTCCTGCATCTGTCAGTGTGCCGGTGCCCACAATGGCCGCCGACAACCCCTACCGTGTTGATATCCTGCGCGCGCTTGGTGCCAAAACAGCCGCAGGCGTGTCCAACTTCAGCGGCGCAGTTGAGCTGGTGATCGTTGACGCAGGTCCGGGGACCACAGACGCGCAAAGGCTTATCAGCACCCTTTTGGACAGCGGATACCCAGCAGAAAAAGTCAAATATTACCGAGGCGGCATGCAAGTCTGGACAGCTCTCGGCCTGACTACTCAGGAGACACCATCGTGAAAGTTGAGCCCATGACCAGTACCCCCAAAAAGACGCTTCCCCTTGTGCTTGCTATCAGCGGTTTCTCTTTCGTTGTTGGTGGTGCGCTGACGTATCAGGTCGTCAAAATGACCAGCGAACCAACGATCACGGCACAAGTCGCATCCGCATCATCGGGGTTGCCGCTGAAGCCAGAAGTCACACGCAACACAAGCGAAACACTCAACAGCTTGAACGTACAATCGGCAGTCAACGCATCGCTTAGCCCCGCGCCCGCGCAAACAGCCGAAGCCATTGCGGAAGAAAAAGCCCGCAAAGTCCAAGAGGCCGTGGATATCTTGAACGCCAACAAACTGCGCATGCTGGAAGAAGGCATCGTGGCGGGCCTCTACTCGATTGACGAAGATGAGAATAACCGCCTCAAGCTTAATTCAACCAACGCGCCAAGTGCGGTAACAGACGCGCAAAACCTGATCTCTGCGGCTGTGTCTAACGGGGTTTTAGTGCTGCCCAAAGAGCTTGGCACAACCGGCGGCGAAGTTAATCCAACGGCCGTATTGTTCAACGTTGTGCAAAAAGCATTGGTCGCCAAAGGTGAAACAGCCGCCGCCGCCGAATTGCAACGCCGCGCAGCCGAAGCCTCGCGCCCCATTGCGCGCGTTGAAAATGGCAACCGCGTCTACACCGTCGCCTCAGGCGATAGCTTGGCCTATATCGCGCTGAAGTTTTACGGCTCCACCACCGATTACCAAACAATCTTCGATGCCAACCGTGACAAACTCACAACGCCCGATCGCATTTTCATCGGGCAAAAGTTGCGCATCCCAAACGTATAAAAAAAGCAGGCATCTCCAAGCCATTGAGCAAAACTTACAAGGGGTCCTTCGGGGCCCCTTTTTTTGCTCAGCAGGATTTACAGACCGTCTACAGACCCCAATCCGCAGATTGCATTTCGCGCAATCGGCTTGCGGTGCGCTCAAACTCAAAAGTCCCCTCGCCTTCAACATACAGCAACTCAGGCGCCGCCGCAGCCGAACAAATCAGACGCGTGCCCGCCTCATAAAGCGCATCAATCAGCGTCACAAACCGCTTGGCTTCGTTGAAATTTGACCGCCCCAATCGCGGCACATCATCCAACAGCAAAACCTTCGCAGTATCAGCCAACATCAAATAATCCGCCGCCCCAAGGTGCTTGCCGCACAGATCAAAAAACTTGGCCCGCGCCACACCATTGTGAAATCGCGGTATCAGCAGGTCATGACCCTTCACGCGCAACGTAAGCGGCGCGCCGTCACCGTCCGCAAGTGCGGCCCAAGCTGCATCCATTGCAGCGCGCGCCTGTTGATCAACGGGGGTAAAATAAACATCCGACCCCGCAAGGCGGTCTTGGCGGTAATCCGTAGGTGACGCCAATTCATGCACCACCATTTTATCTTTCAAAAGCCCGATGAACGGCACAAACAAATCACGGTTCAGCCCATGTTTATACAGATCATCCGGCACTCGGTTTGAGGTGGTCACAACAACCACACCCGCCGCGAAAAGTTGCTCAAACAGACGCCCGACAATCATCGCATCGGTGATGTCTGTAATCTGCATTTCATCAAACGCCAAACACCGCACACTGTCAGAAATGGCATCCGCCACAGGCTTGATCGGATCATCAACACCGCGCGCACGTGCTTTGTGAATGGCCTCGTGGATTTCTTGCATGAAGGCGTGAAAATGGACCCGCCGCGCAGGCACGCTTAGCCCGCTGACAAACAAATCCATCAGCATCGACTTGCCACGCCCAACACCACCCCACAGATAAAGGCCCTGTATCGGGTCAGGGGCACGGCGGAAAAAGCCGCGCTTTACGGGCTTTGCCAGCTCGTTGGCAATGCGGTCAAATTCCGGCAGCACAGCGGTTTGCGCGTCATCTGGCGTCAGCTCTCCGGCGGCAACGCGGGCGGTATAAATCTCGGATGGAACCATAACGTTTGCCTAGTCGTTCAGTTTTACAAATACCAGAAAAAGACGCATGATTTCGAGATGGATCAAGACATCAAAAAACTGGCCGCCGAGGTCGCTAAACTGAACGGCCACCGCTTTGTGACGATGCACAACTCTGTGCCCAAGATGCTTGCGTTCAATTTTGCGCGCGGACTGGCCTTTGGTTTAGGGTCCGTCATTGGGGCCACGCTGCTGGTTTCTGTGCTTGTTTATTTGCTTAGCCAGATTGATTTCATCCCCATCATCGGTGAATGGGCCACAGTTCTCAGCACCGCTCTGGCAGACATCAACGGTGCAATGGACGAAAACGCTAACGTTCAATGACATATGTACAATAAGAATTGACCGGTCATTGAACCTGCGCCATCTAAGCGGGATGAAAACATCAAGCGCGCCTCTCATTACGCCGGTCCTCGTTGCGGGCTGCATCATCATCATGGTCAGCTTTGCGATCCGAGCAAGTTTTGGCGTGTTCCAAATTCCCATCGCAGAGGAATTCGGCTGGCTGCGCACAGAATTTTCGCTTGCGATCGCCATTCAGAACCTTGCGTGGGGCATTGGCCAGCCGATCTTTGGGGCCATCGCTGAAAAGCTGACAGACCGCAAAGCCATTATTCTGGGCGCGCTGACCTATGCAATTGGCCTTTTGCTATCATCACAAGCCATCACGCCCTTGGGCCACCAAGCCTATGCATGGCTGGTGGGCTTTGGCATCGCGGGGACAGGTTTTGGCGTCATTCTGGCCGTTGTTGGGCGTGCCGCGAGTGATGAAAACCGCTCAATGGCGCTTGCCATCGCCACCGCAGCCGGTAGCGCAGGCCAAATCTTTGGGGCCCCTGTCGCCGAGGCGCTTTTGACAATCATGTCATGGCAAATGGTCTTTATCGTCTTTGCGAGTCTGATCATCAGCACGCTCTTGTGCCTACCTTTGATGAACACGGCCGCGCCCGCCAGCAAAGCCGAGCTGGAAGAGTCGATGGGCCAAATCCTGATTAAGGCCTTTAAAGACCCGTCCTATTCACTCATCTTCCTTGGGTTCTTTTCCTGCGGCTATCAGCTTGCCTTCATCACCGCGCACTTCCCCGCAATGATTACCGAAATGTGCGGCCCCATTTTGGCGGGCGGCGTCCTGCATAACATGGGCATCACCACCACCAGCGCACTGGGCGCCATGGCCATCGCGCTGATCGGTGCAGCCAACATTGCGGGCACCCTTTTGGCCGGTTGGGCAGGCAAACGTTACTCCAAGAAATACCTACTGGCGGGCATCTATACAGGCCGGACACTCGTGGCGGCCGTGTTTATCCTGATGCCGATCACGCCCACAACAGTGATCGTGTTCTCGCTTGCGATGGGCTCATTATGGCTAGCCACAGTGCCCCTGACCAGCGGCCTTGTCGCGCATATTTACGGCCTGCGCTACATGGGCACGCTCTATGGCATCGTCTTTTTCAGCCACCAATTGGGCAGCTTTCTTGGCGTTTGGCTGGGCGGTAAAATGTATGACATCTACGGCGATTATAACATGGTCTGGTGGGTCGGCGTGGGTGTGGGTGCGTTCAGCGCAATCGTACATCTGCCCATCAAAGAGCGTCCGTTACCAGCTGCCGTGGCAAGCTAAGGCCGCTTAGCTAAGCGGCCTCCTCGGCGCTCAACAAGCCTTCGGCCACCAACCGATCGGCCCATCCTTGCGGCCCTTCAAACAGATGCGTTTGCCATCCACGTGAGGCCGCCATTGCGATGTTATCAGCGCGGTCATCCGTAAAGAGCAATCCTTCAGGCGCCACACCACAGTCATCTTCCATCATCTGATAAATCTGCGGTTCTGGCTTGATACAGCGCATGTGACCGCTGACGTATTGGCGATCAAAATTCGTCAAAAACGGATAATGGGTTTGCGCGTAAGCGAAACTCTCAATACCGAAGTTGGTCAGCGAGAAAACTGGAACCCCTTTGGCACGCAATGCGGTTTGCAAGCGGACGGAATGCTCAATCACCGGCGCGGCCATCTCGATCCAGCGATCATGCCAAATGCGGATTTCATCACGCCACTGCGGCGTTTGTTCCGCCTGCGCATAGATCACATCGCGAAAGCCCTCGCCGCGGTCAACACGGTCGTTCATCCCGTGCAAATCTACTTCCGCAAACATCGCTTCGCGGCGCTCCTGCCCAATTACACTGTCGAAAAAGCGTTCCGGGTGCCATTCAAGAAGCACGTTGCCGATGTCAAAAACCACTGCCTGAACACTCATGGTGCTGTTCCTTTTTCTGCGTCTGATTTGGCAAAGCGCACCACGCGCTCAAGCCCGTCTAAAAATCGCGATCTGTCGGCCTTGGAAAACGGTCGTCCGCCCCCTTGGCGAAACGGGTCCGCACTACGCAAATCCTGCATCAAATCCCGCGTCGCCAAAACCTGTCCGATATTGCGCGCGTCCAGAATTTCGCCGTTATGCTTAATCACGCGGGCCCCTGCCTCTACGCATTTCGCCGCCAGCGGAATGTCACCCGTGATCACCACGTCACCGGCTTTGGCGCGATCTGCGATCCACATATCCGCAACATCCGGTCCGTCGGGCACGATGATATTTTCAACCAACGGGTTCTGCGATGGGCGCAGTCCACCATTGCTTACCACGAAAAGGGTAAGCCCGTGCCGCGTCGCTACGCGCTCTGCCTCGGCTTTGACCGGACAGGCATCTGCATCAACGTAAATCACCCGTGCAGCGCCTCTGCGTGAAAGGCGATGTGATCGGCCATAAACGTCGAGACAAAGTAATAACTGTGATCGTACCCTTTCTGCATCCGAAATTCGCCGGCTTGGCGGCGCGCTGTCATCGCGTGGGCAAGGCTTTCAGGACGCAGCAAATCAAGAAACTGATCGTCGGTGCCTTGGTCAATCAACACAGGACCGGCAAACCCACGGTCAGCCATCAGTAAACTGGCATCGTGATTGGCCCATTCGGTTTGCGGCAAATACGCACCAAGCTGCTTTGTGCCCCAGTCGCTTTGGGTTGGGTTGGCAATCGGGGCAAACGCCGAAACGGCGCGGTAACGCTCGGGCATATGCATCGCCAAGGTCAACGCGCCGTGCCCACCCATGGAGTGACCCGTGATGCTCTGACGCTCAAGATCAACAGGCAGTTCAGCCAAAGCGCTGTGCAAATCCTTGGTGATATAATCCCACATCTTGAAGTGCGATGACCATGGTGCGTTTTGCGCATTCACGTAAAAGCCCGCCCCTTGGCCAAGGTCATATGCCTCGTCATCTGGCACGCCCTCGCCGCGGGGCGACGTATCAGGGAAAAGTACCGCAATGCCTTCCTCAGCGGCCCATCTTTGCGCACCAGATTTCTCCATAGCGTTGGCATGGGTGCATGTCAGACCCGACAAATATGTCAGCAAAGGCACAGGGCCAAACGCGGCCTCTGCGGGCAGATAAAGCCCAAATGTCATGTCGCAATCGCACGCCTCAGAACGGTGTGAATACACACGTTGCACGCCATCGAATGCACGGTTTTCAGAGATTATTTTTAACACAGCAATTCCTCACAAAAGAGTTTTCGTAACCCACGCGATCACCACTGAAAGGCTGACCACGGAAACCACGGTTGAGACAAAAATACTGGCCGAAGCCCGCGATGGTGCGACATCATAATGCCGCGCGATGATGTACACATTGCCCGCCACCGGAAGCGCCGCTGTCGCGATCATCACAGCCGCCGAATACGGATCGACCGTAAAGACAAACAGGGCAAGCGCGCCTACTGCGACGGGGTGCAGGACAAGTTTACAGAAAGTTAACCAACCCGCGACACTGATCCGTTCGGCAGATTTATCCGCCAAGGATGCCCCAATCGCAAAGAGCGCGCCAGGCGTGGCCGCTGCCCCCAAGATGCCCAGAAATTCGTTCACGGGTGCCGGCAGTGGCTGATCCGTTGCGGACCAACACAGCCCCAAAACGATGGATACAATCATCGGGTTTTTCACAAGACCAATGGCAATACTGCGCAAAATTCCAAGCGACATCCGCCCATCACGTGCACCTGTGATCAAAATGACGATCAGCGATCCAAACACAATTAGATCAACCGCCAACACCAACATCACAGGCCCAACGGAACGCTCTCCCAACAGCAAAATCAACATTGGAATACCCAAGAAACCAACGTTGCCGATAACGGCGCATTGCGCCTCAACCGCCCCTTCAAGGATGCCACGCTTGCGCACCAAGGCCACAACAGTTGCCAACAAATAGACCGCGAGCGAGCCCAGAAGATATGCCCACACAAGCGGCCAATCGATGACTTCCGCAAGGCTAAGGTTGGCCGAAAAGCGGAACAGCATGGCCGATAGGGCGAAGTAAAAGACGAACTTGGTTAGATATCCCGTGGCCTCAGGCGGAAAGAACCCCCGCCGCGCCGCGCCATACCCAAGTGCGATCAACGCGAAAAAGGGTAAAGTTTTCAGAAATATATCCACCATATCAAATCGCTAGCACGCAACGACCGAGCGGGGAAGAGCAGCGTTCTCCCAAATGTCTGCTTGGACAAACTAAACGAACCAGTTTATGTATTAGCTTCTGAATTTATCGCTTGGGTGGGTTTCATGAACGCCGAACTGCCGGTCATCAAAAAGGGTCGCAAGTTTGATCAAGTGATCGACGGCGCAACACGTGTGTTCATGCGCGATGGCTTTGACGGCGCTAGCGTGGACGACATCGCCCGCGAAGCCAAAGTCTCCAAGGCTACTTTATACAGCTACTTCACCGATAAGCGCGTTCTGTTCATGGAAGTTGCGCGGACCGAATGCACCCGCCAAGCAGACGCAGCACTTGATGAAATCAACATGGCGCTGCCGCCGCGTGATGTGCTGCGCAAAGCGTGTAAATCCATGATGCGGTTCTTTTATTCGGATTTCGGCGTGAATGTCTTTCGCATTGCCGTCGCTGAAAGCAGTCGCTTTCCCGAACTGGGACGCGCGTTTTACCTCAATGGTCCAATGGAAGCGCGCAAGCGGTTGATCACGTATCTCAACGCGGCGATTGCCAAGGGTGATCTGGTGATTGACGACATTGACATGGCCGCGGACCAACTACCGCAATTGTGCAAAGCGGACCTGCACGAAAAACTGATATTCGGCATCCAAGACGGGTTTACCGAAGAAGAGATCGACCGCATTGCAACTGCCGCGGTCGATCTGTTTTTGTCACGCTACGGCGCGTAGACGCAGCGCTTAATACACCACAACAGAACGGATCGACTTGCCCTGATGCATCAGGTCAAACCCGTGGTTAATGTCATCAAGCCCCATTGTGTGCGTGATCATTGGATCGATCTCGATTTTACCGTCCATGTACCAATCAACGATCTGCGGCACATCTGTACGACCGCGTGCGCCGCCAAAGGCCGTACCGCGCCATGACCGGCCTGTCACCAATTGGAACGGACGGGTGCTGATTTCTGCACCGGCGGGCGCGACACCAATGATGATGCTTTCGCCCCATCCTTTGTGTGCAGATTCCAACGCAGTACGCATTACGTCCACGTTGCCTGTTGCATCAAACGTGTAGTCCGCGCCGCCCTTGGTCAGCGCCACAAGATAGGCCACCAAATCACCATCGACTTCTTTGGGGTTCACAAAGTCAGTCATCCCAAAACGCGTGGCCATCTCAACTTTGCTGGGGTTGATATCAACGCCCACAATCTGATCCGCACCTGCAAGCCGCAGCCCTTGGATCACGTTAAGGCCAATGCCGCCCAACCCAAAGACAATCGCGCGGCTGCCAATCTCGGCCTTCGCCGTGTTAATGACCGCACCAATGCCCGTTGTGACACCGCAACCAATGTAGCAAATCTTATCGAACGGTGCGTCTTTGCGTACTTTGGCCAGTGCAATTTCAGGCACAACCGTGTGGTTGGCGAAGGTCGAACAGCCCATGTAGTGAAAAATAGGATCACCATCGAGCGTTGTAAAACGACTGGTTCCATCGGGCATAAGGCCCTGACCTTGGGTGCTGCGAATAGACTGGCACAAGTTAGTCTTGGGGTTGAGGCAATATTCGCACGTCCGGCATTCGGGTGTGTAAAGCGGGATCACGTGATCGCCCTTCTTAAGCGAAGTCACATCAGGACCCACGTCCACAACAACGCCCGCCCCTTCATGGCCCAAAATCGCGGGGAACAGCCCCTCTGGATCGGCACCAGACAGAGTAAATTCATCTGTGTGACAAATGCCAGTGGCCTTGATTTCAACCACAACCTCGCCGGACCGTGGGCCCGCCAAGTTTACTTCCATCACTTCCAAGGGCTTGCCCGCTTGGGTTGCTACTGCAGCACGCGTACGCATAATCCAACTCTCCGATCATTGCTTATTCGCCCTGACACTAGGCCCGCCAAGCGGCCCAATGCAATGCGCAATAGGTTGTTACGGGGTAACTAAAACATATCGTTAGGGTGCTAATAACCAAAGTTGTCGACGTAAACGCGTGGGCCTTGGCAAGGGATAAAGTGGGGGCTCGGACCATTGCCATGCACGCACGCGTTTACGCCGCACGGGCATTAGCTTCGGGGCACAAAGGGGCGAGACAAAGAACACAGCGAGACATTTTTGTGACCGCCTTGATTTTCCGCCCCATCGACGCAACTGTTGGGCATGACTTCAGCAACACCCATCACCCGCGTCACCGAGCAAGACGTGATGTTTCACCGCCTCGAGCTTAACATGATCTTGTCGCTCTATGGGCGCATGGTCGCGGCTGGTGAGTGGCGCGACTACGGCATTTCCGCCATGCGCGATGTTGCCATTTTTTCAGTGTTCAAACGCACCGCAGAGCAACCGCTTTACCGTATTGAAAAGCGCCCCAAGCTACGTCTGAAGCAAGGGATGTATTCCGTTATTGGAATGGATGGGCAAATCCTGAAACGCGGCCACGAGCTTAAGCCCGTTTTGCACGTTCTTGAACGTAAGCTAATCCGCGCGGTGACCTGAGCAATCAAAGCCTGCGACGCGTTGTGACCGGCCCGTCCCCTTGGACCTCAATCCGCGTGATAGCTGCTGCGACGCTTTCGTAAACTGTTGCCATGTGGTGCGCATTCGCGTGGATCAGTGTCTCTGCATCAACCATCATGGCAACATGCCCTTTCCAGAACAAAAGGTCCCCACGCAGATAAGGCGCGTCCAACGCTATCTGCCCGCCAATCATTTGTTCTTGATCACCGCTGTCGCCCGCACACGCCTCACCGCACGCCAAAAGTGCCGCTTGAACAAGCCCGGAACAATCGACCCCAGCACTCGAATTACCGCCCCAAAGGTAAGGCGTGCCAAAGAAAATCTGCGCAATTGTAACGGGGTCGCTAAAGCGCTGCTCAATGGGGCGAAGGTGCTTTTTAGGGATAAATCCAACCGATGTTTCAAAGAACTTCTTGCGCTCATCCACAACCTGAACCCGCGCACCAAAACTCAACGCGTACCGCTCAGATGATTTAAAACTTTCGGTGCTATAGGCATGGGTCGCGCGGCTTGCCACCATATGCGTGGGCGCGTTCTGCTCCGAAATCAGCCCGTCGGCGACATAACCGATGTAGCTGTCCTTAACCGATTGCACGTAATGAAACCCGTCGCCACTTTGCAATGATCGCACCTCATCGCCCATCAACAGCTGTCGGTCCCGCCGCCCATCAGGGCTTCGCAGCAGATCGACCACTGGGGCATTAACGCACAACACCGCTTACAGCCCCAGAATTTTAGGAAGCGCCTCAAGAAGGGCGCGCGCGCCTTGGCCAACACCACCTTTGGGCCGCGCAGGGGCCGCAGAGGGCTGCCAGCCGTAGATATCAAAATGGCTATAGGGCGCATTTTCAACGAACCGGCGCAGGAATAAAGCTGCCGTAATCGCGCCCGCAAAACCGCCCTTTGGGGCGTTATCCAGATCTGCGATCCCCGGTTCGATCATCGCCTCGTAAGGATCCCAGAACGGCATGCGCCAAACCGGATCATCAACCTGGCTACCTGCTTGGCTAAGGGTCTGCGCAACACTGTCGTCATCCGTGAAGAACGGCGCCAAATCGGGACCAACCGCGACACGTGCAGCCCCCGTCAGCGTTGCCATAGAAATAATCATATCGGGGTTGTCTTCATCGGCGAAAGCAAGCGCATCGGCCAATACCAAACGGCCTTCTGCATCGGTGTTATTGATCTCAACAGTCAGCCCGTTGCGCGCGGTCAGAATATCTTGCGGGCGGAATGCGTTGCCGCTGATGCTGTTTTCAACCGCAGGGATCAGCACCCGAAGCTGCACCTTCAGGCCCGTTGCCATGATCATATGCGCAAGGCCCAGCACTGTCGCACTGCCGCCCATATCCTTTTTCATCAAGCCCATGCTGCCGCCGGGTTTAATATTCAGCCCGCCCGTATCAAAGCATACTCCCTTCCCCACAAGCGTCAGCTTTGGTCCTGCATCGCCCCATTTCATATCGATCAAACGCGGCGCACTTGCGCTGGCGCGGCCAACCGCGTGGATCATCGGAAAGTTCTGCTCAATCAGCGCATAGCCCGTGGTGACATTGATCGACGCGCCATGTGTTTGGGCCAATTCGCGCGCTGCCGCTTCAAGATGTTCGGGCCCCATGTCTGCCGTTGGCGTGTTGATCAAATCGCGGGTCAAACATTCACCAGCGGCAATTGCCTCAACGCGAGCGGCGTCAACACCCGTTGGCGCAACAAGCTGCGCACGGGCCTGCACCCCATCCGCGTACCGCGTAAACCGGTAGCTGCCCAACAACCAACCAAGCGCAAAGGTTTCTGCCGCTTGGCCTTCCAGTGCGCTGGCCAATGCATAGACACCCTCGGGCAAGGCAAACGGCAACGCACCAGACAAGAACCGGTTGCGCGCACGATCCGCTTTTGTCCCTGCACCCACTGCCGCAGATGCCACACCGCCCAGCGCGCTTGGGAAAGTAATCACCTGCCCATAAGCCGCACTAAATCCTTGGGCCTTCGCCCATGATTGCGCAGTCTCAGGCAGGCCCTGCATCCACTCGGCCAGCTGATCGGCCTCAACAACATAAAGCGCAATCGCATCATCGGTGGCGGCAGAAAAACTAGGCGACATGGGAACATCCTTTTGAGATAGCTGTGCAATTCTCGCCAGCCTACCCTAGTGCCGCGCACCCGCAAGAGCACGCGTGCACCTACCCGCCTATTCTGTGCCTTCTGTGCGCCCAGCTTAATGTGCGCCCGATCTGTGTCAGCAGTCGCGCAGCGCCTTCAGAACGACACGTCCTGCATTTCCCAGACTGCGGATAATGATGCCTCGGCCACGCGCTGCATTCGGGTCACCGTGGCCACAATCGCCACGCCGTCCCCGCCCCGTGCGGCGTCAACCACAGCAAGGCACGCCGTAGACAGTTCAAGAAGGCCAATTTGCTCAGCGATGCTGACGTTGCTTTTTGCGGTTTTCATCAATGCAGCATGTTCGCCATCAAGCATGTGCTGATGGGCACGGGCCACGCGGGCTGCCAATTCCTCAAGCGCGCGGCACACAATCCCTTCGGCCCCTTGCTGCCCAAGCTCGGCATAAAGCTGTGCCAAACAGTCACGGTCCAAGGTTGCGCGATCGCGCATGTCTAATCTTGTTATCTTTTCCACCATTTCACCCTAATTTACGTCTCACACCCCCGCGTGAGTACTCAGGTTACTGCCAGCAAATGGTATCCAAATCGTTTCGACCACCGAAAACCTAGACGCAAATATAACTCGAATAAGTCTTAGATTTTAAGTATCACGGTCCCAGAATATCGCAGCGGAGAACCCTGATGCCCCTGTCTAAACCCCTACCCCAATATCTTGTCCAACGTTTCGTTGGCTGGAAGGCGACCATCTATGCCGACAACGAAGTCTGGCACCGACGCCTTGCCGAAGTGGGGCAGCATCCACGCGCGATGGTGATCTCATGCTGTGACAGTCGCGTGCAGGTGACATCACTTTTCGGTGCGGACCCTGGTGAGTTTTTCATCCACCGCAACATCGCCAACCTTGTGCCCCCGTACGAACCCGACGGCGATCCACACGGCACTTCTGCGGCGGTTGAATACGCTGTGACACATCTCAAAGTGGCACATCTGATTGTGGTCGGGCATTCCGATTGCGGCGGCATTTCCGGCTGTGAACAAATGTGTAGCGGCAACGCCCCCGCCCTTGAGGAAAAAACCAGCTTCCTTGGCAGGTGGCTCGATATCATCCGCTCGGGCTATGAAGATGTGAAACACATCGAGGACGCAGATGACCGCCAAGAAGCCCTGGAGAAGAAGGCAGTCGAAATCAGCCTTGAGAACCTACAAGGCTTTCCGTTTGTTCTTGACGCTGTGAAAGCAGGCGGGCTAAGCCTGCATGGCCTTTGGACGGACATCGCTGAAGGGCGACTGGAATCGTTTGTGCCGGGCCAAGGCTTTACACGTGTTGGACCAGAAGGGCTTTAAATGGAAAATGTACTTTCGCTCGCGCTGAATAATCTGTTGTCACCGATTATTCTGTCATTCGCACTCGGACTTTTCGCAGCCCTCGCACGATCAGAATTGACCATCCCCGAAGCTGTGGCCAAGGGTCTGTCAATATATCTGCTTTTTGCTATCGGCTTTAAGGGCGGCGTTGCGGTCACCAAGAATGGCCTAGACTCCACTCTCATTATGACACTTATAGCAGGTTTTGTATTATCGGCCCTGCTACCCTTGTTGGCATTCGCCCTACTGCGCCTGCTTACCAAGTTAGACACCGTGAACGCCGCAGCGGTGGCTGGACACTATGGGTCGATCAGTATCGTGACTTTTGTGGCCGGCACCTCCGTGCTTGAAAGCAGCGGCATCACATCAGAAGGCTACATGGTTGCGGTTGCCGCCGTTATGGAAGCACCTGCGATCTTGTCTGCTCTTTGGTTGATCTCCCGGGGCTCAGGCGGGGCGCGCATGGACGCGGGCCTGTGGCGCGAAATTTTGCTGAACGGCTCAATCGTTTTGTTGGTCGGCTCATTCTTCATCGGCATGGCAACAGGTCAAAAAGGGCTGGACGAAATCGGACCGTTTATCGTGGCGCCGTTCAAAGGTGTGCTGTGCCTGTTCTTGCTGGACATGGGTCTGGTCGCGGGACGCGGCTTGCGCCAAGCCAAAGGCACGATCACATTTGGCTTGCTTGCGTTCGGCATCGTGATGCCACTGGCCTCAAGCGTTATCGGCCTTGCGATGGGTGCTGCAATCGGGCTGTCACTGGGTGGCATAGTCTTGTTGATGGTGCTTTGCGCTTCTGCCAGCTACATCGCGGTGCCCGCGGCCATGCGGGTTGCGGTGCCTGAGGCGGATCCGGCAATTTACTTGACGCTATCACTTGGCGTCACATTCCCCTTCAACCTTACGGTTGGTATTCCCTTGTATCTGGCACTGGCCACAATGTTTTCTGGAGCAGTTTAATGGAAACCCACAAAGCAAAACGCGTTGCAATTATCATCGAAGAACCAATGGAGCGCCGCTTAACCGCCGCGTTGGATGGCGCTGGTGTGCAGGGCTATTCGATCCTACCCGTACTTGGTGGTTCTGGCCGCTCAGGTGGGTGGACTGCGGACGGTCAGTTGGGCCGCTCTGGCATGCGCCAAGTAGTATGCATTATCCGTCCCGAGCGTCTTGATGACCTGCTGACGGCTGCGTTCAAAGTGGTGGATCGCCACATGGGTGTTGTCACTGTCAGCGACTGTGACGTGCTACGCGCCGAGCGCTTCTAGCCCACATACAAAAGACCGCTACACAAAAGAAAACGCGCGCCGCTTTGTATGTAAGCGGCGCGCGTTTTGTATTTCAAACGTGAAGAGCGGCTTAGCCCTTTTTCAGAACCTCACGGCCCAACAACTCGGCGATCTGTACCGCGTTCAACGCAGCACCTTTGCGCAGGTTGTCAGAGACGCACCACATGTTCAGGCCGTTCTCAACAGTTGTATCTTGGCGCACGCGGCTGATGAATGTTGCGAAATCACCCACACATTCGATCGGCGTGACATAGCCGCCGTCTTCGCGCTTATCGATCACCATGATGCCCGGCGCTTCGCGCAGGATGTCGCGTGCTTCGTCTTCATCAAGGAAGTCTTCAAACTCGATGTTCAGCGATTCAGAGTGACCAACGAACACAGGCACACGGACGCAAGTCGCGGTGACTTTGATGCTGCTGTCGACAATCTTCTTAGTCTCGGCAACCATCTTCCACTCTTCTTTAGTGTCGCCGCTATCAAGGAACTTGTCGATGTGCGGGATCACGTTGAAGGCGATCTGCTTGGTGAACTGCCGCGCTGGCTTGTCATCAGTGGGGTTGTAGATCGATTTGGTCTGATCCCACAGCTCATCAATGCCGCCTTTGCCTGCACCAGAAACCGACTGGTACGTGCTGACCACAACGCGCTTGATCTTGGCACGATCATGAAGCGGCTTAAGGGCCACAACCATCTGCGCGGTTGAGCAGTTGGGGTTGGCGATGATGTTCTTCTTTGCATAGCCGTGCACGGCTTGGGGGTTCACTTCCGGCACGATCAACGGGATGTCCGGATCATAGCGGTAAAGCGATGAGTTATCGATCACAACACACCCTGCGGCAGCCGCTTTGGGCGCATATTGCTTGGTGGCGTCAGAGCCAACAGCGAACAGAGCAATGTCGCTTCCCGTGAAGTCGAAGGTGTCCAGGTCTTCGGTCTTCAGGGTTTTGTCGCCAAAGCTTACTTCCGTGCCCAGTGATTTGCGGCTGGCAAGCACGGTAATCTTTGCTACGGGGAACTGACGCTCCGCCAAAATGTTCAACATTTCACGGCCCACGTTACCAGTGGCGCCAACGACGACGATATTATAGCCCATTGTTGTTTCTCCAGAAAAAAAGGACTTGGCGGCCTTACTCTGTATTGCAGCATATGGAAAGTGCGCTGGCTCAATAATCGTTGACATGTGACCATTGAGCGCCCATATGCGGGCCAACCGTCAAAGTCCTGCCGCGTGAGCAGGTGGGCAAAGCCCCCCTTTGACGCCTTACCCCATGATCCCCTCACGCAGGGTTCAGACGCGGCCATTCGGTCTGGGCCATGAGGCTCCGGATCAGCAATTCGTCGCCCTGTGCGTTGCACCCCTTGGCCATATGGTCTGGGCGTTTTCGCTTTTGTGAAAGGGTCATCTTGTGACCGACTTTACCATGCTGGGGCTTAACCCCAAGCTTATGAAAAACATTGCCGATGCCGGCTTTGACAAAGCCACGCCAATTCAGGCGCAGGCTATCCCACTTGTACTTCAAGGTACCGACGTGATGGGCCTTGCCCAAACGGGTACGGGCAAAACTGCTGCTTTTGGCCTGCCAATGGCGGAACTGCTGATGGACCAAATCGGTAAGCCGATGCCCAAAACAGTCAAGGCACTCGTGCTGGCCCCAACCCGCGAGTTGGTGAACCAGATTTGCGACAACCTGAAAATCTATGTGGCGGGCACACCGCTTAAGGTGAACTCGGTCGTTGGCGGGCAATCCATCAACAAACAGATCAACCTGCTGCAACGGGGCACTGATATTCTGGTGGCGACACCGGGCCGTTTGATGGACCTTGTTGACCGCAAAGCCGTTTATCTGGACAGCGCCAAGATGCTTGTACTCGATGAAGCGGATCAGATGCTCGATATGGGCTTTATCCACGCGCTGCGCAAAATCGCACCGCTGTTGGGCACACCGCGTCAAACCATGTTGTTCTCGGCCACGATGTCGAAACAGATGGAAGAGCTTGCGGGCGCGTTCCTAAACAACCCCAAGAAAATCCAGGTCAGCGCACCGGGCAAAGCTGCCGACAAAATCAAGCAATCACTTTGGTACGAACCCCAAGCCTACAAAGCTGACAAGTTGGTTGAGCTGCTGTCAGAGCACAAAGGCGATCAAGCGATTGTCTTTGGCCGCACCAAACACGGCTGCGAAAAGCTGATGAAATTCTTGGTAGCCCAAGGGTATGAGGCAGTATCAATCCACGGCAACAAATCGCAAAACCAACGCGACCGCGCCCTGAATGCGTTCAAAAAAGCCGAAGCCACCGTCTTGGTTGCAACGGACGTTGCTGCACGCGGCATCGACATTCCGGATGTGCGCTATGTCTACAACTTCGAGCTGCCCGAGGTGGCCGAAAACTACGTGCACCGCATTGGCCGTACGGCACGTGCGGGTGCGCAAGGTGAAGCAATTGCTTTGGTTTCAGCCCAAGAGATTGGCTACCTGCGCCAGATCCAGAAAGTCATGAAATTCACCATTCCCGTTGCCGGTGGCCGCGAGCCTATGGAAGAAGATCCCCCCAAGCGCGGTGGTGGCGGCGGTGGCCGTCGTCGCGGTGGCGGCGGTGGTGGTGGGGGCGGTTCTCCTAAGGCGGGCGGCAAGCCACGTCGCTTCGGCAAACCATCTGGTGGTGCTGGTGGCGGCCCCGGTGGTGGTGCAGGTGGCGGCAAACCGCGTCGCCGTCGCAAACCCGCAGCATAACTGCTGATCCCACAAGAAATTCGGTGCGGCGCGTTGCTAAAAACCCGCCTCACCGCTCTTTGGCCTAAAACTTGGTTAACACGTTTTGGATAAACCTATGCGCAAGGACGTCCCCGCATTGGTTTGACACGCTGATGCACCCACAAGCTACTGACACGCAGCAGGCTTTCCACCTGATCTGACGTGTCGTCCAACGGACTGCGCGAGGGGTAAAATCCACCGCGCAAGGACACAGCATATTGGGCGGCGCCGCCTTCTTTAACGGCCACTTCCCTTACATAATAATTGAGCGATGACGCAACAAAACGCCGACAGCCGATGCCCCAAAACGGGACATAGGCCAATTGGCGTTTCTCAATCAGGATTTAGCGGAACAACAACAGCGGCACATGGGCCGAACGCACCATCTCAGTGGTGGTGGAGCCGATGATCAAACTGCGCACGCGGCTGTGCCCGTAAGCACCCATCACCAACATATCCGCACCGTCATCACCCACCAGACCGGCAATCGCTGTCTCGGGCTGTCCGTCTACAAAAGACGCAGTGACCTCAAGGCCCGCACCGGACAACAGCGCCGCAGCACCGTCCAGCTTTTGCTTGGCCTCGGCGGTTTGTGTGCCAACTGTTACAACTTGGCCCGGCAAGCCTTGGAACAGCTTTGCGTTCGCCACATGATCCGCCGCTTTCAACGAAGACGCGCCCCCATCAAACGCAAGCGCAAAGCTTTCAACCGGCTTGAACGCGCGCGATGTGACAAGGATCGGCTTTTCGCAAGAACGCACAACGCGCTCAACGTTGGAACCAAGATGCAGCTTGGCAAAATCTGCCGCCTCGCCGCGCTTGCCGATCACGACCAACTCAGCATCCGCCGCCAATGTCGCAAGCTCAGCCAGCAGATCACCTTGGCGCAAAACCGTGCTGACCGAAACGCCCGCGGCCGCGATGCGCGCCTCGGCGTCTTCCAAAATGGCACGGCCCCGCACTTGGTTCAGTTTGGCGCGTTCTTCATCAAGGGCCGCAAGGTCCTCCATCAACTTGGTACGTGCGCCAAGTCCAATGTTACCCGAACGATCCGCTTTGGCTTCACGGCGTCCCAAAATATGCGCCACAACAACATGGCCGCCAATTTTGCTGGCGACCCAAGCCGCATGATCACACACGCTGTGCGAATACTCAGAGCCATCAACAAGCGCGACAATCTTTTCCAACGTATCAGCCATGTTAGTGTCCAATCATATCTTCAAGCGCGCCCGGTTTGTCAGCGACACCCAGTTTATCAACGATGGTTTCTGACGCCTCATTCAGGCCAATCACATCCACCTCGGCCCCGTCACGGCGGAACTTCATCACAACCATATCAAAGGCTGCCACTGACGAAATATCCCAAATATGCGCGTTGCTTACGTCAATCGTAACACGCTCAAGGGCTTCGCCAAAATCAAACGACTTGGTGAACTGATCAGACGAGGCAAAGAAAATCTGACCCTCAACAGTGTAGGTGCGGTGACGCCCGTCATCAGATAACACACTGCGCACCCGAAAGATTTGCGCAATTTTGCCAGCAAAGAAAATGCCCGACAGCAAGACACCCGTCAGAACACCAATGGCCAAGTTGTGCGAATAGACAGTGACCGCAACAGTGGCCAACATCACGATAGACGATGACATCGGGTGCTCACGCAGGTCTTTCAAAGAGGACCAGCTGAACGTGCCGATCGACACCATAATCATGATCGCCACCAAGGCAGGCATCGGGATTTGCTTCACGATATCGCCCAGCACAACAATCAAGAACAGCAAGAAAACACCCGCAGCAAAGCATGACAAACGCCCGCGCCCACCGGATTTCACGTTAATCATCGACTGACCAATCATCGCACAACCAGCCATGCCGCCGATGAATCCCGTGGCCGTGTTGGCCAAACCTTGGCCGATACATTCGATGTTTTTGTCAGAATTTGTATCCGTCAGATCATCAACCAACGAGGCAGTCATCAAGCTTTCCAGCAGACCCACAACCGCAATGGCAAGCGCCACAGGGAAGATGATCTGCAGCGTCTCAAACGTTAGCGGAATGTCAGGCAACAAGAAGATCGGAAGGGTATCGGGCAACTCGCCCATGTCGCCCACAACACGCACATCAAGCCCCATGAACATCGCAAGCGATGTCAGCACAACAATCGTCACCAGCGGCGATGGAATGGCTGTGGTCACGTATGGGAACAGATAGATGATCGCCAAACCCGCCGCCGTCATCACATAGGTTAGCGTGTTCACACCCCCTGTGGCGGGGTTGAGTTCCGGCAATTGCGCAAGGAAAATAAGGATCGCCAGCGCATTCACAAAACCTGTCATCACAGATTTGGAAACAAAGCGCATCACACTGCCCAGCTTAAGCACACCCGCACCAATCTGGATCAGACCCGCCAGAACCGTGGTCGCCAACAGATATTCCAGACCGTGATCGCGCACCAACGTCACCATCAACACAGCGGTCGCGGCGGTGGCAGCACTGATCATACCGGGGCGGCCACCTGTGATCGCGGTAATCACCGCGATGCTGAACGAAGCGTAAAGGCCGACCTTAGGATCAACGCCCGCAATGATCGAAAACGCAATCGCCTCTGGGATCAGCGCAAGCGCCACCACAAGGCCCGCAAGTAAATCATTGCGGATGTTGCCAAACCAATCGTTGCGAAAATTCGTTATATAATACGCCAGCATCTTTATGTGTCCTCAGTCGGGGTTAGGCGCGATGTAACAGGGGCGCTGCGCGATGCATACCCCCCTCCTCACATCCGGCCCGTTGTGACCAAAGACGCTACACAATGCGCGCGCTGTTACGGCCTAGTCCGTGCGGTCGTCAGAAAAAGCGTAAATGACCAACCCGATGGTAATGGTCACAGCGAACAAACCAAAGATCACCGGATATGCACCCTGCGCGCCAAAACTGTCGTAGATGCGCCCTGTGAGCATCTGAAAAATCCCAACGCCACCAATCCCGAACAAGTTCAACAACGTCACTCCGCGCCCCGTCAGATGGGACGGGAAAAAGCTGCGCGCATGGGCGGTAATCACAGGAAATCCGGATCCTGCCATGCCAATCACGGCAAGCAAGATCACCGCAGTCCAAATTTGTGGTACCGGATTAATCGCCAGAAACGCCAGACACAGCACACCGATGCTGTTGCCGATAATGATGACCCATTTGCGCGTACCAAAGATGCGGTCTGCCGGTGCGTAAAGGAATGTGCCCGCCACCATAGCAAGCCCCATCACAAGGCCCGCTGTACCAATAAACGCCGGAAACGCGCCGTGCAGATCATCGAAATACGGCCCGATCCAAAGCCCCCTAATCCCTGCGGCAGCGGCATAATTCACAAACATCAGCGGGAAAATTAGCCACAGCGCGGGCATCCGCAAAAGCGTCAAAACAGAGCCGTCTTTGGGCGCGTCCACCTCACGCGCAGGGTCGCGGATCAGGGCAAACATCACCACAGCCGTGGCAGCCGTAAGTGCCGCAAGCCCCATCAACGTGGCACGCCAGCCAAATGCTTCAACCGCCCAAGCTGTTGGCGCGGCCGACAGCAAATTTCCCAAACTCCCGATCCCGATCATCACGCCTGCAAGGGTGGCGAACACGGCCGGTGCATAGATTTTGGCAAAGATGAAATACCCCGCCATCAACACCGCTGAACAGCCGATGCCAATCAAAACCATCGCCAATTTGATGTGCAGCACCGTGGTGGCCATCGCAAAAACCACCGCCCCAAGCGCACCGATCATCAACAACGCAGGCGCTGTTTTACGCGGCCCGATTGTATCAAGCGCCCAGCCCACGGGGATTTGCATCACCGCAAATGTCAAAAACCACAGGCCCGAAGCCGCCGCCAGATCATCTGGCGTGGCGCCAATATCGCGACCCAGAACGCCTGTCAGAACCGCCAAAAACGCGCGGTAGAATTGCGACAACACATAAGCAAAGATCAATGCGGCGATGCCAGCTTTCATGGGGGTGCTCCGGTTCAAGTTATCCTCGGGCGTACCGCTGCCATGCAACGGGCAGCCGCGCAAGTCTGCAATCAACTTTGCGGCGCAGCGCGCCTATGCCATACATCACACCATGACAGTCCTGACCCCCTCCGCCGGCCCTGCTGAACCCCGTGGCCTTTGCACAGATTGCGGCGTCTCGCGCATGGGGATCGCCAAGTCCTGCGGCACCGCGTGCCAGTTCATCAAACCGGACTACCCCGCGATGGAAGCCGCCGTGCAAGGGCGCACTCGGCGCGCAACGGGGGACGAGGTTTTCTTTGGTCCGTTCCAAGCCATGTACCGCGCCGCTTTGACCCCTGCGCGCGAGGGGGCGCAATGGACGGGGCTGACAACGCGGCTGGCTGAAAAGATGCTGGAAGACGGCAGTGTCGACGGCGTCATTTGCATGGTGCCTGACGCTGATGATCCGTGGAAACCCGTGCCCGCGATTATTACTGAGGCCGCCGATATGGCCCAAGCCCGCGGGATGCGGATGGGCTACGCGCCGCTGCTGGCCATGCTGGAACCTGCCGCCGAAATGGGCCTGAAACGGCTGGCGATGATCGGCATCCCCTGTCAGGTGTATGCCCTGCGCCGCATCGAAGAACAGCTTGGATTTGAGGCCATTACCGTGATCGGAACACCGTGTTCCGACAACACCACCACCGCCAATTTCCACGACTTTCTGGCGCGCCTGTCCGACAAACCCGAGACGATCACATATCTTGAGTTTCGCGCCGATTATCACGTTGAGCTGCGCTTTGAGGATGGCCGCTCGCAAACCATTCCGTTCCTGCAGTTGCCGCTGTCTGATTTATCGCCCGACTTCTTTCCACTGACCTGTCGCACCTGCGTGGATTACACCAACACGCTGGCTGATATCACCGTGGGCTACATGGGCGGCACCGGTGAGCAATGGGTGATCGTACGCAATGATCGTGGCGCCCGCGCCCTTGAGGCGATCCGCCCAGAGGTCAAACTTTCAGCCCCCGCCGATAAGGGCAAACGCGCCGGTGCCGTGGCCGGTTTTCGTGACAATACTGCCCGCGCGGCGGGGGGGCTTCCCCTGCGCAAAATGCCAAATTGGTTGCGTCCGATTGTGGGCTGGCTCATGCCCCGCATCGGACCGCGCGGCATCGAATTTGCCCGCGCAAGGCTTGAGATGAAAGCAGTTGAAACCGTGCTGCACCTGCGCCGCGAAGAGCCTGCAAAGATGAAGAACATGATCCCCGATCATGTCTGGGACTTGGCCGCGCCCTATGATGTGACCCCCCAAGAGGGCGAGCGTCAAAAGCCGTAAAGCCGCGCAGGTGTATCAACCAAAATGCGGCGGCGGGTATCCTCATCGGTGACGGTCCCCATGAAGTGGTTCAACAAGACGCCCGCATCCGGCAGTTTTGCATCCGCCAGCATAATATGGGGCCAATCGCTGCCCCAAACGCAGGCGTCAGGGTTTGCGCGCGCCAGTGTTTCGATAAAGCTGCTGGCCGCTTCATACGGCGCATCGCACAACCTGTAAGGGGCGCTTAGCTTCACATGACAGGCCCCATCAGACACCAATTGGCGCAGTGTCTCAAAGCCTTCTTGCTGGGTGCCGAGACTTAGATCAGGCCAACCGATGTGGTCAAAACACACGGGCACCGGCATGGCGCGCACATCGTCCGCAAGTTCTTGCATGTGTTTGTGGGTGTTCATCAGCATCTGCACGTGCATCCCGCGCGCCGCAAGCATTGGCGCAATCCGCTTTACGCCGTCCCACGACAACACACCACCGTGCACATAGTTCAGCCGCACGCCCACAATGCCCGCGTCACGCAAATCATCCAAATCCGCCTCGGTCGCCGCATCCGTGACAAGCCCGATCCCCCGCGCCGCATCGCCCATCGCTGAAACAGCGGCTTTCGTCACATCATTGTTGGCCCCGTAAAGAATGGAGTGCACGATCACGCAACGCTCCATACCCAGCACATCCATATGGTGGCGGTAGCGCGTGACATACTCATCAAGGCTGCCGGCGGCAGGGTCCTCAACACGGCCATCCCACAAGGGCATATCATCGCCAACCATATGAATATGCGCATCACACGCCCCATGCGGCACGTTTCCAATGGGCGACGTTGGTGTGTCGATCGGGGGCAAGGCAGTGGGCAGCATGTCGGCTCCTATCGGATTTATGGCGTTTCTTAGCTTTGGAGTAGCCCAGCAGGTTTGGTAGAGACAAGGGATGGAAACATTTGCCGACATACTGCTGCGCGCCTTTGCTCTGATCGCCCAAGGGGATCCGGTGCTGCGCGGTGTTGTGGGGCTGTCGCTTTATGTGACGTTAAGTGCGACCGCTATTGCCTGTGCGATTGGCCTGCCATTGGGCGCAGTTGTGGGCGGCACACAGTTTGCCGGACGCGGCGGCGTCATTATCTTTCTGAACGCGCTGATGGGCCTGCCGCCTGTGGTGGTGGGTTTGGTGGTGTATCTGCTGTTGTCAGCAAGTGGCCCGCTTGGGGTGCTGGGCCTGCTTTACACGCCCGCTGCCATGATTATTGCACAGACCATTTTGATCACGCCGATTGTTGCGGCCCTAACGGTGCAAGTGACGTCGGATATGCACCGCGAATACCGCGAGCAGTTCCGCTCGATGGGTGTTGGACGGCTGGCACGCATTGTGGCGCTGATGTGGGATGCGCGGTTGGCGTTGGTGCCTGTGGCGCTTGCGGGTTTTGGCCGTGCGGTGGCCGAAGTGGGCGCGGTCATGATTGTGGGTGGCAACATCAACCACGTCACCCGAGTCATGACCACCTCAATCGCACTTGAAACCAGCAAGGGCAATCTTGAACTGGCGCTGGCCCTTGGGATTGTGCTGTTGCTGATCGCACTTCTGGTGAATGCGGCCGTGATGACACTGCGCTCTGCCTCTGTGAGGGCTGCTTATGCGTGAGCCCGCAAATATCATCCGCGCTGATTTCGGCGGCACCCTTCTTGAAACACGCGGGCTTACCTACCGCGCCGATGGCACGCGCTTTGTGGATGACGTCTCGCTTCGTCTGCGCGAGGGGCGCATCACAACAATTTTGGGACCCAACGGTGCGGGCAAAAGCCTGTTGCTGCGGTTGATCCACGGGCTGATCGCGCCCACATCTGGCGATGTCATCTGGAACGGGCGCACCCTTGATGCCCCTGCCCGCGCGGCCCAAGCCATGGTGTTTCAGCGCCCCGTGATGATGCGCCGCTCTGTTGCGGGTAATTTGCGTTTTGCATTGAAGGTGAAGGGCGTGCCCCGCCACGCGCGCGCCGCTCAAGTAGAGGCGCTGCTCACCAAGGCGGGCCTTCAGGATATGGCAACACGCCCCGCACGGCTTTTGTCAGGTGGTGAGCAACAAAAGCTGGCGATTGTGCGTGCCACTATTGGTGCGCCGCGTATGCTGATGCTTGATGAGCCGACAGCCAATCTTGATCCATCGGCGACGCGGGCTGTCGAAACATTGGTGCAAGATGTGCAGGCCCAAGGCACCACGGTGGTGATGGTTACCCACGACCAAGGACAGGCGAAACGCCTCGCCCAAGATGTGGCGTTCCTGCAAAGCGGCCGCCTTGCCGAGGCCGGTCCCGCCGCGCGCCTTTTGACTGAACCACAATCACGGCCCATGAAAGCGTGGCTGGATGGAGAGCTTTATGTGGACTAAATGCGCAGGCCTGATTTTTGCGTTGGTACTGTCTGTGGCGGTGATGCCAATGGGCGCAAAAGCTGAGCAATTCATCGTGGTACAATCCACCACATCCACACAAAACTCTGGACTGTTTGATACGATTTTACCCGTGTTTGAAGCCGCAACCGGTATTGAAGTTCGCGTTGTGGCTGTTGGCACAGGGCAGGCATTGCGCAATGCCCAAAACGGCGACGGAGATGTTTTGCTGGTGCACGCCAAAGCCGCAGAGCAGGCCTTTGTGGATGCGGGTTACGGCCTGCCGCGCCACGATGTGATGTATAATGATTTCGTGCTGATCGGCCCAAAAGACGACCCTGCGGGCATTCGCGGAACACGCAGCGCGGCTAAGGCGCTGGCCCGTATCGCCGCCCAAAAAGCACCCTTTGCCAGCCGCGGTGACGACAGCGGCACCCACAAAGCCGAGATGCGGATGTGGGGTGCGCTTGACCCAACAGACGCCTCAGGCACGTGGTACCGCGAAACGGGCAGCGGCATGGGCGCAACTCTGAACACCGGCATCGCCATGGGGGCATATGTGCTAAGCGACCGCGCCACGTGGCTGGCCTTTGGCAACAAAGCCGACCACGACGTGCTGGTTGAGGGCGATCCCGCGATGTTCAACCAATACGGCGTGATCGTGGTAGACCCGGCGCGCCACCCCCACGTCAAAGTGGCCGAGGCCCAACGCTTTGCCGATTGGTTAACCCAAGATGAAGGACAGAGCGCCATCGCCGCGTTCACCGTCGCGGGCACCCAGCTTTTCTATCCAAACGCAACGCCGCGTTAAGGGCTGTCATTTGCCGCGCGATGGTGATTTATCACAGCGGAATTTGACGGACGTTTTACAAGGGACATCCAAATGGACAAAGATCTCAGCTTTTTCTTGATCATCGGCCTGATGCTTGTGGTCGGTGTGATGGTTGCCCTTCAAGGGCCGCTTAACGCCAAACTGTCACAAAACATCGGCAGCTTTATTCTTGGCTCAGCCATTTCATTTGCTGTTGGCTTGGTCGCGCTGATCATCTTGTGGTTTGCCGGCGGCGCACAAGGCAGCCTTGCCGCAATCAAAGTGCAACCGCTTTACCTGTTAAGCGGTGGTTTGTTGGGCGTATGCTTCGTGTGGGCCTTCACATGGGCAGTACCGCAAATTGGTGTGTTCTTCGTGGTGATCTCCGCAATCATCGGACAGATGATCGGCGCAGTTGTGATTGCGCGGATCGGCATGTTCGGGGTCGCCCCCAGCTATCTCGGCTTATCGCAGTTTGTCGGGCTTGGCTTTTTGACTGTGGGCGCTGTGCTGATCTATCGCTAGGTCGGCGGACCCGTTAACGGCCCCGCCTTTCAAACAGAAATTACTTCCGATCGATGATCCCGCGTTTGCGCAACGTGGGGCTAAGACGGGCGGCGGTACCTGTTTCAAACCGTGAACGAGTGCGCAGAACCGGCGTCGTTTCAGAGGCGTCTTTCGTGCCCTCGCGGAACACAATGATCAAACCACTGGCAATGATGATCGCTGCGCCAAGTAGGGTCATCGCGTCAGGGAATTCCGAAAAGAGCAGCACGCCAAAAATAGTCGCCCAAATGATTTGGCTGTACTGCATCGGCGCGACGATTGCCGCGTCCCCCTTTTTGTAGGCCACAATCATGCAAAGCCCCGCAAGGTTCACGAGGATGGACATGGCAAGGGTACCGACCAAATCAGGCAGGGTCATGGGAACATAGACAAACGGCAGCGCCACCCCCATCAACACAAAGTTGGCCATCATGGGGTAGAGCATCAAAACAATCGTACGTTCGTCCTTACCGATTTTGCGCACGATCACCGAGGCAAGCGCCCCGCCAAACGCGCCCATCAAAGCAGCGGCATGACCAAGCCCAAGGTCGGTCCCCCCCGGGCGCAGCACCACCAAAACACCGCTCAGGCCCAGCGCAACTGCAACCCAGCGCCGCCAGCCAACAGTCTCACCCAAGATCGGGATGGACAGGACGGTAATGATCAGCGGACTTGCGAAAATAATGGCGTAGGTCTGGGTCAACGGCAGCACAGAGAAGGCGTAAAACACACTGATACCTGTGGCGACTGCAGCAAGCGTGCGCAGGGCTGTCCACCACGGGTGACGCGGAATAAGGTTGGCTTCGGTCTGGTCGCGCATCAGCATCATCATGACCATCGGAAAGCCGAACAGCACGCTAAAGAACAAAATCTGGAAAGGCTGATAACTCACGCCCAGTACTTTCACGATCACATCATGGGTCGAGAAAATAGCAAAACCCAAAAGGGCATAAAGCGCGGCGGATGTATTGTTGGACATAAAGGCGGCCTGACTGGTTTCAGTCATGGCTAAAACAAACGCCCGCCCTGTGACAAGATGCATCAGGGCGGGCGCTGTGAATTGTTGTGAAACGTGCCCTTAAAGGGACGCGTCCAAAGCGGCCAAGATAACGTCGCCCATCTGGCTGGTGCTGATTGGGGTACCGCCGTCTGGGCCCATCAGATCACCGGTACGCGCACCATCGGCCAGTACTTTTTCAACCGCTGCTTCGAGGCGAGCAGCCTCAGCGCCTTGGTCAAACGAATAGCGCAGCGCCATCGCGAAGGACAAAATACACGCGATTGGGTTCGCTTTGCTTTGGCCTGTGATGTCAGGCGCGGAACCGTGTACCGGCTCATAGAGCGCTTTGGGGCGACCATTTTCGCCAATTGCACCAAGGGATGCGGAAGGCAGCATGCCAAGAGAGCCCGTCAGCATCGCGGCACAGTCAGACAAGATATCGCCAAACAGGTTGTCTGTCAGGATCACGTCAAACTGCTTAGGCGCGCGGACCAACTGCATTGCGCCGTTGTCTGCGTACATGTGGCTTAGCTCAACTTCGGGATATTCGGCGTGCACTTTGGTCACGACTTCGCGCCACAAAATGCCACTTTCCATCACGTTGGCTTTTTCCATAGAGCAAACGCGTTTGTTGCGGCGCATGGCCAACTCAAACGCAGAGCGCGCAACGCGGTCAATCTCGGCTTCGGTGTAGCGCTGGGTGTTGATGCCTACGCGTTGACCGTCTTCTTCAAATATGCCCCGTGGCTCGCCGAAGTATGAACCTGATGTCAGCTCACGAACGATCATGATGTCGAGGCCAGAGACGATGTCACGCTTCAGGCTTGAGAAGTCAGCCAATGCGTCAAAACATTGTGCGGGGCGCAGGTTTGAGAACAGATCCATCTCTTTGCGAAGGCGCAACAGGCCGCGCTCAGGCTTCACGGAGAAGTCCAGATCATCATAGGCAGGGCCACCAACAGCACCCAACAAAACCGCGTCCGCAGCATGTGCTTTGGCCATCGTGTCATCATGCAAAGGCGTGCCGTGGGCATCGTAGGCCGCGCCACCGACAAGGTCGGTTTCAACGTCAAACGACAGGTCACGCTTGTCGCCGAACCACGCGATAACGCGCTCAACCTCGGCCATGACTTCGGGGCCAATGCCGTCACCGGGCAGGATCAAAAGGGAGGGGTTCGCCATTGCAACAAGTCCTTCTTAAAATTGGTTGCTTAGCGGGTAGCCCGTTCGCCCCCGATGGTCAAGAAATCAGGGCCTCAGGGTCACATCCGCCCAGACCAAACCGTGCCGCCCCATGCCGTTAGGCGGCCATAAAACACCGCTGCTGCGCGGTGTAATATCGGGCGAGGCCAGAACATAACTAAGCCGTAGACGGTAGGCATTTCGAAATTCGGCTGTGTGGGCGGTTGGTGCTGCATCTTGCAGATCAGGGCGCGCAAACATTTGTTCCATCAGTGTCCCCTGCGACGGATCAAGATTGAACAGCCCCGCAAGAATAAAGGGCTGGGATATGCCTTCGGCTCCGTTTGGCGCACCACGTTCGGCCAAGGCGGTATCAAGGTGACCATCCAAGAGATGCGCCCAAAGGCGGATCTCGGCTGCATTACGTTTGCCGTTGCGGTCTTCATCCCCATCAAAGATGGGTGGCGTTGCCGCAAAAGTAGCTAGGGTAAAGCCATCAAACGGCACGATCCAATGCACCTGAGATGACAGCCGTTGCGCCGCTTGGGCGCGCGCAGATGGGAAAGGGGCGCCATCTGGGTAGGTGGGCAAATCAGCATCGGGTAGGTCGCGCCATAAAAGATCAGACAGATCAATCACTGGCCCAACGATGGGGCGTTTCGAAAGCACTGCAACACCGCCGTGGCCCGCAAACCGCCCGTACCCTTGGGCGTCGCGGGGTTGGCCCAGCTGACCGTCACCATCCATATCAAGGCCCGTAGCCATGCCCGCGTTAGGCAAGCTGGTAAACATGTGATCAAAACCAAGATGGGCATTCAGCGCGGTAAGCGCGCGGGCATCATAATCCCAATCGACCCCCTGCAAGATCAGTACATCCGGATTTGCCTGTTTGATCAGCGCGACGCGGGCCATGACCTCATCAGTTTCGCGTTTGATATCGCGGAGCAAAAGCGCGGGACCACGGGCCTGAAGTTCTGTTTGATAGGTCGCGATGCGCAGAGTCTGAGACATCGCAAGGCCCGCGCAAACTGTTACCCAAAGACCAAGGGCCGGCAGGATTGGTTTCGCAAAACCACTGAGGTCTAGGCCACCAAAAAGTCGTCGGCCTCGGCGGCTTCTGCGGCATAGGTGCGGCGGCGTTGATCGGCGATCATATGGGCCACGCGGCTCATCGCGATGCCACGCATAAACAAAGATGCCGGTAAAAATGCCCACGCTGCCATCGTCCATATCAAAGTCTGCGGGTTGGTCATTGCCATCGGACCAAAGAAATCAGCCGCAAGCCGAACCGCCACAGGGATGATGAATGGCAGCAGAAACCCTAACATAATGTTAAAACGTGCGTCCTTGTTGAGGCGGCGCACCACATCACCACCGGCGGTCGGGTCGAACATAGGCAGGTTAATCCACACATTGAACGTGCCGGAATTACGCGGCCAACGGGACAAACGAAGCGCAGCCAAAAACACCGCCAGCGATAGAAGCGAGGTCAGATAGCTGATGCCTGCGGCGGTGCGCACGGCGGTGACAATATCGGCGGTGCTGTCTGCGGGAAGCATGCCCACCACCAAACGCACAGGCGAGAACGGGAAATCAATCGATGCAGCGATCAGCTGACCGATGGCGGCGGTAAACTCGGTGACGGGCGTGGCGTGGTACTTCCCACTACAGATGATCGACAGGACCAAAACGGTAAAAAGCAGCGAGCCGAAACGAATACGGTTAAAGGGCGGCGCAAAGCGGAACTCAATAAGCGAGGGATAGTCCGATTTATATTCGATGAACGTCAGAATGGCGGCGGCGATGGCGATAAAGGACACAATTTCCGACCCACCAGCGATGGTTGCGGGCAACATCACCGATGGCAACGCAATAAGCAGGACAACACAAAGGGCGCGAATAGCTGCGCCAGCAAAACGGGAAAACATCACCAAAACCTCGAACTCGTTATGCATAAACCAAGTATACACACGCTTATTTACGCGCCCTTTTGCGCGAAAACCTGCGCATGGGCATCTAATTAATGATCAAGATATGCCCATATTCAAAAATCCAAACAACTGTTTTGCATCTGTGAGGTCTGATTTTGATACTACTTTAGGGGGGAAGTGGTGCGGGTTTGCACCACGTTTGGAAATCCATAAAAACAAGGCACAAGATGTTGCGAGAGGCAAAAACGAAGGCACAAGTCCGTTAAGCCAAGATGAACAGCAGCAGTGAGTAATTTGCCCAAACTTGCCCAAACCCAAGGCCCAAAACGAAAAACGCCCACCCAGAAACCACTGGATGGGCGCATAATCTGAAAGCCTAGGGGCGTTAGACCCAAGGACGGCTTTTGGACAGCTCAGCCTCAAATGTATCGATGGAGGCAGCCTTTTCCATGGTCAGGCCAATGTCATCGAGACCGTTCATCAGGCAGTGCTTTTTGAACGCGTCAACTTCGAACGAGAACGCTTCGCCGTCGGATGAGGTGACGGTTTGCGCTTCCAGATCGATGATCATGCGCGCGTTCGAGCCTTTCTCAGCGTCTTTCATCAACACATCAACAGCCTCTTGGGGCAGCACGATCGGCAGGATGCCGTTCTTGAAGCAGTTGTTGAAGAAGATGTCTGCAAAGCTGGTTGAGATAACAGACTTCACGCCGAAGTCTTTCAGCGCCCACGGCGCATGCTCGCGCGAAGAGCCGCAGCCAAAGTTATCGCCAGCGACCAAAATCTCAGCGTTGCGGTAGGCCTCTTGGTTCAGAACGAACGTCGGGATTTCCGCGCCGTCATCATCATAACGCATTTCGTCAAACAGGTTCACACCAAGACCCGAGCGTTTGATGGTTTTTAGAAATTGCTTCGGGATGATCATATCGGTGTCGATGTTGATCAACGGAAGCGGTGCGGCGATCCCAGTAAGGGTTTCGAATTTATCCATAATGGTCTCCTTCGTGAGACAGAAATTTATGTGGCCCGCTGCTGCGCATTTTGCGGCGCGCAGCGGGCAAAAGACTTAGCTAAAATCCCGAACGTCAGTCAGCTTGCCGGTTACAGCAGCCGCCGCCGCCATGGCAGGTGACATCAAGTGCGTACGACCACCGCGGCCCTGACGGCCTTCGAAGTTACGGTTGGACGTTGCCGCACAGCGCTCGCCGGGGGCGAGTTGGTCGGGGTTCATAGCAAGGCACATAGAGCAGCCCGCAAGGCGCCATTCGAAACCAGCTTCTTTGAAGATGTCCGCAAGGCCTTCTTCTTCGGCTTGCGCACGCACAAGGCCGGAACCGGGCACGACCATGGCGCGCATACCGTCTTTAATCTTTTTGCCTTTGAGGATTTCCGCTGCTGCGCGCAAATCTTCGATACGGCCGTTGGTGCATGACCCGATGAAGACCGTGTCGATCTCAACGTCAGTCAGCGGTGTACCTGAGGTCAGGCCCATGTAATCAAGCGAGCGTTGCGCTGCGTCGACTTTGCCGCCTTGGAAATCAGCCGCCGCCGGAACATCTGCGGTGATTGGCAGCACATCTTCCGGGGATGTGCCCCATGTGACAACCGGTGCGATGTCTTCTGCTGCGATGGTAACAACCATATCCCAATGCGCGTCATCGTCGGAATAGAGTGTTTTCCACCACGCAACTGCGGCATCCCAATCAGCGCCTGTTGGGGCGTTGGGGCGACCTTTGCAGTACTCGAATGTTTTCTCATCAGGGGCGATGATACCCGCACGCGCACCGCCTTCGATAGCCATGTTGCAAACCGTCATACGGCCTTCCATGGACAGATCACGGATTGCTTCGCCGCAATACTCAATCACGTAGCCCGTACCACCTGCCGTACCGGTTTTGCCGATAACAGTCAGGGTGATGTCTTTTGCAGTCACGCCCGGGCGCAGTTTGCCTGTGATCTCAACCTTAAGGTTCTTTGACTTTTTCTGGATCAACGTTTGTGTTGCCAGAACGTGCTCAACCTCGGATGTGCCGATGCCGTGGGCAAGCGCACCGAATGCGCCGTGGGTTGCAGTGTGGCTGTCGCCGCACACAACAGTCATACCTGGCAGGGTCCAGCCTTGCTCGGGGCCGACGATGTGCACGATACCTTGGCGAACGTCGGACACGGGGTAGTAATGGATGCCGAATTCTTTGGCGTTGCTGTCCAACGCGGCCACTTGAATGGCGCTGTCTTCAGTCATGTTCTTCGGGTCATCGCGGCCCGGCGTTGTTGGCACGTTATGATCCGGTACAGCGATTGTCTTTTCCGGTGCGCGCACAGTGCGGCCCGTCATGCGCAGACCTTCGAACGCTTGGGGTGACGTTACTTCGTGCACCAAGTGGCGGTCGATGTACAAAAGGCACGTGCCATCTTCGGCTTCGTGGGCCACGTGGGCATCCCAGATTTTATCGTAAAGTGTTTTGGGGGACATGTTGGTCCTCTCCCGTAATAAATGTGTGAAGAATAGAAGGTGGGTAGAAAATTGAGGGCTGGCGCCTAGTGTAGTCGCGCAAGCACAGTCATGGACGCGCCGTAAAAGCGTTCGCGCAGGCGGGCTCGGTCTTCCATGATGTATCGTTGTTCCATAGCGCTCAGATACAGAGAATCGGCTCTTCTCGCAAGAAGTTAGGCTTGAGATATCTGTATGCGTGGCGCAAACTCGCCCCATGGCAGAACATATTGGTGAGACATGGAGCGATTGGGGCCCAGACCCCGAGACGGCAACTGCCGCCCCTGACGCGTTTCAACCCGCAACGATCGAAGTCATGACAGACACTGCGACGGGCATTTTGCGCCAAGCCGAAATTTTCGCCCAAGGGCTGCTGCGCCCCTCAAGTCTTGTGCAGATCGCAGTTGTTGTTGTTCTGCTGATTATTGCCGAAGTATTGCGGCGGCTGATTAAACCCAGAATGCAGGCGTGGGTGCGCGGCAAGCAGGGTATTCCCAAGTGGCAATTAAGGTGGTTTTTGGTCATCCAGAACCGTCTGCGCGGCATCATGTTTGTGCCCCTTGCCTACGGCGCTGTGGCGATCATGCAGGATCTCTACCGCTTTCCGTCAAAATATTACCTGTTGGTTATTGTGGCCAACCTCGCCACGGCTTGGCTGATCGTGGCGTTTGCCACCCGACTTATTCACAACAATCTCTTGCGACGCGTGGTGAATTGGGCGGCTTGGGCGTGGATCACTTTGCGCATCGTCGGGCTGGACAGCGAAGTCCAACAGATGCTGGAAAGCGCGCGCATTGGCCTTGGCGAAAGCACCATCAGCGTGTGGCAGATTTTGCAGGGTCTGGCCCTGTTGGCGGTTCTCTTTATTGGTGCGCGCTTTCTGACCCGAACGACCACAACGCGGGTTAACAGCAACGAGGAAATGTCGCCCTCAATGCGGGTGTTGGTGGTGAAAGCCACGCAGGTTGCTCTGTACGGTGCGGCGTTTTTCATTGGGATGCGGGCAGTTGGGATTGATCTGACCGGCCTAGCGGTGCTGTCTGGTGCCATTGGTGTGGGGCTTGGTTTCGGGCTTCAAAAAGTGGTCTCGAACCTTGTGTCCGGCGTGATCATTCTGCTTGATAAGTCCATCAAACCGGGCGACGTGATCAGCCTTGGCGACACATTTGGTTGGATCAACAGCCTTGGCGCGCGGTACGTCAGCGTCGTGACGCGCAACGGCAAGGAATACCTCATCCCGAATGAGGATCTGATCACCGGCCAAGTGGTGAACTGGTCTCACTCCAATGATTATGTGCGCCTCGATATTTATTTCGGCACCGCCTATCACGATGACCCGCACAACGTCCGCGCCCTTGCGATTGAAGCCGCCAAAAGCGTGGACCGCGTCCTGAGCAGCCCCCGCGCACCGGTCTGTCATATTGTGGGTTTTGGGGATTCGTCTGTCGATTATATCCTGCGGTTTTGGATCAAAGACCCCACAGGCGGGCTGACAAACGTGCGCGGACAAGTCTTTTTGGCCCTGTGGGACACCTTCAAAGCCAATGATATCTCTATTCCGTTCCCGCAAAGGGAGGTAAAGATGATAGAAGGGTCACAGTTAAGCACCAATGCGCTTGACTAGGCGACAGACCGTCACGTTTGTGTTTACATCCTGATTATTGAGATTTAGCAGGCCCGATGCTACTTTGGTGGCAGGCCCAGCGTCGGGGCTTTGGCGACGCGTATAAAGGAGGACAATGTTCTGTCTCTTTCTACAGATGCGGCCCATACGGGTGCCGCAGGTGCAGGTGCCCCGATGAGCACTAAACCCGATACCGCCAAAAGCGATGCGCTGCTGGTGACTATCCTTAAATCCCTCGATGACATGAAGGCCGAAGACGTTGTGCAAATTGATCTGCGCGGCATGTCTGAGATGGGTGATTACATGATCATCTGCTCGGGTCGTTCAAGCCGTCAGGTTGCTGCGATCGCGCAGAACCTTGTGACCGATGTAAAAGCCGCTCACCGTCGCAACGCCAAGCTGGAAGGCAAAAGCGCAGGCGATTGGGTGTTGGTCGACACCGGTGACATCATTGTGCATGTGTTCCGCCCCGAAGTGCGCGAGTTCTACCAGCTTGAAAAGATGTGGCTTAGCCCAGAAGAGCAAGCAGAACGCGGCATGCCAACAGGTCCGTCCACACACGATCCATCCGCCGAATAGCATCGCCCGATGACGCGCGTGCACCTATGCGTTGTGGGCCGGCTGCGTGCTGGCCCTGAACGCGACATGATCCAAGACTATGTTGACCGCTTTGACAAAACGGGACGCAATATGGGGCTTGGACCGATCACCATCACCGAAGTCGATGCAAAAGGTGCGGGTCAACAGGCCGAGCATGAGTTGCTGTCGCGCGCATTGCCCAAAGGGGCCGTATGCTGTGTTCTGGATGAGCGCGGCAAAGTGATAAGCTCGCCTCAGTTTGCCGAAAAGCTATCGGGCTGGCGCGATCAAGGGGCCCAAGACATTGCCTTTATCATCGGCGGGGCCGATGGGTTGCTGCCCGAAATGCGCGCCAATGCCAATGCAAAGCTTAGCTTTGGCGCGATGGTTTGGCCGCATATGCTGGCGCGGGTGATGCTGTGCGAACAACTTTACCGCGCCGCATCAATTTTAGCAGGCAGCCCCTATCACCGCGTCTAACGTAGCGCGGCTTTCGCGCATCGGTCAGTTTGCAGGCCTTTGATGAATTTTCAGCGCCAATATTAAATGGGGAACCCCTCAACTGTGCGCAGCTCACCTGTTTTAGTGCCACGCCAGTTTGTGATGTCACCCCCGATACGGCGCAGCGCGGCGGGATGTGCGGGATCAAGGTGACCAAGGTGGATAAGCAAGGTCGCGATCATCGCCTCTGCGGCGCGGGTCGTGCCACAGGTTGCTTTCACTGCAATACCCATCTTGGCCTCGGGAATGATGGCGATGAACACGCCTTCTGCACCCGTTTTGATCATCACTTTGCCGCCCATGGCGCGCATCAATTCGGTACAGGCACGCCCCTCACCCGCGACTAATTCGGGATGCAGAGCCATCGCTTCGCGCAGCGAGACCATAGCACGACCACGGCTATTTCCTTCGGTCGCAGAGGCAAATGTCGCCATGCCGCGCGCAAGACCGTGCATCGTGGTGGCAAAGTTAGGCGCAGAGCACCCATCGATCCCAAAAGTAGGTGAGGCAACTTCCGTCACCTCTTCGAACGCCCCTTTGCAGGCCTGCTGTACCGGATGATCAAGCAACTCGTAATCCGCATCCCCACGCAGGTGTTTGTTCAACAGCAAGAACCCCGCGTGTTTGCCAGAGCAGTTGTTGTGCACTTGGCACGGGCTCGCGTCCGTTTTGATCAAGCGCGCGGCCTCTGGTTTGTCGGCGGGGTGTTGTTGGCCGCAACGCAGATCGTCATCGCCCAAATCCATTTCTGACAGCCACGCCTGAACACGCTCCACATGGATGGCCGCACCATTGTGGCTGGCGCATAAAAGTGCGCGTTGTTCAGTGGTCAGATGATCCGCCGCACCGCTTTCCAAAAGCGGAAGTGCTTGGATCATTTTGCACGATGAACGCGGAAAAATCACCGCATCCGGATCGCCCCATGCCTGCACGATATCGCCTTTTTCATCGCAAATCACCGCATGTCCTGTGTGCAGGCTTTCGAGCAAATCGTTGCGCCAAAGCGCGATCATGGGGTGAGGAGCCATCAGTTAAGACCTTTTTGGGGCGGTTTTCCGCGTAAATGCTGAGCACAAGGGGTTTTCCCATTGGCTGGTTTCAGGCTAATGTTGCACTATCGAGTTGAAAACCCGCCAATTGCGATGACCCAAGAAAAATCTGGGCCGCAGCGGTGGATCCACAGGCAAAACAGCTTGGAGGCTGTGAACATGATTTCGAAACTGACGACTGCATGCGCGGTGCTGGCCCTTTCGGTTACGGCGAGTTTTGCGCAGGAATCGAGCAACCAAGTGGCTGCCAAAACGGACTGGAGCGTCTTTGTTGAAAGCAACCCGACGGAATGTTGGGCGGTCTCGGCACCGAAAGAAACAGTAAACACCAAAGATGGCCGCGTTGTTGCGGTACGCCGCGGTGACATTTTGTTGTTCACATTCTTCCGCCCCGGCGCATCTGTGAAAAATCAGCTGACCTTCACGGGCGGTTATCCTTTCGCAAACGGATCGACTGTTTCCATGGAAATCGGTTCCGCGTCGTTTGATCTGTTCACTGATGGCGAGTGGGCGTGGCCCGCAACACCCGAGGATGACGCCAAGATCGTAACAGCCATGAAGCGCGGCGCGACTGCAACGCTTACGGCCCGTTCATCACGCGGCACGATCACCAAAGACACCTTTAGCTTGTCTGGCTACACCGCCGCAGTTGATGACGCCGCAAAGCGCTGCGCAGGCTGATCCCATAATCGCCCATGTGGGCTTTGAAACAAAGGACTGGTGCGCGCACTGGTCCTTTTGCGTTTTGACAGGCAGTGCCGTATGAGATGCGTCATATTCCAATTCGGAGATTCCCCAGCATGGCCAATGCACCCGTTACGCCAGATGTATTGACGATCCCGCGCAAGCAAGTGGACGGGCCGGTTAACCTGATCGGACTGACACGCCCTGCGTTGCGCGAAGCGCTAATCGCGGCCGGTGCGCCCGAAAAGCAGGCCAAGATGCGGGCAGGCCAGATTTGGCAGTGGCTCTATCAATGGGGGGTGCGCGATTTTGATGCGATGACAAACCTGTCCAAAGCATACCGTGCCGAACTTGCAGAGAATTTCGTAATCGAGATCCCCGAAGTTGTATCAAAGCAAGTCAGCAACGACGGCACCCGCAAGTGGTTGGTACGTATCGCAGGCGGCCACGAAGTTGAGGTGGTTTATATCCCCGAAACCGATCGCGGCACCTTGTGCATCAGCTCGCAGGTTGGCTGCACGCTGACGTGTTCATTCTGTCATACGGGCACGCAAAAGCTTGTCCGCAACCTGACCGCGGGTGAAATTATCGGCCAAGTTATGATGGCACGGGACGATCTGGAAGAATGGCCAACACCGGGTGAAAAGCACGTTGAAGGACGGTTGCTGTCGAACATCGTTCTGATGGGTATGGGTGAGCCGCTTTACAACTTTGAGAACGTCCGTGACGCGATGAAGATTGCGATGGACCCAGAGGGCATCCAACTGTCACGCCGCCGCATCACTTTGTCGACCAGCGGCGTGGTGCCAGAGATTGCTCGCACCGCCCAAGAAATTGGCTGTCAGTTGGCAGTGTCCTTTCACGCTACCACCGACCCCATCCGTGACACCCTTGTGCCGATCAACAAGCGGTGGAACATCGAGGCGCTTTTGGATGCGTTGCGCGCTTACCCAAAGGCAAGCAACTCTGAGCGGATTACGTTTGAATATGTGATGCTCAAAGGCGTGAACGACAGTGACGAAGATGCGCACCGCTTGGTGAAATTGATCGAGGGCATCCCCGCCAAGATCAACTTAATCCCATTCAACGAATGGCCAGGCGCACCTTATGAACGCTCGTCGAACAACCGCATTCGTGCGTTCGCCGATATTGTTTACAATGCAGGCTACTCAAGCCCAGTGCGCAAACCGCGCGGCGAGGACATCATGGCCGCATGTGGTCAGCTAAAGTCCGCGACCGAGCGCGAGCGTAAATCACGCAAGCAAATTGAGGCCGAAGCGGGCATGGCGGCGCAGGATTGATCTAAAGATCAATCTCTAGCACCCCATCTTTTTCAGCAGCGCGCGACTGGCACAAAATAATTGCGTCTGCGCGCTGTGCTTTTGACAGCACAAAATCACGGTGCTCCACATCACCGCTTTTCACACCGCATTTACACACGCCACAAATTCCGTCCGAGCATTTCACATCCACGCGGATACCGTTTTCATTAAGGACATCCGCCGCCGTTTTATCTTTGGGCACCGCAAGCGTGCGCCCGTCATTTAGCTTGATGGCAAACGGCTCGTTCACGTAATCGGGCTGCTCTGGCACGCTGAAATACTCTAGATGTCGCGCTTCTTCCAGAAAGCCCCGCGCCGCCGCAGATTGAATGACAGACTTCATATAAGCCTCACCGCCGCAGGTATAAATGTGCATACCTTTTTCATAGGCGGGGATGCTTTCATCCAGTTTAACCCGTGTACCTTCGTCAGTAATGTGTAGATGTACATGGCTGGCCCATGGCGCATTTGCCAGATCATCCAAATACCCCATAGAAGCGCGCGTGCGGCCAGAATAGTGCAGCGCAAACGGGCGGCCTTCGGCGTGTAATTCATGGGCCATTGCGATCATCGGCGTAATGCCAATCCCGCCACCAAACAAAAGCGTCATCTGTTCGGTCTGCTCAAGGGCAAAGTGGTTGATAGGGGGCGATACAAAGACCCTGCGGCCTTCTTCAAAAATGCGGTGCATCAGCTTAGATCCCCCGCGGCCATCATCCTCGCGCAGCACACCAATTTGATAGGTGGTCCTGTCAGCGGGATTACCAGACATGGAATACTGGCGAAGGTATTCCGGTGATACCAACACGTCCAAATGCGCACCAGCCTGCCACGCAGGAAGGGGCGCGCCGTCTGCTGCAGTGAACTCGTATTTCGTAATATCGGCCGTCATCTTTTCGACTTTTGAGATGCGCATCTCAATCACAGGGCTGTCCCCATCGGCGGTGTAGGTATGCGCAACCTCGGCCACTTCGCCAGCCGCCAGCTTGGCCTTGTAGGCATCTGCGGTGATCATATCACGGTAGGCTTTGATCCCCGCCTCTCGGTCCATTTCAAACGGATACGGATAGGGATGGGGCGCAAGGTTGGCCGGATAAACCGCAAGGGTTTGGTCTTCGTATTTCAGATCAAGATCCTTTTGAAGATCGCGCGCATTGACCGGTTTATCCGTAGGGCGGTAACCGCCGTCCTCAGTAATTTCGAGATCCCACCACCACTTTTTGACGCTATTCAAACCGCCATTACCAACTGCATCATCAAGTTTTGCCAATAACGGTGCTGCCTTTGGCACATTCATCGCGGCCCACCGGAATGGCTTTTCCTTGAAGACCCCCTCAAGGTTCCACGGGCAAGTTTTCATACAGCGACCACACATCGCGCCACCCGGTGTTGTTACGCGGTAAGTTGTGCATTTCTGGCTATCAGATTTCCAAATCTCATAGCCATTGAACATCAGTTTTGGTCCTGCGGTGATCGCCCCGCTTGGACACTCACGCGCACATTTGTTGCACGCGTTACAAAAGTTCTGCAGCCCGAAATCAATCGGCTTGTCATGACTAAGCGGCAAGTCCGTGGTTACCACACCAGATTTCAGGCGCGGCCCCAGAAAGGGGTTAAGGATAACTTCACCAATACGACTGACCTCGCCCAACCCTGCCAAAAGCAACAGCGGCGGCTGCAATACCTCACCGTCCATCACCGTGTGGGCCTTGGCGGAATACCCAAGATTACGGATTTGTTTAGCCAACACACCGCCCAACAAAGAGAACCGCAAATATGCGCGCATGGATTGCGCAACCGCGATCCAGTCATCCCCCGACGACCCCTCCATCGACGGATAGCCCTGATCAACAATCATCGATATTGCCTGATCGTGGGTGGGCGTGATCGGTGCACCCGTTGCATCATGTGAATACCACGTCCAATCAGGGCAGCGCGAAATGCCAACAGCGTCGACGCCCAGAAAGTAACTGGTGGCTTTCACCAAATTGGCGGCCTCAGTCGGGCTTAGCTGCGTTTTTTCAGCCGCTGGCACACCGTCTTGCAACAGAACAAACGCCCCAAGCGCACGGCGCTGCGCCGACGACGGAGCCGATTTTCGCACATACAAGCCACCCGTGGAGGCCTTTTGCAGCGGCTTGCCCATATCGCCGAACTGCGCACGCGCAAACATATCTGTGCGCTTTGGAACGCGTGCCACCCGCGCCTCGTCAATGTAAGTTGTAGGATCATCTACACGTTTTAGTGTCTCGAACGGATGTGCCCCATCTACAAAGCGCCGCTTGGCAAAAGGCGCCGCGTTCAATGCATTTTTCGCGGATTTTGTGCCAAGCTTCCAACGGATGCCAAACGCACTTTTGGGTTGCTCCACCAAAGGGACAAGCGGGCGATCAACCGCAAGATCAAGCGAGGTTGTCACAACGGCCAGACCAAATCGCGTACCAACATAAGGATGGGTCAGCGCACCATTTTCGACAGTTGTCAGGCCCGCGCTGACCGAAAGACGGCCAAGGTCCACATCACTTGTGCTGGCCGTATGCGCGCGCGCCGAATGCCCCAAAACGCGCAAGTAATTGGCAATGACAGTCGCAGATTCAGCCGCCAGCAAGGCTGCGCGGTGGGCATAGGCGCCCTCAATCCATTCTGTGCCAATTTCATCCGGCAGAATATCCCGCGGATTTTCGTACAAAAAGACAATGGCGTGGGTGTGATCATCAATTGAGGTTACAGGCGCTTGGACCGAGTCTTTCAGATCCGCCATGATCATATCAATGCCAGATGCCAGCGATTTGGTTTGTCGCGTTTGCAGGTCATGGGCCAGGCGGTCGATGTCAGGGTTGCGGAACGGCGCCACAAGGCGGTCCGTATCCGTGATGCGGCAAATACCGACAGCGGCTGCGTCGTTGAAAAAGCCAAAGGCCTTAAGGTGATCCGCACGCTCTTGAATATCGGACGGGATGTCGCTTTGCCCGCGGTTGATCAGCCCGTCCCGAATGGCATCTAGCATTGCTTGATGTTCGCGCATGGCATTGATGACAGAATGCGGCTTGTCAGACGTGAATGTCAGTTGGGTTTGCTTTGGAGCACCACGCAACATCGGCTGCTCGCCCCGCGCCAAAAGCTCTGAAGGGTATGGCCCCATATGAATGGGACGCGTTTTGTCAGAGAAGAAGCGAACGGTCATAAAGCTGTGGTCCAAAGGTTGTTTGGAACAGTGGTAGCAGCATTATGTGAAAAAGTGGAATGCCTTGCGGAGGCATCCGTTGCCTCGCGTGTTCACTCATCACTCTCATGGTAGAAAAGAGAGAAAATGGTGAGCCCTACAGGGTTCGAACCTGTGACCTACTGATTAAAAGTCAGCCGCTCTACCAGCTGAGCTAAGGGCCCACACAAGGCGCTTATCTAGAAAGACACTCCGATGGGGTCAACCCCGTTTTTTCAGAATCTCTTTCCCTTTTATTATGAAATCCCTATATCCGCTCAAATGACCAAAAATACTGATCATATGCCCGTCAATTTTATGAAAATGCACGGTGCCGGAAACGATTTTGTCGTGATCGACAGCCGTAATGGTGGTCCTGTGGTGTCTGCAAAGCTGGTTGCGGCCATCGCTGACAGGAATCGCGGCGTGGGATTCGACCAACTGGCCGTCATCGAGGACGGGCTGCGTCTGACGTTTTACAACTCGGACGGATCTACATCGGGGGCGTGTGGAAATGCGACCCGCTGTATCGCTGCACGCGAGATGGCAATGACGGGCATGACAGAGCTTCCGCTTCAAACGGACCGCGGCGCACTTCGGGCGGTGATGGTTGAAGGTGAAACATGGATCAACATGAGCCAACCGCAACTTGAGTGGCACGACGTACCGCTTGCCGAGCCACTCGATACCTTGTCGCTTCCGATTGATGGCAGCCCTGCAGCGACTGGCATGGGCAACCCGCATTGCACTTTCTTTGTGGATGACGCCGAGGCAATTGATCTGGCTTCTTTTGGTCATAAGCACGAGCACCATCCGCTTTACCCCGAACGCACCAACGTCCAAGTCGTTCATGTTTTAGGTCCTGACCATCTGCGGATGCGCGTATGGGAACGCGGCGCAGGTATTACGCTGGCCTCTGGTTCGTCTTCTTGCGCCACGGCTGTTGCTGCGCATCGTCGCGGATTGACCGGACGCAAAGTGCGAATTGATCTAGATGGCGGCACGTTAGTAATTGATTGGCGTGATGATGGCGTGTGGATGACCGGCCCGACAGCCCATGTTTTTGACGGTGTTCTGACACCCGATTGGTTGGCGGGCTTATGAGCGCACCTGTTTTCTCAAACCACGGATGCCGCCTGAACGCCTATGAAACAGAGGCGATGAAAGAGCTGGCCCAAGGTGCTGGCCTAAATGATGCAGTCATCATCAACACCTGTGCTGTGACCGCCGAAGCTGTGCGCAAAGCGCGCAAAGATATTCGTAAGCTGCGTCGTGAAAACCCCGACGCCAAGGTTATCGTGACCGGTTGCGCCGCACAGATTGACCCCGACAGTTTCGCCCAAATGGATGAAGTCGACGCAGTTATTGGCAACACCGAGAAGATGGACGCCGGCACATGGTCAGGGCTTGCGGCGGACTTTGTCGGTAAGGTTGAGCCCATTCAGGTTGACGACATTATGTCTGTTACGGAAACCGCAGGGCATTTGATTGACGGCTTCGGCACACGCAGCCGCGCCTATGTGCAGGTCCAGAACGGATGCGATCACCGCTGCACATTTTGCATCATCCCTTACGGTCGCGGCAATTCACGATCCGTTGCCGCAGGCGTGGTGGTTGAGCAGATCAAGCGGCTTGTGGGGCGTGGATATAACGAGGTCGTTCTGACTGGAGTTGACCTGACCTCATGGGGTGCGGATTTACCGATGGCACCCAAACTGGGTGACTTGGTGATGCGCATTTTGAAATTGGTGCCTGACCTGCCCCGCCTACGTATTTCAAGCATCGATAGTATTGAGGTCGACGAGGCCTTGATGGAAGCCATCGCAACACAGCCGCGTCTGATGCCACATCTGCATCTTTCGCTGCAGGCAGGGGATGATCTGATCCTCAAGCGGATGAAGCGCCGGCACCTGCGCGGTGACGCGATCGCATTCTGCCAAGAAGCGCGCAAGCTACGCCCCGATATGACTTTTGGCGCAGACATTATTGCGGGCTTTCCAACCGAGACCGAAGAGATGTTTGAGAATTCTTTGAAGCTGGTTGAGGAATGCGATCTGACGTGGCTGCACGTTTTTCCCTATTCACCACGCCCCGGCACGCCTGCTGCGCGCATGCCTGCGGTGCAAGGTGGCGCCATCAAAGACCGTGCGGCGCGGCTGCGGGCCGCTGGCGATGCGCAAGTCAACGCACATTTGGCCCAGCAAGTGGGCCAGACCCACAACGTGCTGATGGAAAACCCAAGGATGGGACGCACAGAGCAATTCACCGAAGTGCATTTTGAGACAGATCAGCCAGAAAGCCAGATCGTGCAGGCAGTGATCGCGGGGCACACGGCAACACATCTGGTCGCATGACACCTATACTTTATTCATTCAGGCGCTGCCCCTACGCGATGCGCGCACGCTTGGCGATTACGCTATCGCAAACCCGCGTTGAGCTGCGCGAAATCATCTTACGCGATAAGCCAGCGGCAATGCTTGCTGCCTCCCCCAAAGGCACAGTTCCCGTTTTGGTGATTGGCGATGAGGTGATTGAGGAAAGCCTTGATATAATGAAGTGGGCCTTGGCGGATCATCCTCTTGGTGCACTGTCAGGCGAGGATGCTGAGTTAATCGCGCTCAATGACGGGCCATTCAAATCGGCCCTTGATCGCACGAAATACGCAACGCGCTTTCCGGGCACCGACCCAAACGCCGAGCGCGAGAAAGCCTGCACATTTATTGCAACGCTTGAGGCGCGCCTGTCAGGACCCTGGCTTGGCGGTGATACAGCATCGCTGGCGGATTACGCTATTCTGCCGTTCATCCGGCAATTTGCGAACACGGACGCTACCTGGTTCGGCGGGCAGCCCTATCCACGCGTTCAAAAATGGCTCAGTGATTTTTTGGCGTCGTCCTTGTTTCAATCGATCATGAACAAATACGAGCGGTGGGACGAGCTAAGCCCTTCAGAGCCAGTCTATTTCCCTTCAAATCCGTAAACACATGCAAAAAACAGGTATGTTTGTGCGACATACTGGAGCAGTTTGGCGGGCAGACTTCAATGTGTGCTGGACGGATTGCAATCTGCGTTCTAAATAGCGTGTCGATAGCGGCTGCAGGATTCCCTGTGGCCTGTTCATATTTGATCGACCCATTCGGCCGATCCGCCTAACGGAAACAAGGGGAGAACACGATCGTGTCTCACGCAGAAAATACGCAAGGCACCCGCCGCGACTTCATCTACTACGCCACCGCTGGCGCAGGTGCTGTGGTTACCGGCGCTGCCGTTTGGCCATTGGTCAACCAGATGAACCCAAGTGCTGACGTTTTGGCATTGGCATCCATCCGCGTGGATGTGGCCGATGTTGAGCCTGGCACGCAAATCACTGTTCTTTGGCAAGGTAAGCCTGTGTTTATCCGCCGCCGTAACCCAGAAGAAATCGCCGAAGCACGCGCGGTTGATCTTGGTGCTCTGCCGGATGCAAACGCTGACAA
This sequence comes from Nereida ignava, assembly GCF_047114695.1. Taxonomy (GTDB): domain Bacteria; phylum Pseudomonadota; class Alphaproteobacteria; order Rhodobacterales; family Rhodobacteraceae; genus Nereida; species Nereida ignava. Next base: position 1,476,555 of record NZ_CP112885.1, read on the forward strand.
CGCGAACCTTGCTGCGGATGCGGATGCGTCCGATGAAAACCGCGCTCTTGATGAAAACGGCGAGTGGTTGGTCATGATGGGCGTTTGTACCCACCTTGGTTGTGTGCCTCTTGGCGACGGTGCTGGTGAGTTCAACGGCTGGTTCTGCCCATGCCACGGTTCACACTATGACACCGCAGGCCGTATCCGTAAGGGTCCAGCGCCACGCAACTTGCCTGTTCCAACGGCATCGTTTGTCGACGAAACAACAATCCAACTCGGTTAAGGGAGATACCATATGTCTGGAATTCCACACGACCACTATGAACCAAAGTCAGACGGCCAGAAATGGCTGCACAAGCGCCTTCCCGTTGTAGGCCTGCTTTATGACACGCTGATGCTTCCCACACCAAAGAACCTTAACTGGATGTGGATCTGGGGTATCGTTCTGACGTTTACTCTGGCACTTCAAATCATCACCGGCATCGTGCTGGTTATGCACTATGTACCGCACGTTGATATGGCGTTTGCATCTGTTGAGCACATCATGCGTGACGTGAACGGCGGCCACATGATCCGCTATTTCCACATGAACGGTGCGTCGCTGTTCTTTGTCGCTGTGTATGCCCACATTTTCCGTGGCCTATACTATGGCTCGTACAAAGCGCCACGTGAGGTGACATGGATCATCGGCATGCTGATCTACCTGTTGATGATGGGTACAGCATTCATGGGTTACGTTCTTCCTTGGGGCCAAATGTCGTTCCACGGTACGGCAGTTATCACTGGCCTGTTCGGTGCGATCCCGTTCGTTGGTGAAAGCATTCAAACATGGTTGCTTGGTGCATCCGCTGTTGGTCAGCCTGCGCTGAACCGCTTCTTCAGCTTGCACTACCTCATGCCGTTTATCATTGCTGGTCTGGTGATCGTTCACATTTGGGCATTCCACACAACGGGCAACAACAACCCAACTGGTGTTGAAGTACGTCGCACATCCAAAGAAGAAGCAGAGCGGGACACACTCCCCTTCTGGCCATACTTTGTAATCAAAGACCTGTTCGCACTGGCAATCGTACTGGTTGTGTTCATGGCAGTTGTTGGCTTCATGCCCAACTACCTTGGCCACCCAGACAACTACATTGAAGCGAACGCGCTGGTCACACCTGCGCACATCGTTCCCGAGTGGTACTTCTTGCCATTCTACGCAATCCTACGCGCCTTCACAGCAGAAGTATGGGTTGTGCAGTTGGCTGATTTCGTAACATTCGGCATTGTTGATGCGAAGTTCTTCGGTGTTCTTGCCATGTTTGGTGCGATCGCTGTGATGGCATTGGCACCATGGTTGGACACATCATCAGTCCGCTCTGGCCGCTACCGCCCAATGTTCAAATGGTGGTTTGGCCTTCTGGTCGTCGACTTCTTCGTGCTGATGTGGGTGGGCGCACGCCCTGCTGAGTTCCCATACGATCTCATCTCACTTATCGCGTCGACCTACTGGTTCGCTTACTTCCTCGTCATTCTGCCGTTGCTTGGCATCATCGAGAACCCGATGACACCGCCAACGACAATCGAAGACGACTTCAATGCCCACTACGGCAAAAAAGATGGCGCTGCAGATGCAGTAGCCACACCAGCCGAGTGAGAAAGGACTACCCAATGTTGAAGAAACTCGCCCTTACCACAGCAGTTGCCCTCGGCCTTTCGGCCGGTGGCGCGCTTGCTGCTGGTGGATCAGACGCAAAAATTGAGAACTACGCGTTTTCATTTGAAGGTCTGACAGGCTCGTTTGACCAGAACCAACTTCAGCGTGGCCTTCAGGTTTACACTGAAATCTGCGCAGCTTGTCACGGTTTGAAATACGTCTCTTTCCGTAACTTGTCTGACGACGGTGGTCCTGCGCTTCCTGAAGATCAGGTGTTTGCGTACGCCGAAGAATACGAAGTCTTTGATGCCGCTATCGATGATTTCCGTTCTGCGACGCCTGCCGACAAATTCCCAGCATCCGCACTGGCTAACGCACCTGACTTGTCCTTGATGGCAAAAGCGCGCGCGGGCTTCCACGGCCCTGCGGGTACAGGCATCAGCCAGCTTATCAACGGCATGGGCGGCCCAGAGTACATTGCGTCACTCTTGGCTGGCTACACCGGTGAAGAAAAAGAAGAAGCGGGCACCATCCTTTATGAGAACACTGCCTTCCCAGGTGGCTGGATTTCAATGGCGCCCCCTCTTTACGGTGATGATGTTGAATTCGCAGACGAAGATGCATCAACCGAGTTGGAAGACATCGCTCAGGACGTGTCTGCGTTCTTGATGTGGACAGCTGAGCCTAAAATGATGGCGCGCAAGCAAGCAGGTCTTACCGGCTTGATCTTCTTGTCTGTGCTTTCAGTCCTGCTTTACCTCACAAACAAGCGTTTGTGGGCGGCAGCAAAGGGCAAAAAGTCTGCATAAGCCTATCAATTAGGTTTTACGAATTTAGCGCCCCATCCACTGTGATGGGGCGTTTTTCTTTGGGCGACACTTGAGGCCGAGCCGCCCGCGCTTTATGCAATCTCAAAAGGGGAGTGCACCACCGATGAGCATGAACAGCTTTGGACATTTGTTCCGCGTGACAACTTGGGGCGAAAGCCACGGCCCTGCTTTGGGTGCTACCGTTGACGGCTGCCCACCCCAAGTGCCCGTAACGCCGGAAATGCTTCAACATTGGTTGGACAAGCGCAAACCCGGCCAAAACAAAAACACCACACAACGCCAAGAACTGGACGCAGTGGAAATTCTATCTGGCGTCTTTGAGGGCCAAACAACCGGTACGCCGATCCAACTAATGATCCGCAACACAGATCAACGGTCGCGCGATTATGGCGATATCGTTGAGAAGTTCCGCCCCGGCCATGCAGATATTACCTATTGGCAAAAATACGGCATCCGCGATTACCGTGGGGGTGGCCGATCAAGCGCGCGCGAGACCGCATCACGCGTTGCTGCAGGTGGTGTCGCGCGTGAAGCGATTAAGGCGATAGCCCCTGATATGTCTGTGACGGGCTACATGGTTCAGATGGGAGAGAAGAAAATCGATCGCGCAAAGTTTGACTGGGATGCGATCGGGCAAAACGACTTTTGGTGCCCTGATGCGGATGCCGCGAAAGAGTGGGAAGACTACCTCACATGGTTGCGTAGAGACGATCACAACAGCGTCGGAGCAATCATTGAAGTGGTTGCACGCAATGTTCCCACTGGCCTTGGTGCGCCTGTTTACGGCAAACTTGATACAGATTTAGCCGCTGCAATGATGTCGATCAACGCGGTCAAAGGCGTTGAAATTGGTGAAGGGATGGCTGCCGCCGCACTTACCGGACGCGATAATGCAGACGAAATTTTTATGGGCCCGAACGGGCCAGAGTATTCAAGCAACCACGCCGGTGGTATCCTTGGTGGTATCAGCACGGGTCAAGATGTCGTGGTACGTTTCGCCGTGAAGCCGACTTCCTCTATATTGTCGCCGCGCAAAACAATTACCAAAGCCGGTGAAGAAACCCAGATCATCACCAAGGGCCGTCACGACCCATGTGTTGGCATCCGTGCGGTTCCTGTCGGCGAAGCCATGATGGCCTGTGTAATGCTGGATCATATGTTGCTGCACCGTGGCCAAACTGGCGGCAATCGCGGCACAATCGGTTAAGGCACGCTAATTAAGCGACAGTTCCAGCAGTTCCTTAATGGCGCTGTCGTTCATAACTGCGCCCTCAACGCGGCCAAGCTCGCGGCTTCCACGCAACAGCAAAAGTGTGCCGTTTTGTGTTACCCGCCGTTTCTCGGCCATGCCCGATTCACCGTAAGTATCGTAGTCCACAACGATGTAGGTAATCGCCGCGCGTAAAGCTGGATTTTGCTCTTTGAGCGTATCAATGATGGAGGCATGCCGCGCACAAGCGATGCACCAATCGGTCCGAAAATCGAGTAACACAGTTGCACCTTGCGACAGCTTATCTCGGTCCAGGCGAGGCTGATATTCGAGGCCCCGCGCCTGCACCACGGATGCAGCCAAACACAAACCCAACGCCACCCACAAAACTTTCATACTCGTAACCCTCTACTTAGTTTGCTTTGACACCTGCACAGCAAAAATTCCTGCAGCGATAATGGCAACGCCAAGAACGTCGATCAACCCTATCTGTTCCCCCAGCAAAACTGCTGCCAATGCGACACCAAAAAACGGGTTAAGAAAATGGAAAGTCGCGGCGCGCACAGCACCAATCCGGCTGACCAAGACGAACCAAATTACCGTCGCCGCCAAACCGGGCACAAGGGTCGTGTAAATAAATGCGCTGGCAAGAAGCGGGGTGATCGTGACATTCCACGTTTCAAAAAGCAGCGCAGGCACAGTAAGCGCGGCAGAGCCTACAAGCATCTGAAGCCCCACAATCATCAAAACCTGCCCACTGGAAACCGCGTTACGGACCGATAGTGTTGCAACCGTCAGGGACGCCACGCCCAGCACACATAGCAAAACACCCCACGGATCAAGACCGCCTTGTAGCCGTGGCACCATGATAACCAGAACACCGACGAGGCCCGTGACCAAGCCAAGCAGCGCAACAATAGGCAGACGCTCGCGCAAAAATACCCACCCAACCAAAGCGACCAAAAGAGGCATGGTAGACGCGATGATCGCGGCAATAGACGCTTGAACCGTTTGCATTGCGATAAAATTCAGACCCAAATACAGGGCATTCTGGCACAATCCAAAAACAACAATCGCGCGCCACTGCGCCTTAGTCAGCCGCCAGCTTTGTTTGAGCAGCAATGCAATGCCGACAGCAACCGTTCCGGAAATGAAGAAACGCAACGACAGCGCCATGAGGGGCGGCGCCTCAAGAACAATGATGCGTGCAGATGCAAACGCCGACGACCACATCAGGGCAAACGACAGCCCCAGAAAAACCGAACGTAGATCCACGCTGCTACACTCCTGATGAAATAGGGCCGAAACTAAAAAGGGGCCGCATCATGGCGACCCCTCTATTCACGATAAAGTCTGTGGTCGACTTAGCCGTTAACGCTGTCTTTCAGCGCTTTTGCGATTGTCATTTTGACAACTTTATCCGCATCTTTTTTCAGCATTTCGCCAGTAGCTGGGTTGCGCACCATACGCTCCGGACGCTCGCGGCAATAGATTTTGCCAACGCCTGGAAGTGTCACAGCGCCACCAGCACTTACTTCGCGTGTAATAAGCGAAACAACCGCTTCAAGCGCGCCGCCAGCAGATTTCTTGTCTACGCCCATTTCCTCAGCAAGTGCTGCTACGAGTTGGGTCTTTGTCATTGGTTTCGCCATTTTACAGGTCTCCTCATTCCGCCCGATTTTGGGCCTCATGGGCGTAATCTAACGGTATATAGTGTCCCCACACAACTCTTTGTGATTGGAAAAACCGCAAAAAACCGCCTTTTTTCGCCTATTTTACAAGAATGCGGTCTCTTCAAAGCTCCGGAGCTTGCGTGAATGGATGCGTTCAAGTGGCATATCGCGCAAGTATTCCATCGCGCGAATACCAATCATGAGGTGCCGTGCGACCTGAGTTGTGTAGAAATCAGAGGCCATTCCCGGCAATTTCAACTCCCCGTGCAGCGGTTTATCCGAAACGCACAGCAACGTCCCATACGGCACACGGAAGCGAAAACCGTTGGCAGCAATTGTTGCACTTTCCATATCAAGCGCCACTGCCCGCGACTGCGAAAGGCGCTGAACCGGACCTTCTTGATCGCGCAGTTCCCAATTACGATTATCAAGGCTGGCAACCGTTCCTGTGCGCATGATTTGTTTTAGGTCATAGCCTTCAAGCTTCGTGACCTGCGCTACAGCTTTTTCCAGCGCAATCTGAATTTCGGCCAGCGGTGGAATGGGCACCCAAACAGGCAAATCATCATCCAGCACTTTGTCTTCGCGCAGATACGCATGGGCCAGCACAAAGTCGCCCAAGGCTTGGGAATTTCGCAAACCCGCACAGTGACCAACCATTAGCCACGCATGCGGGCGCAGCACTGCGATATGATCCGTGGCCGTCTTTGCATTGGACGGACCCACCCCGATATTGACCAAAGTAATCCCACCGCCACCGGCGCGCTTAAGATGGTACGTTGGCATCTGCGGCAGCTTCGCAGGCGGTGTGCAGGCCGTATCGGGGTCCGTAATCATGTCATTACCAGGACCAACAAATGCGGTATAGCCACTTGCAGGATCGCGCAGCATTTCGCGGGCGTAGGCTTCAAACTCCTCGACGTAAAACTGATAGTTCGTAAACAGGACATGGTTCTGAAAATGACTGGGGTCCGTAGCCGTGTAATGGGAAAGCCGAGCCAGCGAATAATCCACCCGTTGCGCAGTGAACGGCGCAAGAGGCATTGCCCCATCTTCATAAGTAAACCCAAGGCCATTTACGATGTCATCGTTGGTTGTCGACAAATCTGGAACATCAAAAACATCGCGCAGAGTAAACTTGACCGCCCCGTCTTGGGGGACATTCAGCCCACCTTTGTTAGCGACAGCAAAATGGACGGGCATCGGCGTTTGGGACGTTCCAATTTCAACCTCACCGCCGTGATTGGTCAGCAAAAGATCGATCTGCTGTTCAAGGTAGCTGGCAAACAAGTCAGGCCGCGTCACTGTCGTCGCGTAGATACCTGGACTTGGTACGTGACCAAAAGACAGGCGACTGTCCGCCTGCGCGAAGCTTGTCGAATGCAGTCTGATTTCTGGGTAGAAGGCGCGGAACCGTTGGGTGGGGCTTTCACCAGTCAGACTGGCTTCGAAATGGGCGCACAGAAACTCCACTGCTTCATCATAAAGCTCCCTAAGTCGAACCACCGCCTCAGCCGCGTTTGTAAAGTGCTGCGGCGCACCTTGTTCGGGCGAACATACCGGTAGCATTCTGGTAGGGTCAATCATCACTGGTCCGCCTGTTCTCATTTGTTATACCGTGCAAATCGTTGCACCCGAACTTGGCAACATCAACCAGATTTTCGCGCGTCGCTTAACGTGCCCTGTCCTGCTCACTTTCGGACCGTTGCGGTGGATCAAGGAGTTTTCACATGCCGACCCTACTTTCATTTGGCCATGGATTTTCCGCACGCGCCCTAAGTCGAATTTTGCCCCGTGACTGGACCGTTTACGGCACCACCCGCACCAAAGAAAAAGCAGAAGTTTTGCGGGCTGAGGGGATCAAGCCAATCTTATGGCCCGGCGAGGCACTTGATACCGCTTTGAAAGAGGCGACACATCTGCTGATCAGTGCGGGGCCGTCCGAGCAGGGTGATCCGGTTTTGAACACCCTTAAAGACGAGATTAAGGCGCTTGCACCGCGTCTTGAGTGGGCAGGTTACTTATCGACCACAGGGGTTTATGGCGACCATCAAGGGGACTGGGTGGATGAAGCTACGGCACTGACCCCTGCCACAAAACGCGGGCAACTGCGTGTGAGTGCCGAGGCAGAGTGGCAAAGCATCCCTACCCTACCGCTTCACATCTTTCGGCTGGCTGGCATTTATGGGCCCGGTCGTGGCCCTTTTGCCAAGGTCCGCAACGGAACCGCGCGGCGGATCATCAAACAAGGTCAGGTGTTCAGCAGAATTCACGTAGAGGATATTGCGCAGGTGTTATGGGCATCAATCACACGTCCAAACATTGGTGCGGTGTACAACCTTTGCGACAATGATCCTGCACCCCCCGAAGACGTTATTGAATACGCAGCGCAATTGCTTGGCGCACCAGTTCCACCCGCAATCGACTACGAGACAGCAGAGATGACTCCGATGGCGCGCAGCTTTTACGCAGAGTCCAAGAAAGTCTCAAACGAGCGTATCAAAACGGAGTTGGGCGTTAAACTGAAATACCCAGATTACAAAACCGGCCTGCGGGCGCTGTTGAAGTTAGAGCAGGACAGCGCTGAGCGCCCATTGTAAGCGCTGCATAAGCACACATATCACGTTCAACCAAAGGACCATAATCATGCACCAGTTGACTGTATTTCTTGAGCGCCCACTGACACGCAACATCATAATGGGCGTTATCATTTTCAACGCAATCTTGTTGGGAATGGAAACATCAAACGGGCTGATGCAAAACTATGGGACGCTGATCACAACGCTCGATAGCGCGTGTTTAGCCGTATTCGTACTTGAATTGACGGCGAAGCTGATAGCCTATCGCAGCCGATTTTTTCGGTCGGGCTGGAACTGGTTCGACTTCATTATTGTAGGCATTTCCCTTGTTCCAGCCGCGCAAGGGCTTAGCGTTTTGCGGGCCATGCGGATCCTGCGGGTGCTGCGCGTCATCACAGTGGCGCCATCGTTGCGGCGGGTCGTCGAAGGTTTTGTGAACGCACTACCCGGCATGGGCAGTGTCTTTTTGTTGATGGCGCTGATCTTCTACATCAGCGCAGTTATGGCGACCAAGCTATTCGCCTCTGCGTTTCCGGAATGGTTCGGAAGCTTATGGCTATCGCTATATTCACTGTTCCAAATCATGACGCTGGAAAGCTGGTCCATGGGCATCGTGCGCCCCGTGATGGAGGTCTACCCCTATGCGTGGCTCTTCTTTGTACCTTTCATCATGGTCACCACATTCGCCGTGGTGAACTTAATCGTAGGTCTGGTTGTGAACTCGATGCAAGAAGCGCACGCAGAAGAAACGAACGCTGTCACAGACGCATACCGCGATGAAGTTTTAGAGCGGTTAAAGTCAATCGAAGAGCAATTAAGCAAACGCTAAGCGCGTTTGCTATCAAGCTTCGTAATCCCAAGAACATCGAGAACTTTTGCCTCAATATCTGCTGCATTAAGGCCGGCCATCGCATACATATCTTCGGGGCTGGACTGATCAATAAACGTATCGGGCAACACCATGGAACGGAACTTCAGGCCAGTGTCAAAAACAGCCTCATCCGCTAAAAGCTGCGCAACGTGTGATCCGAAACCACCAACAGCACCTTCTTCGATGGTAATCAAAGCCTCGTGCTGTTCCGCCAAATCCAAGATCAATGTGCGATCAAGGGGCTTGGCAAAACGGGCGTCAGCAACGGTTGGGGTTATGCCGCGCGCCGCAAGCGCTTCACAGGCAGCCTCTACTTCCGCCAACCGGGTCCCGAAAGACAAAATGGCAACGCGTGCGCCATCACGGATCATGCGACCCTTACCAATTTCAAGCGCTTCGCCGCGTTCAGGAAGCTCAACCCCAACACCCTCGCCCCGCGGAAAACGGAAAGCGATAGGGCCATCATCATAAGCCGCAGCTGTGGCAACCATATGCACCAACTCTGCCTCATCAGCGGCCGCCATAACGACAAAGTCAGGCAGATTGCTGAGGTAAGCAACATCAAACGCGCCCGCATGCGTCGCCCCATCCGCGCCTACAAGCCCTGCGCGATCAATCGCAAAACGAACAGGTAGGCGCTGAATGGCCACATCATGAACGACCTGATCATAACCGCGCTGTAGGAACGTTGAATACATCGCGCAAAACGGTTTCATGCCCCCCGCCGCAAGAGCCGCTGAAAACGTAACGCCGTGTTGCTCGGCAATGCCCACATCAAAGCACCGGCTTGGGTAGCGTTCTGCAAATAAGTTCAACCCAGTCCCATCGGGCATCGCAGCAGTTACGGCGCAAACTTTATCGTCACGGCTGGCTTCATCGAGAAGGGTTTGCGCGAAAACCTTGGTGTAACTTGGCGCATTGCTGGGTGCTTTTTTCTGCTCGCCCGTCACAACGTTGAACTTGGAGACACCGTGCCCTTTGTCACGCGCCTGCTCAGCAGGAGCATAGCCTTTACCTTTTTTCGTAATGCAGTGGATCAAGATTGGGCCAGTCGCGCGATCATGGACAGTGCGTAAAACTGGCAAAAGCTGATCAAGGTCGTGACCGTCAATCGGGCCAACATAGGAAAAGCCCAACTGTTCAAACAATGTGCCGCCCACAGTCATGTGTTTCAGCATATCTTTCGCGCGCTTCGCCCCTTCGCGGAAAGGTTCCGGCAGCAAACTTACTGCACCCTTTGCGGCGGACTTAAATTCTTGAAACGGCGCGCCGGCATAAAGCTGGCTTAGGTACGAAGATAGTGCGCCAACAGGCGGCGCAATCGACATCTCGTTGTCGTTCAATACAACGATCATGCGTTTTTTCAGATGGCCCGCGTTGTTCATCGCTTCAAATGCCATGCCCGCTGACATTGAGCCGTCACCAATGACAGCAATTGCATCGCCGTTTCCTTCGGGCGGGGCGCCCCCCAAATCACGAGCGACCGCAAAGCCGAGTGCAGCAGAAATAGATGTGGAACTGTGGGCAGCACCGAATGGGTCAAACGGAGATTCACTGCGCTTTGTGAAACCGCTTAGCCCGTCTTTTTGGCGCAACGTACGGATGCGGTCACGACGTCCAGTCAAAACTTTGTGGGGGTAGCATTGATGGCCAACATCCCAGATGATCTTATCTTTCGGGGTGTCAAAAACAGCGTGAAGTGCCACCGTCAACTCAACAACACCAAGGCCCGCACCAAGGTGACCACCCGTGACCGATACTGCGCTAATCACCTCAGACCGGACATCATCAGCAAGCTGGTGCAGTTCTGCATCGCTAAGGCTTTTCATATCTGCAGGTGTGCTGACGCGGTCCAAAACCGGTGTGTGTGGTCTGTCAGACATGATCGTTATCCTTAATGGCCGCGAGTAATCACAAAACGTGCCGCTTGCTTTAGCGTATCAGCATCATCGCCGAAACCCGCAAGGGCGTCGCAGGCTTCATCAACCAGATTAGATGCGCGGGCTTTTGCCCCCTCAAGGCCCAGCAATGAGACGAATGTCGCTTTACCTGCGCTTTGATCTTTGCCAACAGCCTTACCAACCGTCGCCGCATCACCTGTGACATCCAACACATCATCAGCGATCTGAAACGCGAGGCCAAGTCGATCCCCGTAGGTTTGCAAGGCATCTGTTGAGGCTTCTGACATGACCGCACCAGCCATCGCAGACCATTCAATCAGCGCGCCAGTTTTGCCTTTTTGCAATGCAATGATCTGATCCAACGTCAGCGGAATTTGTGCCGTCTCGGCGGCAATGTCTGCAGCCTGCCCACCGACCATCCCGTTAATTCCACTGGCACGCGCGAGGCTTAGGGACAAATCTAATCGCGCTTGTAGGCTACACTGGGTCTGGGCAATCAACTCAAACGCCAAAGTCTGCAAAGCGTCACCAGTCAAAACAGCTGTCGCTTCATCCCACTTCACATGAACGGTCGGGTTCCCTCGGCGTAAATCATCGTCGTCCATGCAGGGTAAGTCATCATGCACCAAAGAATACGCATGCAGGCATTCAATCGCTGCTGCAGCGTTTCTCGCCTCATTAGGACCAATTCCATGAAGGCGTGCGCTTTCCAAAACCAAGAACGCGCGTAATGCTTTGCCACCACGTGTCGCATAGATCATTGGCTCCGCAATAGCGCTTGCGCAGCCCTTTAACGCATCGGCGATACAGGCCTCGGATACTTTTGCCGCATCACCTAGCGCCGCCTGAAAGCTCATTTATTCAGCGTCCAGAGGAGTTGTGCCAACAGCAGCGCCATCTGCACTTAACGTAAGCTTGGCCACTTTTTCTTCAGCGGCATTCAGCTTCGCTTCGCAATGTTCTTTTAGTTTTGCTCCGCGCTCATACAGCGCGATGGATGCCTCAAGCTCAACCGAGCCACTGTCCAATTGGGTCACCACACGCTCCAATTCGGCAATTGCCTGCTCGAAGCTCATCTCTGCTACTGGTGTCTCGCTCATTGCCCGCGCTCCATTAAGACTTCAACATGTGCCTTCGCCGACGTGGCCAAGGCATCAAGATCATAACCGCCCTCGAGGGTCGAGACCACCCGCCCACCACAATATTCGTCTGCGATATCGCACAGCTGATGCGTCACCCATGCAAAATCACCCTCAGATAGATCCATACCAGCAAGCGGATCAGCACTGTGTGCGTCAAACCCCGCTGAAATTAACAACAACTCAGGCTTAAAACGCTTTAACATCGGCAGGACTTGTTCCGTGATAGCTTGCTTAAAAATAGCAGAGCCGGCGCCGCCCGGCAGCGGGATATTCAAGACGTTATTGTAAGCGCCCGTTTCATGGGCGTGACCCGTACCTGGGTAAAGCGGCATTTGGTGGGTTGAGCAAAAGAGGATGCGCGGATCACTCTCGACCAAGTCCTGTGTGCCGTTGCCGTGATGCACATCAAAATCAACAATTGCCACACGGCTTAGGCCGTGATGGTCCAGCGCATGTTTCGCAGCAATGGCGACCGAACCAAACAGACAAAACCCCATTGGTGTTTCGCGTTCAGCATGGTGACCGGGTGGGCGGACCGCAGCAAATGCATTTTGCACATCGCCCCCCAAGACCATATCAACAGCCTTAACATTTGCACCCGCAGCCCGCAGCGCCGCGCCAAGCGAGCCGACAGACATGTGCGTGTCAGCATCAAGAGAGGTCCAGCCGCTATCAGGTGCAGATTGTCGAATGGCCGTGACATGCGATTTGGGATGTGCCCGCAACAAATCGTCGTCGGCCGCAAACGGAGCAGGTACCCGCACCAAATCAAGACCATCCAGCGCACTCAGCACCGCATCAAGCCGCGCGACTTGTTCGGGGTGGCCCGGAGGCGTGACATGCTCAAGGCATTCGGGGTGGGTGATCAATGCTGTGGCCATGATCGCTCCTCCATTTTTTGGTGTTTCGAATGGGCGTATGTTAGTCTGGTGCTAACATGTAACCGGCACCGCGCACAGTTTGTAGATACCGCGGCTGTTTTGGATCGGCCTCAATCTTGCGACGCAACCGCGTGATTTGCACATCAACCGCGCGCTCTTGGGCCTTGCCGCCGTCTTTGCCACTGTCACGACCAAGATCTTCGACCAGTTTGATACGGCTGATCGGCTCAGAAGGCTGGGCGCTAAAGATTTTCATCAACTGAACCTCGGTCGCTGTTAAGCGAACCACCTCATCGCCGCGGCGCAACTCGGCACGGTCAATGTCATAACGGCATGGTCCAAGGTGCAACACTTTTGGCAAGCTATCCGACATCGTATCCGAAGGAATCCGCCGTAAGATCGCGTTTATCCGCAGCAATAGTTCTTTAGGCTCAAACGGCTTTGCCAAGTAGTCATCCGCGCCAGCTTCAAGACCCGCGATGCGGTCGTCCGTTTCACCTTTGGCTGTCAGCAATAGAATTGGCGTCTGCAGCGTCTCGCGCAAATTCCGTGTGAGACTAATGCCATCTTCCCCCGGCATCATGATGTCCAGCACGATCAGATCAAACTCAAGCCCCGCCAACACACGACGCGCGTGTGCGGCATCACGGGCCGCACTGACCAAAAAGCCGTTCTTCATCAGAAACTTTTGGAGCAGCCCACGAATACGCTCGTCATCATCAACAATCAGCAGGTGGGCTTCGTTTTCCATTACTCAGTCTCTTTCAACTTATCAAAATACCGGCGCATTTCTGTGTCCATCATCGCCTCTAACACCGTTCGAAACCCTTGCACCGCCTCTGGACCGGCCGCGCGGTACGCACTGCGCACCCGCGCCGTTTGCACCTCCGACAGCTCTGTCTCCAAGGCGTGACCAGCAGGCGTCAGATACAAATGACGCTCACGTTTATCTTGGGTTCCGACCTTACTTTCGACAAGACCATCATCGATCAAACTACGCAAGACACGGTTCAGCGATTGTTTTGTTACGCCCAAAATCCCCAACAGGTTGTTAACAGTCGTCCCAGGCGAGCGGTGGATAAAGTGAACTGCGCGGTGATGCGCGCGGCCATATCCTTTTTCAGACAACACACGATCCGGATCTGCGGTAAACCCACGATAGGCAAAGAACATTGCCTCAATGCCTTTGCGAAGCTGTTCATCCGTCAAAAACAGCAGGTTCGGGCCGCGCATTTCGTTCCGGTTATCTCGCATATTTCTGTCCTCCTTAGCTGCGACAATACGTCAGTGTTGTTGACATTCCAAGAATCGATTGCTAGCCAAGCCTATAATTTACGCAACTTTATGACCGTTTCGGTCTTAATTTGAGCAACATTAGCAAATGGAGGCTGAAAATGGCTGGCTATGATGACCGTGATGGAAAAATCTGGATGGACGGCAAATTGGTCGAATGGCGGGACGCAAATGTCCACATTCTGACCCATGCCATGCACTACGCCTCCTCTGTGTTTGAGGGCGAGCGCTGCTACTCGGGCAAAATCTTCAAGTCTAAAGAGCACTCCGAGCGACTGATCCGTTCTGGTCAACTTATCGACTTCGAAATCCCTTATACTGTTGAAGAAATCGAAGCTGCCAAACAAGCCGCACTTGATGCAAACGGCCTGACGGATGCGTATGTGCGTCCTGTTGCGTGGCGCGGATCCGGTGAAGATATGGGCGTCGCAGCTGCGCGCAACCCTGTGCACCTGGCCGTCGCGGTTTGGGAATGGGGCAACTACTACGGCGACGCCAAAAATAAAGGCGCAAAACTGGACATCGCAAAATGGAAGCGCCCAAGCCCTGAAACAGCGCCGTCCCAAGCCAAGGCTGCGGGTCTTTACATGATTGCGACAATGTCCAAGCACGCGGCCGAAGCAAAAGGCTGCTCGGACGCGATGATGTTTGATTACCGCGGGTACGTGGCCGAAGCGACCGGCGCCAACATTTTCTTCGTAAAGGACGGCGAGGTTCATACACCAATCGCTGATGCGTTCCTAAACGGGATCACCCGCCAAACAGTGATCCAGATGCTGAAAGAAAAAGGCATTACCGTGAACGAGCGGATCATTATGCCAGAAGAGCTTGAAGGCTTTGAGCAATGCTGGCTGACCGGCACAGCAGCAGAAGTCACACCAGTCGGCACAATCGGTGACTACAACTTTGAAGTGGGTGCTTTGGTCAAAGACATCGCCAGCGATTATGAAAAGCTGGTACGCGCCTAAACAGTCCCTAAACTGCCCTTTAGATACTAAAACAATAAGGTCATCGCTGAAGCGCGGTGGCCTTTTCTGTATCAGCTATTTGAAGCGAACCTGCCGCTCTGCGGCCAGCTTGATCCCCAAATGACGCTCGCGAAGCACGATAACAACACCAGCGATCACGATTAACGCAGCACCCGAAATAACACCCAAAGTCGGCACTTCGTTGAACCAAACATACCCAATGCCAATGGCAAGCAGCATCGCGGTATAATCAAAGGGCGCCACAACAGACGCTGGCGCGAACCGATAAGACTGCGTCAGGCACAATTGCCCCACCCCACCGATGATACCACCCAAAATGAGCAACAACGTCGTTTCAAGAGGGGGCACAACCCAACCAAAAGGCAGCGTTAACAACGACAGAACCGAGGTGGTCAACATGAAGTAGAACACAATCGCTGTTGAACTTTCTGTAGCTACCATCTTGCGCACAAACATCTGCGCCAATGCCGCCATCGAAGCGCTGACCAGCATCAAACCAACGGCGATGGTCTTCATCCTTTCACTGGTGTCAAAACTAAGCTGGTTCCACAAAATGATCAGCACACCCGCAAAACCAAGGCACACCATCGAGATACGGAACTTGCCTACGGTCTCCCCTAAAAAGAGGGCCGCAAAAACAGTTAGAACAAGAGGTGTGGTAAAGCTAAGCGCGGTGACGTCTGGAAACGCCAGAATACCAAGACAGAAAAACCGTAGCCCCATTGAAGTACTACCGGCCAAACCACGCAGAACATGACCAAGCGGACGCTCTGTTTTCAGCCCCGTAGATAAATTGCCGCTCCACCACAAAAAAGCAAACAGCACAGGAAGGGTGAAAACGGACCGGAAGAAAACAGCCTCACCGGTTGGGACCTCATCCGCAGTCGCTTTGATGATGCTCATCAGCACAGTAAACAGCGACACGGCCAAAATTTTCAGTGAAATGCCTTTGATGGTGTCGGTCATGATAGCCGCTCAACTGCCCATTCTGCAGCGTCCCGAACAACCGGATCATTGTCATTGAGCAAAGCCTGCGCATGAGGCTTCAACTCTGGCTTTCCTGAATTTCCAATCGCGTAAAGCACATTGCGGGTGAACCGATCTCGGCCAATCCGCTTGATTGGTGAGCCCGAAAAATGTGCGCGAAACGACGCATCATCAAAAGACACTAACGCAGCCAGTTTGGGGGCTTTTAACTCCTCGCGGGCGGCGTATTTCATTTCGGTCGCAGCGACAGCAAATTTATTCCATGGGCACGCGGCCAGACAATCATCACAGCCGTAAATATGGTTACCCATCTTCTCACGCAGCTCTGGCGCGACAGGGCCTTTGTGCTCAATTGTAAGGTATGAAATGCAGCGCCGCGCATCCAATTGAAACGGCGCGGGGAACGCATCAGTGGGGCATGCATCAAGGCACGCTGTACACGATCCGCAATTGTCAGTTTGCGCTTCGTCCGGCTCAAGCTCTGCCGTGGTGAAAATCGCTCCCAGAAAAAACCAGTTTCCAAGATCGCGTGCCAACAGATTTGTATGCTTACCCTGCCAACCCAAGCCAGCCGCTTGCGCCAGCGGCTTTTCCATAACCGGTGCCGTATCAACGAAGACTTTAATCTGAATGTCGCCCTGCTCTACCAGCCAGCGACCCACCTTCTTAAGCCGCTTTTTAGCAACATCATGATAGTCTTTATTCTGCGCATAGACACTAATTGCGCCCAGCTCTGGCCTGCTCAAAACTGTGCGTGGATCATGTTCGGGCGTGTACATTTCCGCCAACATAATGACAGATCGGCATTCCGGCCACAGGTCTTGCGGACTGCCGCGCCAGTTCATGCGCTCGGCCATCCAACTCATCTGACCGTGATATCCTGCTTCCACAAAAGCGGATAACCGCTGCGCCGTTTCCGGAGCGGCGTCAGGTTTGCACACCCCCATTTTGGCAAAACCGGCGTCCTGCGCCACGTCCCAAAGGCGGGCTTTCAAGGACATTTAAAAATCCAAATTGGAATAATGCGCAGGCTGCGGAAAACCAGAAACCTGATCGGCCAAAATTGAACGAAACGCAGGGCGAGACTTAATTTTTGCGTACCAGTCTTTCACGTTAGCCGATCGGTTCCAGTCCACATCACTGATGTAATCAAGGGATGACAAGTGCGCTGCAGCGGCAAAATCGGCCAAAGTCATTTGGTCACCAGCGAGCCAGCGACGCTGATCCAAAAGCCATGTCATATAGTCGAGGTGATACTTAATCGCACGCGCACCCGCTTTGATATTGGCGCTGTCTGGGTAGCCGGTCTTCTGCACTTTTTTGTTCACGCGCTCATACAAAAGTTTGGTCGTAACTTCGTGATGAAACTTGTCATCAAACCAAGAAACCAGCCGGCGCACTTCAAAACGCAACTCCGGCGATGCAGGCAAAAGCGGCGGCGTGGGATGCTTTTCTTCGAGGTACTCACAAATCGCTGCGCTTTCGCTCATCAGACGACCATCTAATTTCAGGATTGGAACTTTGGCAGCAGGATTACGGCGCAAAAACTCGGAATCGCCTTCCCAATAGCGCTCTTCAACCAGCTCAACTTCGATCTTTTTTTCAGCAAGGCTCAGGCGAACTTTGCGGCAAAAGGGTGAAAGCGGAACATGATAAAGACGGTTCATAATTTGCTCGATTAGTTGTTTATACTGTCATGCCCTAAGCCGCTGTTGCGTTCAACTCTCGAAGCACGCTGCGCGGCCATCCACCTTAATTGTAGCCTCGCCTGACAAAATAGACCGCGTGCGCGCACGTACAAAATCAGTCGGACGGCTGGCAGACCGGCTTTTGGGGGCTGGCAATATCGCTGCAAGGCGTGAGGCTTGTAGGCGCGTTAACTCCGATGATGAGACTTGAAAATAGTGCAAAGCCGCAGCTTCAACGCCAAACACGCCTTCATCAAATTCAGCAATGTTCATATAAACTTCTAAGATGCGGCGCTTTGACCAGAACAACTCCATCACCGGCGTCATCAGGGCTTCAAGCCCTTTGCGGGGATAAGAACGCCCGTGCCAAAGAAACGCGTTCTTTACGACCTGTTGACTGATGGTTGATCCGCCGCGGTTGCCATCTTCGGCAGCTTCAACAATTGCGTCCAAATCAAGCCCCCAATGCAAACAGAAATCAGCATCCTCAGCTGCCACCACAGCGCGCGCCATTACTGGCGCAATTTCTTCAATAGGCTTCCACTCACGCGTCACGCCGCCCAAGCGTAAGCCTTCGGACATGATATAGGGTGTCGTCGGTGGATTGATCAGAGAATACGCCGCGATCCACAACACAATGAACGCGGCAACTGCCAGAACCATCCGCAGCAACCAGCGCCGAATGAACAACATGGGGCGCATAAAAAACGGCACCCTTTTGTCGGATGCCGTTTTCTTATTCTTGGTTTTTCTCACCATGCCGTAATCA
The DNA here is from genome assembly GCF_047114695.1 of Nereida ignava. Taxonomy (GTDB): domain Bacteria; phylum Pseudomonadota; class Alphaproteobacteria; order Rhodobacterales; family Rhodobacteraceae; genus Nereida; species Nereida ignava. The sequence continues at coordinate 1,494,989 of NZ_CP112885.1, forward strand.
TGCCAGCGCACTCATGCCTCTGCAACGGCTTATTCTGCTGGGACGGACGCTTCTTCGATACCAAGCGGAACAGGCAAATGAGCCAACATTTCTGTTGAGCAAACCTGCAAGAAGTTTGACCGCTCCATGTCCCAGTTTTGTAAGATCTCGGCCGCTTTACGGCTGCCTGTTTCTTCCAAGTGGCGCTCGATGAGACCCTTAAGCTGCGCTTCCCAATGCTCCATCGTGACAGGGCATGTGACCAGAGTTTCCATGTTCATCATGCTTTGGGCCGTTTGCTCAGGATCGTAGATGTACGCCATGCCGCCAGTCATACCCGCGCCAAAGTTAGCACCAATATTCCCAAGGATTACAGCAACGCCACCAGTCATGTATTCACAACCGCAGGCACCACACCCCTCAATGACCACTTTCGCGCCAGAGTTACGAACGCCAAAACGCTCACCCGCACGACCTGCAGCAAAGAGATACCCATCAGTCGCACCATACAAAACAGTGTTCCCAATGATTGTATTCTGATCCGCTTTCAACGGGCTTGCCATTGGAGGACGGACCACAATCGTGCCGCCCGACAGACCTTTTCCAACGTAGTCGTTGGCATCGCCGGAAACTTCAATCTTAAGCCCTGGGGCCGCAAACGCCCCCAAAGATTGCCCTGCGGAACCTGTCAATTTGACAGTCAGGTGATCGGGTTGCAGCGAATTGCGCATTCCGAAATTCTTTACAATGTGGCTTGATGTCCGCGTGCCAATTGTACGAAGCGTGTTCTGTACGGCGTATTGAAGCTGCATCTTCTCACCATCATTCAGGAAGCGTGCTGCGTCTTGAACGATTTGCGCATCAAGCGTTTCTGGCACAGCGTTACGTGGCTTGGAGCGATCATAAACAACCTTCTCCGCCCCATCGACCGTGATCAAAAGTGGGTTCAAATCGAGGTCATCAAGATGCGCAGAGCCACGGCTCACCTGAGCGAGAAGATCAGCGCGGCCAATGATGTCATCCATGCTGCGGGCACCAATGCTTGCCAGCAATTCACGCACTTCTGTGGCGTAGAACGTGATAAGGTTTACCACTTTGTCAGCATTACCCGTGAACTTGTCACGCAGTGCTTCGTCTTGGGTACATACGCCAACGGGACAGGTGTTTGACTGACATTGGCGCACCATGATGCAGCCCATCGCGATCAATGCAGCAGTGCCGATACCGTACTCTTCGGCACCCAACATTGCTGCCATCACGATGTCACGACCTGTACGCAAACCACCATCCGTCCGCAACGTAACGCGTTCACGCAAGTTGTTCATAGAGAGAACCTGATGCGCTTCGGTCAGGCCCATCTCCCATGGTAGGCCTGCATATTTGATGGATGTCGCAGGTGACGCGCCGGTGCCGCCATTATGACCCGAGATCAAGATCACGTCCGCTTTTGCCTTCGCAACACCAGCCGCGATTGTACCAACGCCACTGGATGCAACCAGCTTCACGGTCACCTTACAGCGCGGGTTGATTTGTTTCAGATCGTAGATCAACTGCGCCAAGTCCTCGATCGAGTAAATATCGTGGTGTGGCGGAGGTGAAATAAGGGTCACGCCCTTGGTTGAATGCCGCAACCGCGCAATCAAATCCGTAACCTTCATACCCGGAAGCTGGCCACCTTCGCCTGGCTTTGCGCCTTGTGCGACTTTGATCTCAAGCTCTTCACAGTGGTTGAGATACTCAGCTGTCACGCCAAAACGACCAGAAGCGACCTGCTTAATTTTAGCAGATGGGTTGTCGCCATTCGCCTCAGGTACGAAGTGTGCTGGATCTTCGCCGCCTTCGCCGCTGTCAGACTTTGCACCAATGCGGTTCATCGCAACGTTCAGCGTCTTGTGTGCCTCGGGACTAAGCGCGCCCAAAGACATGCCCGGTGTTACGAAGCGTTTGCGGATCGACGTAATGCTTTCAACCTCTTCGATAGGAATTGCTTTACCCATCGGCTTGATATCGAGCAAATCACGAAGGTGAATTGGCGGGTTGCTACGCATCTTTGCGGAATACTGACGCCACAGTTCATAGCTGCTGCGGTTACATGCAGCCTGCATCATATGCATGCTCTGCGCTTCCCACGCATGCGTTTCACCAGAACGGCGCGACTTATAAAAACCACCAATCGGCATCACGTTATCCGCTTGGAACGCCTGACCGTGGACTGCTTCAACTTTGCGTTGAATGCCGATTAGACCGATGCCCGAAATACGGCTCTGCATGCCGGGGAAATACTCGGCGACCATAGCGCGCGACAAGCCAACTGCTTCAAAGTTAAGCCCACCACGGTAGCTAGAAATCACAGAGATCCCCATCTTGGCCATGATCTTCAACAAACCTTGATCAATGGCGCTGCGATAACGCGCTACAGCTTCGGTCAAAGTGCATTCCAGCAGGCCTTTTTGGATACGGTCATTCAGGCTGTCTTCCGCCAGATAGGCGTTGACGGTCGTTGCACCACATCCAATCAAAACAGCGAAGTAATGCGGATCAATGCATTCCGCAGACCGAACGTTGAGCGACGTGAACGTGCGCAGTCCTTTGCGCGTCAACCACGAATGTATGGCACTTGTCGCCAAAATCATTGGCATGGCAACACGGTCGCCAGACACATTCTCATCTGTCAGAACAAGGTGCCCTGCGCCGGACCGCACTGCGTCTTCGGCTTCTGCACGTATGCGGGCCAAACCGTCGGTCAGATTACGGCCACCTTTTTCAAAGGTACAGTCAATCTCAACCAAATTAGCGTTGAAGTTTTGCTTCAACTCTTCCCACTGAGCGTTTCCGACAAACGGGCTATCCAGTACCAAAATCTCGGTTTGGCTACTGTCTTGGTCCAGCACGTTCTTGAGATTACCGAACCGTGTTTTCAGGCTCATCACTCGGTATTCGCGAAGGCTGTCAATCGGCGGGTTGGTAACTTGGCTAAACGCTTGGCGGAAGAAGTGGCTAAGCGGGCGGTATTTCTCACTAAGGACTGCGGATGGGGTGTCATCACCCATCGAAGCAATTGCCTCTTTACCGTCCTCGGCCATTGGCGCCAGAATTTGCTCAAGTTCTTCAACTGTGTAGCCAGCTGCGATCTGACGCTGGCGCAGTTCAGCACCTTCAAACATGGGGGCTTCTGTTACACCCGCAAGCTTTGGTTCAAGATCATTGATCTTTCCAACCCACTCGCCAAACGGCAACTCTGAGGCCAACGCATCTTTCATCTCTTTATCGTGGAAAAGGCGGCCATCTTGCATATCAACAGCAATCATTTGGCCAGGACCAAGCGCGCCTTTTTCAACGACATTTGCTTCGTTCACAGGAACCATGCCCGCTTCAGAGCCCGCAATCAGCAGTCCATCACCCGTTACGACATAGCGCATCGGGCGAAGGCCATTGCGGTCAAGGCCAGCGCAGACCCAACGGCCATCCGTCATCGCGAGCGCTGCGGGACCATCCCATGGCTCCATCACAGAGTTGCAGTATGAATACATATCGCGCCAAGATTGTGGCAGTTCAATCGCCTGCTTGGACCAGCTTTCAGGCACCAACATTGTCTTCGCCATCGGCGCAGAACGGCCCGCGCGCACAAGCACTTCGAAAACCGCGTCCAGTGCCGCAGAGTCAGATGACCCACTTGCGACGATTGGCTTGATGTCTTCTGCCATGTCACCAAACGCGCCAGAGGCCATACGAATTTCGTGGGACTTCATCCAGTTAAGGTTACCCTTCAGCGTGTTGATCTCGCCATTGTGGGCCAACATGCGGAACGGTTGGGCCAGCCACCACTGTGGGAATGTGTTAGTCGAGTACCGCTGGTGATAAATCGCGAAGGCACTTTCAAAACGCTCATCCATCAAATCTGGATAGAACTCAGCGACCTGCTCAGCCAACATCATGCCTTTGTAAATGATCGAACGACACGACAGCGATGCAAGGTACAGATCTTTCACGCCTGCCGCGACGGAAGCCTTTTCGATACGGCGACGGATCACATAAAGCTCACGCTCAAATGTTTCTTCATCCACACCTTTGGAATTTGAGATGATAATCTGCTCAATCTCAGGACGGGTCGCGTTAGCTTTCTCACCCAAGCAGGACACATCCACGGGTACGTGGCGCCAGCCGTAGATATAGTAACCCATACGAAGCACTTCTGCTTCGACAATTGTCCGACAGGTTTCTTGGGCGCCAAAGTCAGTACGCGGTAGAAACACCTGACCAACAGCAACCAACTCATTGCGGCGCGGCTCATGGCCCGTGCGTTCAATCTGATCATAAAAGAAGGGCACTGGAATTTGGACGTGGATACCGGCGCCATCGCCAGTTTTGCCATCCGCATCTACAGCACCGCGGTGCCAGATCGCCTTCAACGCGGTAATACCCGCTTCGACCACTGCCCGCGAGCGTGTGCCATCAACAGAAACCACAAGGCCAACGCCACATGAGGAATGCTCATCCTCAGCGGAATAGAGGCCATTCTGCTCCATCCACGCGCGCTTTTTTTCTTCTGCCTTTACCCAAGCTTGATCAAAATTGGTCATTGCGTTTCTCCTTGAAAGGCACGGGGCCCTAAATCTGAATTCGGGTGCGACCGATTAATTTGGTCCGTCTGCCCGTTTAAATCTGTGATGCCATTTAAGGCAGATGACTGGCTTATTCGGCGGCCACAGTAAGGTTGCTATCGAGATAGCTCAGCATCGCCTCGGCTGCATCGCGACCATCCTTGATTGCCCAAACAACAAGGCTCGCCCCACGAACAATGTCGCCAACGGCAAACACACCATCGAGGCTGGTTTTACCCGTAGTAAAGTCTGCTTTGATTGTTCCCCAGCGGGTCACTTCAAGACCGTCTGTGTTCCACAGCTTGGGCAGTTCTTCAGGCTCAAACCCAAGCGCCTTAATAACAAGGTCCGCTTCCTCAACATAATCTGCCCCCTCAATTTCTTCGGGGCTTTGACGGCCAGACGCATCAGGTGCACCAAGACGCATTTTGCTTACCTTCACGCCTTCAACGTGATCGTCACCCACAAACGCTTTGGGGGCAGACAGCCAGACAAACTCGACACCTTCTTCTTCAGCGTTTTGAACCTCACGCTGTGAGCCCGGCATATTCGCACGGTCACGGCGATACAGCAGCTTCACGCTTTCGGCACCTTGGCGAATGGACGTACGGACGCAGTCCATTGCCGTGTCACCACCACCAATAACCACGATCTTTTTGCCGTCTGCATTCAACGTACCATCGTCAAATTCTGGAACGTCATCGCCGAACGACTTACGGTTAGACGCGGTAAGGAAATCAATCGCATTCACAATACCATCAACCCCAACGCCTGGCGCTTTAAGGTCACGGGTCTTGTAAACACCAGTAGCGATCAAAACTGCATCATGCTTGCCACGGATTGCATCAAAGGTGATGTCCTCACCAACGTTACAGTTAAGTACAAACTCAACACCTGCGGCCTCAAGCTGCTCGTTGCGGCGCATTACAATGTCTTTTTCAAGCTTAAAGCCGGGGATACCGTAGGTCAGCAGACCACCTGCACGGTCATAGCGATCATAGATCGTTACCTGAATGCCCTGACGGCGGAGCACGTCTGCCGCGGCCAAGCCACCCGGGCCAGCACCGATAATACCAACTGATTCTGTGCGTTCTTGGCGGGGCTGGATAGGTTTGACCCATCCATTTTCCCAAGCAGTGTCCGTGATGTATTTTTCGACCGCGCCAATGGTCACAGTACCGTGGCCAGACTGTTCAATGACGCAGTTGCCTTCGCACAAGCGGTCCTGGGGGCAAATGCGGCCACAGATTTCTGGGAATGTATTCGTAGCTTGGCTGACTTCATACGCTTCTTGCAGACGGCCTTCAGCAGTTAGGCGCAACCAGTCGGGAATGTTGTTGTGCAAAGGGCAATGCGATTGGCAATACGGAACACCACACTGTGAGCATCGTGAGGCCTGCTCTTCAGCTTTGCGCGTTGCGAATTCTGCGTAGATCTCGTTGAAATCTTCACGGCGCTCAGACGCGCCGCGTTTCTCTGGCATATCACGCTCGACCTTCGTGAACTTTAGCATCTTTTGATCAGCCATGAGAACTCTCCCTAAATCAATCCAGAATGTCGCTTTACGCTAGGGCGTACGAATATAAAAGGCAGTAATACTTACCTACTTATCATTATTTGAGTGTTTTGGAGTATTTTTCACTAATTTATCGACATATTTTATTCCGAATCGGACCTAAATAAGCATGTTGCCCAGTAATTACAATGAGTTAAGCTTTAGCATCGCTAAGTCAGAGAGGGCATCAATGCCGCTATATTATCTCGTCATTATTGCACTCATACAGGGCATCACAGAATTTCTACCTGTATCATCAAGCGGCCATCTTATCTTATTGCCAAGCTTAACGGGTGCAGAGGATCAGGGGCAAGTTATTGATGTTGCAGCGCATTTTGGCACTCTCTTTGCCGTAATCGCATTTTTCTGGGCAGATGTTCGCAGTGCAGCAATTGGGCTACCCAAAGCGATGATCGGCCATAACACGACTCAAGGTGAGCGACTCGCCCAGTTACTGATCATTGCGACCATCCCTGTAGTTATTGCGGGATTTGCCCTGAAAATGTCAGGCTACAATGATGCACTACGCAATATTACCGTCATCGGCTGGACGATGATTATTTTTGGAATCGTGCTTTGGTATTTTGACACTAAAAGTCCAAGCATCAAAAATACACCAGATTGGACAAGAAAAGACGCTGCTATCATGGGTCTGTGGCAAGCAATCGCGTTGATCCCCGGTGTGTCACGGTCTGGTGCAACAATCAGCGGCGCACGCGCCCTTGGCTATACACGCTCAGACGGGGCAAAACTTGCAATGCTCATGTCGATCCCAACCATCATTGCGTCTGCAACGCTCTTAACCTTGAGTTTGGATGCAAAGTCGAGCGCAACCCTTTGGCGCGACATATTGATAGTCGCAGCTCTGTCGTTTGGCGCAGCATTGGTTGCGCTAAGTTTAATGATGAAGCTGCTGAAATCTGTCAGCTTCACCCCTTATGTTATCTACAGAATCGCACTTGGCGCAGTACTTCTAGTGATTGCGTACACCTAAGCCTTGAGGTTCTTTGCGCTTTCCTTGATTGCGTCATACTGCCCGGACGGACGGAAACGCCACAGGTATTCTGGCAGAACTGACTCCAAAGCCGTGGGCGCAATACCCAGATCCGCAAACGTCTTTGCATCATCTGATACAACGTTATCCCGACGCAAGTTACGCACCTGATCCGCAGTAATTGCCGGAGCAACAAGACCCAAGGACAGCACCTTCGCGACAGAAAAACCAAATGCCATTACATTTGCAACGGGGAACGGAATGTTCACGACAAGCTTGCGACGGCGGATCACACTAAGCATCTCACTCATCAAGTCTTTGAATGTATGTACCTCTGGTCCACCCAATTCATACACGCCACCACTCGCCTTACCCAAAACACCCAGAACAACAGCCTGAGCAACATCATCGACGTAAACTGGTTGGAACTTTGTGGCCGCACCGACGACTGGAAGAATGGGGCCCATGCGCGACATCGCCGCGAACCGATTAAAGAACTCATCTTCAGGACCAAAGACAATTGATGGACGCACGATCATCGCATTTGGCATATGCGCCAAAACGCCCTGCTCACCCAGTGCTTTGCTCACTGCATACTGGCTATCGCTTTTCTCATCCGCACCGATTGCAGAAACCAAAACCATGCGCTCAATACCAGCTTTAGCTGCCAGACGCGCAATACGCTCGGCGCCTTCGTGCTGCACCGCGTCAAACTTGTTCTTGCCGCTCTCGGCCAAAATGCCCACGCAATTCACAACAGCATCAGCGCCCTGCATCACCGATGCAACAGACGCATCATCACGGACGTTGCACAACACAGGCTCAACCTGACCAACCACACCATACGGCTTTACAAAAATCGCCTCGTTCGGGTTACGCACAGCGACCCGCACGCGCCATCCCTCTTTGGCCATCCGCCGAGCAACATAGCGCCCAACAAAACCAGAGCCGCCGTAGATTGTGACCAGCTTAGACATAATAATAATCCTGTGTTCTTTGGCTGCCTAGCGATGTAACGCCCAACGCCAATTCAGACAAGTCGCATTTCGCCGCGCCCAAGCGGTTGTGTTATTGACAGCGCCCCCCCCACCGCCTAAACGCCACTCCACGACACCTGCCCAGGTGGCGGAATGGTAGACGCGCTAGCTTCAGGTGCTAGTGTCCGTATGGACGTGGAGGTTCGAGTCCTCTCCTGGGCACCAGTCTTACCCCTATATCTCCAAGAATTCATTCATAATAACTGATTATGTCAGAGTTTGGGACCATTTGCGGGACCGCTTTTCGGACCACTTGGTCGAGATTGGCGCGCAAAGCGTCACAGATAAGCGGTCCAATTGTGCTTGCGCTCTGCAGCATGGAATCCAATACTGTTGAACAGAATGGATGATGCAATTCCCAAGCTGCCAAAATACGTGTTCCGACGGGCAAATGGCTCGTATCGGTACAAGCGCAACGTGCCAAAGGCGCTGCGACAGGTAATCCCCAAGGCAACCATCTACCGACAACTGGGCAATAGCTACGATGAGGCGATCAGGCGGCTACCTGTTGTCCATGCTGAGGTGGAGGCGCTGTTCGATGAGGAACGCAGTACACCCAACAGTGTGCGCGCAAAATCAATAATCCGAGAACGCCTAGGCGAGTGGCATGCTGACGTGTTCGCAGACGGGGTGGTTCAGCCAGAGTGGGATGTCACAGATGACTTCCGGGAGCTGGCCAAGGAGCTTCAGGGCAGTACAGCACCCGAGGTGATACGCCAGGTGGGAAGTGCCCGCATAACGCCCGAACCCATGACGCTCCTGCGGGTCCTGAACGAGTACTACGCCTACAAGTGTGACAACAGTGTGGAAGACAAAGCCCTCAAGACCCGCATTGAGCGGATCCGCAAAGATCTTGTGATTGCATTGGGAAAGAACCGCGTTGAGTGGACACCACTGGCTGACATAACCCGTGCAGACGCCAATACCTTCAGAGATTACTTGCTCACTCGTATGGCCCCAAACTCAGTTCTGCGCACCGTTGGCGTCATCAAGGCGGCCATGAACCATGTGATCATCGAGAATGACCTGGAGCAGCGCAATGTCTTCCAGGGCATCAAGATCAAGGGAGCCGGTGCCAGCAAAGATGACCGCCTGCCCATGAGTGACGCACAGGTTGAGCACCTGCTACCGGAGTATGTGGGCAATCCCACAGCCTATGGGTTGTTCCTGATGCTGACAGACACGGGAGCACGGCTCTCTGAGATCGTGGGGCTCGAGCAGCAGGATGTCGACCTAGACCTAGGAAAGCTCCACATTCGTCCAAATACACTCCGGGGCCTCAAGACCAAGACATCAGAGCGCACACTTCCCCTCTCCCCCAGGGCCATAGAGTGCCTGAGAGGTCATACGGTTGGGCTCTCGGATAGCGATCCCCTCTTCCCACAGTATGCCCGTCCAAGAGGCAGTGATGCAGCCTCGGCCATGCTGATGAAGCGGCTGAGGAGACAGATCAGCGACAAGAAGATCACGATGCATAGCCTACGCCACCGCATGAAAGACAAGCTGAGGAACACTGGCTGCCCTGAGGCCATCTCCCTGGCCATCCTGGGCCACAGCACCAATACAGTCGCTGCCAACTACGGCTCGGGCTATGCGCTGGAGGTCATGCGAGAGCACATGGAGAGGGTGTGGTGATAAGGAGTGCTACTATAAACAAACATCGTAAAAACCAGACCTTAAAGCAGAGTGTCAGCACACTCCTAAGCCTAAGGGATTGAAGGCTAAAAGAAAGCCGACATTAAAGAACAATTGATGTTGTTTGTCCTTCCCCTCACTTGGGTGTTGGGGCTCCCCCAAACCCTTATGTATTACGTATTACATATTAAACATTACGTCTTACGCGTTACGTCTTACCCCTTACACCTTATCCATTAATCCCCGCCCTAGGAGCCACTCCTGGGGTGTTTTTGTATTGAGAACTTTTCCTATGACAATGAAATACTACGACCAGAATCTCTCCCCAGAGGCCCTTGAGGGCTACCAAGGCTACAGCCTTCAGGTGTTCACCTCAGGGCGCATCAAGCTTGCCTTCCACCACAGCCATACCGACCGCGTGGAGTACTATGCAGACTGCCCCAAGCGGCACAGAGAAGCCTATGCCAGACAGCTGAAGCGCAGTGCCACAGCTATGCCTGAGCACTATGCAGTGACAGAGCAAGTGCTAGGGTCATCCCCCGCAACCCTCACCTACCGGGTGCACCTCAAGCGGGACAACAATGCCACAGCGGACAACGCCCATGTGATCCTAGAGACAGAGGCAGACACCTGTCATGTGATCTTAAGCAGCCTCCACCACGCATGGGTCCTCCCGGGTGCTGTCTGTCAGGCACTTCTTGCACGCTCAGGCCCCCGCAAAGGTGCCGCTGCCTGCTTCAATGAATACCTCCAGGCCTATGACCATGACTGGCAGGACGCCACCTTCGCCCCCGCAGACTACCGCGAGGGGTACAGAGCCCCCAGCAAAGCCCGGGCAAACAGGGCTGCACAAGCCACACTCCACGACGATGATCATCTGTTCTAGATACCAAAGCCTTCACCAAAACCACGGTGAGGGCTTTTTTTACGCAATGCGGCGGGTAAGAGATTGTGGTGCAATTGGTCTTTGTTCACCGTATGCTTGCTCGAGAGGACAGATCAAATATGCCCAAGAAAGAGAAAGATAACTTCAGCCTTGTTGATCTCGACGACGGCTTCGTCAGGGCTGCGATCGAAGAGACTGTTGGTCGCTCCTATACTGATGAGGAAATTGAAAACATTGCCCTCGACCAAGCAAGCGAAAGCTCTGAGTTCCGAGAAATAGAGCAGCTTCACGCCCAAGGGTTAGAGAACTACCCCTTTAAGGGTCAGGACGTCTTTATCCCCGTTGACGATCAGGGAAATGAAATCATCCCTTCAGATATTGATGTCCTGAAACATTTATCAGCGCAATTTGTACGCAGAGAAATGGTATTCTTTGAGCTTGATAAGTTAGACAAACCGATCACGCGTGCCGATCTAGCTATCGTCGTATACACCCGAGTTAGAGCTAAATATCCAAACTTTGAGATTGGGACGGAGAAGCTCAAATCCTTAATGGACGCGCTCACTAATAACCCCACTGCTGATCCCGGGCTTACGATCCCCGTTTGGAACGGCAGAGTTGCAGCCATGCCTGGTAATACCGCCCGATTAAAGTTCGACGGGGGGATGTATGCCGTCAACGCATGGACGCAGCCCGCATTCCGGAGCCTTCACAACGTAGAACCCGATCTCGAGGTTTTTGACCGCTTCTTGAGCTTCATTTTTAAAAATTCCTCAGAAAAAGAAGTTTTTCTTGATTGGCTTTCGTGGTGCCTACAGAACGAAGCGGACAAGCCATCATGGGCAATCTTTTTGTTCTCGGAACGTCACGGGACAGGTAAATCTACGCTCGCTTCGATTGTGAAAAAGCTGTTTGGCGAAGATAACTCCTCAGAACAACAAGGCATCAAACCGATCATCAGCCGGTTCAATAAGCCTGTGCTGCTGAAAAAATTGATTTACGCGGAAGAAGTTAAGGTCGCGCAGAACTCAGATGATGGAAATAGGCTAAAGACGCTAATCTCAGAGCGCCAGACAATGGCTGAGAGCAAAGGCAAAGACATTGAGCCTATCGATCATCGTTGTTGCTTCATTCTGACCACAAACCACAAGCCAATCTGGTTGGAAGCGGGCGATCGTCGGTTTTACATTATTCATGTCGACCATCAGGGATATGCCGCGGGTGGCAGCGAATACGATACCTTTATCAAACTGGTGACAGAGGTGCAGGAGACCTACGCATCTGAGTTGGGCATCGCAAAACTGTACCGGGCTCTTATGCAAAGGCAACAAGCTGCAGTGTTCAACCCGTACTCACTGAACGTGAACGAACTGGCCACGGAAGTGATGCAAGAAATAAACGTATTGGCACCTGATGTTGTGGAAGAGCTACTCGCCGAGTTTTTGCAGGAACACCAAATTCGTTTTGTACCTGTTAGATATGCAAATAAACTTCTGTCGTACTTCGCACATCGCAACCCTAATGCCGCCAAGTATAGCTTTGATCGTCTCGGCTGGAAAAAGAAAAAGTTCGCTTGGGGTGGGCAGGGTTCAGCACATGCCTTTTATCATCCCGAAGCTAATCCAGCACGCGGAATACTCATGACGCCTCATGGCGAGCAATCTATTGAAACGCACTTGAACAGGAATCTTGCGCCTGCACTCAACGAAATCGGCTTTGGCATTAAATATGAGTACCTAGACCGTGACGCAAAGAAGCCTGCTGATGACCCGTCACCTTGATAGCGACTTAAGTGAGTGGCTAGCAGACCTGTCAGCTTGCATGAGTGGCTTTGCTCGAGATGAACTTTTCGTACTGACACAAACTCCAGAAAAAGAGTGGTGGGCTCAGCTACTGGATGACGCTGCAAGTACCGCCTTGGTAATTGAGGATCTGCTAGCAAAGACAAAGCGCGCAGAGGGTGGCTGCCTGGAAGCTTCTCAGGGCAGATCAAAGCGCGTCACTCTCAAACAGAAACAAGTCTATGCCTACCAACTTATATACTGGGCGGGAAATGCCCTCATCCCCAGCAGTGATGATGTCGTACGTCACAAGTGTCACAACAGGCGGTGTATCAATCCCCTGCACCTCACGCATGGGACGCAGCGTGACAACTTAAACGACACCCGCGATCGGTAAAGGCACATCTATTTGGAGTTGAAGTAGGCTGGCGAGTTGGAGAGTTGGCCTTTAGGTCACTGATATTGCTGTGCATTTTACTCTCCAATACCATGGTTTTGCTTGGAGAGCCCCTGGCGAGTACAGGAGCAGCCTTGGAGAGTTGAGCATGCTAGCTCCTCTGATATCCCCGGTGAGTTTGACTGATACCCGCACCGCCTAAAATACTCCGAAGGCCTGTTTTTGCCGTTGGATACTTGTCTACTTGGATGGTTTGTTGGGGCACTGATGCGAGACTGCCCCCAAGAAACTGAGGAAGCTAACGCATCTATGATGATCACAATCATCATGGAGACCGATCATGCTTTTGACCTTCACGACCCTTGCTCTGGCAGGGGGCGCCCTTCGGCTTGCCTTGCAGTGGCAGCTACACCGACGCTGGGGCATGACCCTAGCAGTACCCCAGGCCCTCGCAGGCGCAATTGTGGTACTGGCAGGATTGCCCAGCATACTGCAGCCCTTCCCCTTCCCTGTCCCCCTGAGCCTCGCAATCGGCTTGCTGCTGCCTGACCTGATCATGGCGCGAAGGGGCTAGTATGACAGATCACCCCCTCACCCCTGGCTGCACTGTCCTCATCGCAGCCTTTGACGACGTCCCCGAACACCGCTTCCTCGTCGAGGAGGTCTTCGAGGACTGCATCACAGGGGCGGCCCAGACGGGCCCCCTTGCCGGCGAGTACGGAGAACCTGACCTCAGCTTGGTCATCAGGGTTCTGCAAGCTCCTAGCTGACCGCCAGAGAGACCGTATCAGGGATGGGCTTAATCCCTGAGCGGCGTTGCTGCGCAACACAAAACTTCCAATCAACATCACAAGCGGGGCGGTTGCCCCAATAGGAGACATCATGTCGACACAGATAAAGTACGCCTACAAACGGCATAATACCTGGGTTTACCGCAGGACCTACCCCAAGGCCCTCCAGCCCTTCCTGGGATCTGCCCTTAAGCAGTCCCTCAAGACAGCAGATGCCACCAAGGCCAAAGCACGGGTCGCAGAGCTGAACACAACCTTCCACACCATCATCCAAGAGGCTCAAACCCATGCCACTGCTACCCCTCCCACTGGGTCTTCCAGTGATACTTCCACTGCTACCCAAGGTCCTCGACTGGCTGTGGCTCGTCCTCGATATCAGCGTGCTCGTCTTCTGGGTGAGCGGTTGGTAGCGCAGCTAGCTCAGGACTACCTGGCAGAGGCCTCTGCGCGGTTGCGCCCTGGCAGCTACAAGTCCGTACGCTTTGCTCTGGAGCTGCTGACCTCCCACCTGGGTGGGCGTCCTATCGGTGACGTATCCTTGAGCCACGGAAAGGAGGTACTGGGATATGTCACCCAGCTCTCACCCAACGTGCGCAAGTACAGGGACGGCAAAGAAGCTGGCTTGGCTGAGCTGGCAAAGCTGTCATCGGAGCAGGAGGGCACTGTTCTCGCACCCCAGACCCAGGCGCGCATCTTCAAGCAGATGACCCAGTTCCTTGACTGGTGTGTGGGGCAAGGAGAGCTGGAGACAAACCCCTGGGACAGGCTCAAGGTCAGGGACAGACCAGAGGCTCATCCTCACAAGGTGGTCAGTGACGCTCAGGTCACGATCCTCCTCAATGCTAAAGACAGGGTGCTTCACAGCGCCCTTCTTTTTGCCTTGCTGACAGGCATGCGCTCTGGAGAGCTCTGCGGTCTCATGGCAGATGACATCACAGCCAAGGGTAACCTTGGTCGCTTCATCTGCATCAGGCCCAACGAGGTTCGTCTGCTGAAGTCCAGGGCTGCAGAGCGGGAGGTGCCCTTGCATGGCATCCTTGAGGGGCTGTTGGATACAGTGTTGCCAACCTCAGGCAGGCTGTTCCCAGGTCTTACCGTGGACAGGATCGTAAAGCGCTACGACAAGCTGCGCTCTGTGCACCCAGAGCTCAAAGGCACGGTGTTCCACAGCACCCGCAAGTGGTTCATCACCCAGTGTGAGCGCACAGGGGTTCCAGAGCACTACACAGCTACGTTGGTGGGGCATCACTCAGCAAGGTCCGCCAACAAGCTCACCTATGGGCTCTACTCAGCAGGCATCAGTGATGCCCAGAAAAGGGAGATTATGGATGGGGTGAGGCTGCCTGTCTCGGAGGGCATATCATGAGCCGCACTCCGCCAGCAGATCCTCGCCTGATCCCTGACATCGAAGCCTTCGAGGAACGGGCCGCCATCGCCGAGTACGATGGTGGGCTCACACGCCTACAAGCCGAGAACTTAGCAGCACGGCAGCAGGGCTTCAGGTCTGCTGGGCGGTATTGGCGGTGGCTTCAGGCTTACGCAAGCAACCGTAGGCTTGGTTAGCGCACACACAAAGCACCCCCCGTCCGGTTCCTCTCAAAGAGGGGTCGGGCGGGGGAAGTAAGGTAAATTTTTTTGCAAAAGCTACTAATGAAGTGCGCCCAATAGCGCATCAGAACGCCTTTAAGGACATAAGTTTTACCGCAATTAGACTACAACAAAGGCCAAATAGTTGTGCTCTGCCGACGTAATGGTAGTGTCTTAATGAAACTTCAGGAAGACCTCACACAATGACTGATAGCAAAGATACAAAAAAACAACTTGTGCTGAAGGATATCTCGGACACTTCGGCATTACCCGTGCTAACTGAAGGTGCCTTAGCTGGATGCTTCCTGGTCAACGCGGTTGACATAACTGTTCCTTCGCCAAGATTACCCAAAATTGTAGAGAATAACTGGTATTGGCAGGGGACTGAGCAAGAACTCAGCCTCAATAATCTTTGGGTAGCAGTGGATGCAGCCTGGGCTGGTGATAGAAAACTAGCTCAGGACATTACCCTATCTGAAGCGATTTATGATATCTTCACGCTCTGCGGATTGTGTGTTGTAGGTGTACGCGGCGGGCTGAAAAAATCTCTGGTTCGCGCTGTAAAAAAGAAAGCATTTATTAAGGCAGACATGCTGTATCATGATGGGCGTGGATTTGAGAATGGCACCCATCCCGCAGTTTTGCTTATCCGTAGAGATCGAAAAACTGATAAGGCAATTTTGTCAGTAATTGGCGATGTCGAGGAAAGTATTTCTTTCGATTTAGAGAACGACAAGACGCCGTCACCACTAGACAACATTGTCGCGTTTCCAGCTAAGAAATAACCCGGCGCAAAATACTGCTACTGCGTGTTGAGGTGGGCTATCTGCGGAATGTTAGAGGCATGTACCAAACTCAATTCGTACATTCTACCCACTTTTCTTTCCGCCCTGTGCCTGAGCCAGAAACACTCTCTTAGCAAATAAAGCCATATAAAAACCCATAGGCGCTGAAGTTAGACACTAAGGGTGAAACCTTACGGCAAGTCGTCTAGTGGCATTGGGAATAGCAACTCACCGTCTTGGCCTGTTGCCAAGTATCGCGACCAAAGGTGCGTGCTTTTGTTATAACGACGATAGCGTTCAATGCGGTCACGCATTCCATTCACAATCGTGATCTGTTCTGCTGCAGACATGCGAATCCAATCATTTTGGGTGATCTTCATAATTGTAGATTCATATGGCAACCCATTGAGCATTTCCCCAATTACCGTCAAATCACCCAAAGTGGCATCTTGGCCTTGCGATACATCCTGTGGGTCCCGGCCCATACGCACAGCGGCGGCCAACACTTTGGGAAAGAAATCTTCAGGCTTTGTGATATTAGCCTCAGCCTCATCCACCACAGTTTCCAGGGATTGAAACAGATCGCTCAATTGATCTTTGGTCACAAGCACACGGATCGACAGCGGCTTGCGCGCCGTTTCTTTAAAATCACGATCCGCAACGAAAGCCCTAAAAATTGAGGGCACTTGTTCGCTGCCATTGCGCCCAAGATAGGCCAGTTGCATCGCAAGACCTGCATTTTCCACAGCTCGCAACATAGGGTCCTCTTCGACGGCCTCACCCACGACACCACCTTGGTTAAAGGCTTCAATCTGACGTGCAATCACATCCGAGATACTTAAAATCGCACGCTGATAATCAGAGGCAAGCGCCGCTTGATCGCGCCCGTCAATCCTATGAAGAGCCGGCTGACTGTTCGCCTGTGCACTTGCAATACCGTAAAGCCGTGCTGCGCGGCCAGCATCATCGAAATTGTCACCCACAATCAACAAGGTAACTAAAGCGCCTTTTAAACGCTGTTGGATTGAAGTGCGCACACCATCCGCGCTCAGCCCTGTTTGTGATAGGGGGTCCTCTTCGGTACGTGGGCTCGCATCGGTAACAAGGATGATATAGCGCCCACTGAATTGTGACCAATCCATGCGGGTGATCGCATGCTCAATACCGTGAAAACTATCTTCACGTACATTACGGGTCGAGCTATTGGCCTCTTCCATAATAGAAACGCCACGAAAGAAATTATTGCGATTAAACCCTTGATTTAGATCAACGAAGACCTGCGCATCATAGCCTGCTTCGGGGCTACCGCGCAGATTGTCACGAAACCCAACAAGACCAAAGGACACTTTTTCACTCAGGCCGCGCTGTGCCAAGGTATCATATAAGGCATTCACCGCTTGGCGCGTTGCATCAATATAAGGCCCCATTGAGGTCGTCGTATCCACAACAAATACAATCCCCGTATTAAAAAAATCTGCCTCTTGCGCCAGTGCGGCACCAGAGCCTGCAGCGGGCGCAGTGTTTGAACTGGCCACGGCCACCTCGAGCAAATTCACAAATGTGCCATTTTCAAAAATTTCTTCTTCTGCTGATAAGATTGGCAACACATACGGGTTCTCGACCAAATCAACCGTATTTCTTGGACCAAGGGCCGCGATTCCATCAACCTGACCACCCGATGCTTCGGCAGCTAACGCGGCACTGCGGAGGGATGCCGCATCTTGAGCCGGATCTTCACTGACAACCACGTCAATCATGGTGGCATAGTCATCAAACAGCAAAGGCCGCTCAATATTGGCAGTCGACTCAAAAACCCCGACGATATTTTGCCGCCACTCAATCGTATTTTCTTCGTCTATCCAATAAAGACGCTTAGCCGATTTCGTGGCGCCCACTTCCAACTGCCCATTCTGGCGATCAAACACATAGAGCTGAGTGAGCGGTAACAACTGGCGCGTATTGCCACCGCCGTTTTGTTCGCTACTGGCGTCGGTCAGCGCACGCAAAAGCACACGTTGATAGAGGCTTGATTTTCCCTCCATCAAAAGCGGCTCTTTAGCCCAACCCGCTTGAGAATAACCCAGCGCAACACAGAGCATAACGATCAGGCGTAATTGGGTCATATCACTGAGCTTCCTTTAAACGAATGAGATCAGCGGTTACGTTCGCCCCTTGGGCTTGCGCTGCTTCATAAGCACGGATTGCTGCGCTGATATTGGACTGCGGAAATGGCGACGTGGTTGTTGAATGAAACTTTGGATCATACATATGCGCCAACATAACATGAATTATTTGTTTCGTAGAGGCATCCATATCAGATGAGCGGGAAAGCGTAACCAATGCGCTGAGCGCATCGTTCAAATTCGCTTCGCCACCTGCTTCAATCTTTGCCCGAATTTCCGCAATTTCACGTGAATCTTGCAACGCTAGAGTGGGCGTGGGTGCCGGCTCAGGACCTAGCTCGGGTGATGCGGCTTGGACCGATGGCTGTATTTGATTTTGGGGGGCTTGCCCTTGAAGTCCTGGGGCAACATCAAACTGTGGGGCTTCGGCCCCTTTTGGCATCAACAGAAAAAACCCAGCCGCAGCAGCTGCAATCGCTACCCCACCAATAGCAACAAGTATCGGAAATTTTGACCCCGAAGATGTGGACGACGTCGCCTCGCCCTTTAACGCCGCTTGAAATAAGCTCTCGGCCTCTTCAGGGCGGTCTTGAGGGTCAGCTTTTAGAAGTTGATGCAACACTCGAGCGACCACAGGATCCACATGAGACGGCAGCTTGACATCCCCACGGCGGTACTCAATCACTCCTGCACCTTGGTCTTGACCCGGCACATCAATGCCCATCGCCCTCATCAGCACGAGTGCTAAGGCATACAGATCAGATTTACCCGAAATTTTACCGCCAAACAGCCCAAGCTGTTCTGGGGCCGAATAGTTAAACTTGCCGACAAAAGAATCTCCAATAATCGATTTCTCTTGGCCAATCGTGTTGGACGCGACACCGAAATCAATCAGCTTGGCCTTTTCGATATTATCATCGACAACCATAATATTATCGGGCGCAATATCGCGGTGAACTATGCCTTGATCATGAACAGCCTTCAACGCACTTGCCATGCGCAGCCCAAGTTTGAGCACGTCATCAGGGGCCAAGCGCGCACCACTGGCAAGGAAATATGACAATGGCTTGCCTGTCAGATACTCCATCACGATATAGAATCTCTTATTTTGACCCATCAGCGCAGTTTCGAGCCGCACAACACCAGGGTGAGAAATGCCACGGAGCAACTGCGCCTCGCGCAAAAAGAGCTGTTTGCCCTTTTCGCCATACGAAGGGTTGCTAAGCACTTTGATCGCCACATCATGGCCCAGCGGAATATTCACTGCGCGAAAAGTTTGCCCCATACCGCCTTCACCCAGTTCGGAATGGAGCCGATAGGTATCTTGGATCACATATCCAGGTTCGAGTGTGTTTGTCATAATCAACGCCCTTTGTCGTTTATTGTGCCAATGACAGCGCGATTTTTTGATAATCTTTTAGCAAAAGTGCTTTTTCAACAAAGCCTTTTGCATTACGTCCCTCGATATGCCCCCATAGCGTATCAAAACAGCTGCTACGTAGCTCAGTGGTATCGGCTGACGCATCGCGGGCGACCATGAGTTGTTCCCGCAAAAGATCGTCGGAATAATCCGAGGCCATCACTTCGATCAAATTGGAGTAATCCCCCAATTCCCTGTCAATTGTCGCCTGCAAAATTTCCAGCTTTAGCTTTGTATCAGCCAAGGCAGCTTCGGCTTCCTGCACGGTTCTCGTGTCACCAATAGCTGCGCCTTCATCGCGAATATCGATGATGTTTTCCAGCAGAGACCGGATCGCAAGCGCATTCCGATATCGCTGAACTAGCTGATCACACATCAAACTGCCCGACAGAAAGAGTTGTCGCAAAGTTCGGTTACGCTGCACATTTTGATCTGATTGAGCTGCCAAAAGCGTGGTTTTGATCACTTCGATCTGCATGCGGGCGCCTTGGTCTGGGGCCGCTTCGCTCATACGCGTCAGCAGATCGAGCACCTCTTCGGTTGAACGGGCCGAGGCCGCCTTAGGATCCGCCCGTGCAAGATCTTTAAGATCAGACAGGATTTGCTCCATTTGCTCGCGCGTAGCCAGAGCCACAGACGACAACATCACCCGTGTCCCCATATACTTTTCTCTCACGGGCGCGCCAGAATAGACATCAATTGGGGCAATTTCATAGCGCGAGGCCGATGAAATTTGCTCGATCGAAGTGCGCGCATCGCCGCCACGTTTGATCAACCCGCCCGGTTGACCTTGCAAACGGCCCAAACGCACAATAGAAAATCGCGATTCAACCAATTCCGATACGTTCCCCAGCATGTCATGCAGCCCAACAGCGTTAGGGCGCAATGTGCCGATAGTTTGAACACGGCCATTGGCGCTATCGGACCCACCATGCGCAATGTAATCATTCAGAGAGCTGCCCGCCTCGAGGGGTGGGTACGGGGCGCGAAAATTCGCTTCATCTACGGCGGTCCCACCGCGCGCGGCAAACTCCCACTCTTCTTCGGTTGGCAGTCGTACAAAGGGTTTTGCAGGTGTCACAAATGGCAAATCTGATGGCATATTTTTCAAAAGCCACAGGCTATAGGCCTCACTGAACATATCGTATTCAAGCTTTGACTTGCCAACCGCAGGCGTGAAACCACGCCGCCGTGGTGCGCGGTCAGGGCACCCCTCCTCTCCCTTAGTCGCAACATCCATCATGGTTTGATACTGCGCATCAGCCAATTCATATTTTGCCATGTAGAAATGAGGATGGCCTTTTTTGGGCCCAGATATCTGACGAAATGGCCCTGATACGTAAGATCTGCGCAAGCCATTTAGAAACGGCTGCTCATCACCTTCTTGACCCAAAATCACAGGCACATCGCCAACAGTTCCACCGGTATTTGGGGTATATATGGGACGAAATACCATTGCCCCCCCGCATGGCATGCGGAGAATAAGGTCATCATCAAGCGGATTAGGATTATAGTAACTCTGTTCCCATCTGATGTCTTGAGCCATAGCAAGGCCAACTCCCATCAGCCACGCTATGGTTGCGCCCAATAGTTTGCCGCTTGGAGCGTTAACCATTGGTCAACACCTCACCCAACTCCACATCAATGATTGTTTTAACCGCCCATAGTGACGACAGCCCGACAACAACCAAAAGCGCCATCGCAAATGAAACAACATCCCACAGAGTCAAAATCGCGATACGCATCTCAACCGTGGCCCCAAAAGTTACATTGACCAGGAGATTGAGCATCAAAGTCAAAAGTATCGAAATCACAAACCCACCAAAGGTCATCATCACATTTTGCAAAACAGGAATGACGGCAATCTTTGCAGTGTTATGCCGCATCAATTTAAACAGACTATAATCTGTACGCCTACGCTGCGTCCAAGCCCGCAAGTTCGCGGCCATCGCAACCGCATACCCCGACAGCCCCATCACCGCGAGAAGCCCGTAGATAAGATCAACACCGCGCTGAAGCCGTAACATCAACGGCACATTACTATTCAAAGGCTGCACCCTAAGGTCTCGCGCCTTTAGCTCCACGACAACATCTTCAACTTGGCTCAGCTCGCTTGCATAAATGCGCATCGACGGGAAAGAGGATGGTAAAGTAAAGCGACTATACCAGTCTTGGGAACTGATGGATGGATCATCACGATAGGCTTCGACTTTAATCATATCATCAATATGCACGAACACTGCCGCACGTGGGTAAATTTCATGCCGGACAATACCCTCGACGACAGCATCAAAGCTCGCGGGCTCTTCTTGTGCCCCATTTATACGCCTAAAACGAAGCTCTAAGTTTCCCTCAGAGGCCGCCAATGCATCAGACAAAGATTGCGTTATAAACACACGCCCAATCCGCAAATCCGCACCCTCAAGCAGGGGGTCGCCCACCATTGAGGGCACAATCTCAACCCCAAAGGCGCGGCTACCATTCTTATGAGAAATTTCGTCGACCTGTGAATTGATGGGCCGCGTGGTTGGCATAACAAAACCAAGGCCATCAATCGACTTGTATGCACGGATATCTTCAATTGTTATTTGATGTGACCCCTGCAAAACAATCTCTCGATTTTGCGGCGCTGTCACAAGCGCTTCAATCGTCTGATCGAGCGCCCCATGTTTTAATGATATGGCGACCATCAAAGGCACCAATACCCCGCAAAGCGCAAAGGCATAACAAAGTGCTGAAATAGGCTCGAATTTGAGCTCTTTGAATGCAAGGCTAAAGGGCGACATGGCTTAAATCACGTTGTGAAAACGTGGAATATAGTCGTCCTTCAGTCTTAAAGGCACGATAATACAAAGGCTTGGTTGCGGGCACATCCATTTTACCCAAATCATGGGATGCGATAATAAAGCTCGCTTCGGTCATCGTACGCAGGGACAAAATCGCGTCAATAACACGACGCGAGGTTTGTGGATCAAGGGCGGAAAATGGCTCGTCCATCAAAACAAGCTTAGGCTTTTTGATCAAGGCACGCGCAATCGCGGCACGTTGGCGTTGACCCACAGACACTTCTGATGGCAACCGATCCATCAGATGTTGAATTTCAAGCGTTTGGGCCAATCTTGCAAGCCATGATGGGTCAAGCTCATGCTGCGCACCGAGGCCCAATATGATATTTTCGCGCAGGCTCAGAAACTGAATCAATTGATGCACCTGTGGGACGAAGGCAATCTCAGCCTGGCCCGCAGCGCCATCAGATGACAGCATATTGCGCCCTTCAAACTCATATTTCTGATCTTGTAGGGATGCCGGCACAATTGCCCCAAGCAAAAGCGCAAGTAATGTGCTTTTGCCTGTTCCAGATCGGCTATCTAAAACAACAAGGCTTTGCGGCTCAAGCGTCAGATGATCTAAAACAATGCTAAGTTCATTGGATAAATCAACACCAAGGTTGCACACTTCGACATGCGCAAGCTTTTGTTTCACTTCCCGAGCCATCACGGACATTAAGACGCCTTTTTAAATCGCAGCTGTACCGATTGACCAAGCTGCACCTCTGTGTTCAGCCCGATATGCTGATCTTGATGCGGAATAACTTCACGCCCGTCGATATAGCTTTTGTTACTGGATCCGTTATCCGTAAACATAAGTTTGCCATCGCGGTGACACAACTTGGCGTGCACACGGCTAATATCCCCTGCACCAAAGCGGATCGCACAGCTTGCTTCGCGACCCAATTCAATGCCTCGGCTGAGGTCATCCTCTGAGACACCAAACTTGTTGATCTGACCATTTTCAGAGGCATAGATATAGATCGCCGCGAAATCTTCATTCGTATCAGCCGCCCCCGAACGGCCCGTCATTTGCCAGAAAATAATACCGCCTAAACCCACAACTACGACTGAGGCTAGAAAAATTTGTACAAGAGGCGATGATAGAAAACCAATCGCACCCTTGGATCCACAGCTGGAGCGATAGATTTTCATGGGCAGATCAGTCTCTCTCAAAAAAGCCAAGACCTCAAGCGAGGATGACGCCCAAAAGGCACCCGATGGGATATCACCATCAATCGCAGCCGACTTATTTGTATTCACGCCCACAACTTGCCCGCATGCGTCAAACAGCGGTCCACCCGAATCCCCGCTATTGAGCGGTGCCGTATGCAAAATAATCCTCAACGGCAAATCACGTTCATACCAAGAGCCAGTCATAAGGCGGCTTACAATTCCTTCTGAAAACGTCGCATCAACGAGGTCATTGCTGCTTGTGATCGTACTTAGACCTCTATCGGCCAAGCCGGGATATCCAAGTTTTGCAACCTTTTCGGACTTGGCAGTTTCACGATTTGCCAACTCTAATATTGAAATATCGTGACGGGTGTTTTTCTTGCGATTAATTTTAATCACCGCCAGATCGCGGCGCTGGTCAACGTTCAAAACCTCGCCCCTATAACTCAGCATACCAAGCGGTGTTTTAAAGGCAACTTGAACGCTGCGCGAGCCCTTCACCACGTGCTCGTTGGTAACGACAATTAGTGCCTCCTCTTCGTCATTGCTGATCTCAGTCACGACAAAGCCTGATCCAACCCCCTCATCCGTGATGATCCGCGCTACTCCACTTTCAATCGAATTTACCACATCGCTAAATGCGTGGACTGTGGACAACGAGACCACCGACAAAACCAACCCAAGAACAAAACTGCAAACACGGCGTGTCATGAGAGGACCCCTTTGTAATCTAAGACATAATAAGCGATGAGCGTTACGAGCGCCGCCAACGCGATTAAAAACAAACTAAAAAGTAATGGATTTGGCTTGCGCCCAGCCCTACCCATTGGAAGCGTTTTGACTTTGGATAAACCAAAAAAGCCTTGCATGACCTTATCCATCATCTGATCTGAGGGCAGAGAAATTTTCGACATGGCTGCTGTCATAGGCTCAGGCGCCGGCATAACCGAAGCTGATGTAAGCGATAACTTAAGCTCACGCGCGATCTCCGATGCCGAGGACGGGCGATCTGAAATATGCAGTGCACAACAGCGATCCACCATTTTAAGCAATCGTGTGGAGTATTTCATAGAAAGCTCTGGCTGAGCGGCCAATGCCACATACGGATCGGACTGACCATCATCGACTAACGCCTTGCGTTCTCTCGCAGTGGCCGGTGACGTTTGCGCAATCAAAATATAAAGTGTCACACCAAGAGAGAAAAAATCAGTCTGTGGCCCCTCTTCCAGCTTTGCATTGGGAAATTGTTCGATCGGCGCATATGTTTCGGTAAAGCTACTATGGGCTTTGCGCGGCAATGCTAAATTACGCGCGGCCCCAAAATCAATCAGCCATGCCACACCATCACGGTCGATCATAAGATTCGAAAGCTTGATATCCCGATGGATCAGATCCTGTGCATGTACGATACTGAGCGCCGATAAAATATTTTCGAGCGCACTTAAAATGCGATCTTCTGGGAAATGACCATATGATCGCACCATAAGAGGCATGATGTGATCCATAGTTTCGCCATCGATAAACTCCATTACGCAATAGGCCGTGCCAAATTTTTTCAACGCAGCAACCACACGCACTAATCCTGGAAAGGTCGGCAAAGTAGTCATCAACATAGCTTCGTCAAAGAAATCCTTAAGTCCGACATCAAAAAAGCGCTTTTTTGACCCCAAATGGGTCACCGTGTTTGCACCTGAACGTTGTGCAGCCCCGGATGGGAAATACTCTTTGACGGCAAAGGTGCCAGCTTTTTCCTCATGGGTCGCCAAATAGGTGAGGCCAAACCCGCCCTGACCAAGCACCTTCTCGATGCGGTAGCCCCCCAGGGTCATGCCTTGGCTCAGAGGAAGTGTACTACCATCACTCATTGGGGCCTCCGCTGGCAGGTGCATTGAGCTTGTCCTCAACGCCTCCCTGAAACACTTGCGGATCAGCAGCGCTCTCATTTGGGTCTTTCGCAAGCACATCTTCTTGGCTGGGCGTTTGTTCAAGAGCCTCTTGGCTGGTATCTGATTCTGGCGATGTACTCAGGGCTTCACCAGGTTTGGGGGTCTGTGCCATAGGTTCCGAGGTAGGAACAGAAGCAGTCTCTGTAATCACAGGATCATGTACCCGCCCAATTTTGAACCACCCCATGACCGCAATCGTTACGATCAAAAGCGCCGTAATGGTAGACAGAGCTATGATCTGCCAACTTGACTGCACGCGACCTGCAAGGCTCATTTGCGTCCAATTTGATCGTGTCGACAGCGTACGATCCTCAGCGCCATGCACATAGGTGATCAGAGAAATATTATCTTGTTTTGGATTGCCTACATCCAACGTCGCATCGATGAGCTTTTTACAAAGAGCCTGCGGCCCCGCGCGATGATAGGCTTCAATGGTGCGGACAAGAGCGGGCTCTTCTAACGTATCGAGACCGTCTGTGGCCACGATCAACGTGTCATGCACACTCAGCCGCTCATGATTTACATCCACCAACTGGACAGCATTGCCAGTCAATGCAGAGCGCAGGGCATTCCTTTTGGGATGGTTTTGGGCTTCAGCCAAAGTGAGGCGACCTTGCGCCACCTTGCCCATCAACTCGCCAAAAAACGAATGGTCTGCATTCAATCGGCGCAGTTGCCCTCCCCTATAGATATACATCGGGCTATCGCCAACTGACAGCCATAACAGCATGTCCTCATGCTTCCACGCAGCAATCAAAGTCGTTCCCATGCCCTTAAGCGCAGGGTTCGCTTGCGTTTCGCGCAACAACGCCGCATTCGCAGCCTGCATCGCCTTATGTAGCCGCTCTTTAGGGGCTTGTTTTGTAGATTGTGACAAGAACTCAGCGCGGAATGTTTTTATCACAAAAGACGAAGCGCGCGCGCCGCCAGCATGGCCCCCCATACCATCTGCAACCAGCATCAACAAATCACCAGAGCTATCACCGTCGCGCTCGAACAACGTAGCAACAGAGTCTTCTTGCCCTTCTCGCGCGCCAATATGTTGAAGCTGAGCAACTGCCATAGTGACTGCCTCTTAGGTTTGCGGCGGTTTCACGTCCGACCAATCGAAATCTGGACCACAAAACGCAATGAACCGAACACAAGTTTCCTTGGTAAGCGCGAGCACTGAACCCGATGTTAGCTCTTGGGTCTGAGCGACGATTTTACCATTGATACGCGTGGGATTAGTCCCAGCACCAGGAGCGACGAGAAAGGAACGCCCCTCTTCGTCATAAATGATCCGTAGATGATCCGAACCAGAGATCGTGTTATCACCAAAATCTAAACACACCCGTTGTTCGTAATCTCGGCCCACCGAGTTCATGCCCACACCAACTGGACGCGACAAGCCCAAACCTGGCCCTTTGACCACGACAAGCCATCCGACAACAGGCCCAATATCATCAGCATCACTAAAATGATCGCCCAATCCCAGTTGTGTTTTTTCGTTCAAATCCAGCGAGGTTTTGGCATCGTCCACACTGCCGCCGATTTGTTGGGTTTTATCCGCTTCAAAGCCTTGCTGATCGTTAAAGATCCACTGTGTTTTATCGCTCATCTGAATTATTCCTATAAGATCTTACGCGCGCGAGAAAATGACATCGCATTTCCCGAGCGAAATGACAGTTCCTAATTTTATTTCCACTTCCCGACTGATCCGCTTGCCATCAACTTTGGTGCCATTCGTGCTATTGAGATCAGAGATAAAGGCCCCGTCTGAACTGAGCCGCAGTGCTAAATGCTGTCGCGAGACACTGGGGTGATCAATACATAGATCACTTGGGGCAGAGCGTCCGACCGTCACACTAACCGATGTGATATGTAATTTTTGCTGTGTACCATTTACGTGCAAATACGCCAAAGCTGGCTGGGAGGACGCCATCGCGCCTCCAGATGGATCGGAAAATTCAATCGATGTGGCTGCAGCGGAATCGCTGACTGGGGCTTCGAGCTCTTTGGCTTTTTTCTTTTTATTGCCAGATAGGACCAAGATCAAAATCACAATCAACAATAGTAGCGCCACTGCCAAACCAATGATCAAATAGCCATACTCATCAAATAGCGCTTGAAGATCAAACCCATTCGCAGCTTCACCACCTGTGGTTAAGGATCGGTCATCCGGTACTCGGGGCGGAACAGGGGATGGGACCTTGTGATTGGCGTTCTCCACAGTAGCCTTATATTTAATCGGATTGGTCTTACCTTCGTATCCAGCCAAAGGAATGTTTAATGTCACGGTGACATCGGTGGATTTAAAATCGTCCTCTGACGTCAAAACGCCCGAACGCAACATGCTACGTGCAAGCAAAGTACCCGCATTTCCAACCTCGGCTAACTCTTCGGTTGCTATCGCACTGCTTGACGCCTGAACAGCTGCAAACACCCCAAAACCATCTTGTGTGAATTGCTTGAGATAGCTGCGATCGCGGCCTGTTTCGATAGAGCCAGAGCTCGTCAATGTCAGCGCCAACGCCGAAACGGCGACCTTGCTTTCATTTGCAAAGTCTTTGACAGCGTCAATTGTGTTTACGCCTTCGTCTTGACCATCACTAAAAATGACAAGGTTTTTAATAAAGCTATCTTCTTGCGCGCTAAGCACTTGGATACCGTCGCGCACAGCATCAGAAATGTGCGTCGAAGTTCCCTCAAGCTCAACACCATCTAGAGCGACTTCGATACGTGATGGCAACAAAGTGAAATCTTGAATAATTTTGAAGCTATCTTGCTCGTGGAACGTGGCAAGTGCAACGCTTGCGCCATCAGGAAGAGCGCCCAGCAACGTTTTGATCGCTTCCTTTTCTTTGTCGAAATGGCGAGCTCGCGCCAAAGCACGCGCCCCTTGCGACGTATCAAGGATAAATAAAGTATGGCCTAACGATAGGCCATTAGGATACCCTGAATTTCCATGTTTGACCAACTCCAGTCTGACGTCACCTGTTGTCGTGATCTCTTCAAGAGTTGCACCAATGGGCATCCGAACGGCGCAATAGGCCTGATCCTGCGGCAAATCGGCACCGCAATCTACGACGGCAAGCCCAATTTCAGGCGCTCGAGTAAGGCCATTCGATACGTCTTGGGCTAACAATGATGACACCCAAAGACCACAGGTGAGAATTGAGATAATCAAACGTTTCATGCGAAACTCCGCAAAGGTAAAAATTAGGATGACAAGGCCGAAATCGCCGCCGAAATATTGCGCAACTCTGAGCGCAACGTTTTTGGATTTGCCCCGGCATTGAAATCAGCTTCAACCGCAGTGACCTGATCTTCAAGAGCAGAGACATGTAAACCATTCGCTTGACCTGCCGAAGAGCTTCGCAGAGCGCTCAGACGTGTTTTCAAAGACGCGATCTCACTGCGCAATAATCCAATTTCACGGCTGTTGGACGCTTCTTGCGTCTCTAGGCTATTAATGTTGCGCTGTGCGGCGTTATTGCTAGCGATAATGCGCTCAACTTCTGCATCATTTGTCGAAATCTGACGATCATACTCACCCGTTTCGATATTTCGCAGGTTGTCGAAAATGTTAGCCTTTGAAGGATCTGTCTCCCCTTCACAGCCAGCTAATAAGATGCATCCCAATGCTGATGAAATAAGTGCTTTGAGCTTCATTATTCTTCCCTTTAGATCTAGCGGAAAAAGGCGCCCCCTATCAGCGCCCTCCGAGCTTACCTTACACTGATAAAGTCAATGGATTGAACAGTGCGATTCAAACGATTCCTCGTTGAAGTGGCCGCCGCTTTGGACCGCGAAAGATTCCCTGCGCCATCTTTTTCCAAGGCAACAAGATTTTTATACGCGCCATTCACCTGACCAGATGTGTTTTGCAGCGCGGCTCTGACAGCTCGACGGTTCGAATTCACACCACGTGCTCGGGCTTTGTAAATAGACTCGCTAATTTGACCTGCCGACACTTGACGACGCAACGATGAAAGTTCTGCGTTTTGCTGACGAACAACCGAACGCAAGCGCGATTCAATGCTGCCCAATTTTTGATTGATGCCGCTGATTTTAGCGATGACTTGCTTTTGCTCTACTAGCTTTTTATTTGCCTGTGCTGCTTCTTTTCCTGCACCGTACCCGACTGCGCCCCCAGCAACACCCCCCACAATCGCACCATCTTTGCAATCATCGGCGTCCCCACCCAACAACAGTGACAAAGCACAACCCGCAGCAGCACCAATAACTGCGCCCTCGATTGCGTTCCGCGCGACAATGTCTCTTGACTGGCGAGAAAGTGATTTTGCTTCAGCTAAAAGTCTACCTTCAGAAGCGGAAAGCTCTTTGTTTTTAGATGCTTGTCCTTGTGCCTTCGAAACACTCACTGGCTGATCTACACAAGCGGAAAGGGCCACGATACAGCACGCAGCGAGTAGTTTCATTAGTTTCATACTAATCTCCATTAATAGTCGTATTTAGTGCAATAGCATCACGTAAATCTGAAATTAATTGTTTCACAAGTATCACAATGAAACCAGCCCAGAAATTTACCGTTCCACAAGACTGAGCTGAGGTATAAACACAAAAAAATCTGTTATACGTTTCACCACCGTGGTTATTATTACCATTAAAAGCTATCGGCTTTTCCCTTTGCGGGTTGACGGTTGGGTTTTCAACCAAAACCTTAAACCTCCTGAAACAGTGATTATTCAACAAAAATTTCATGTGTGGTTGTACAGTCGCCATGCTGAGCTGTTAACAGCTGCACTCCGGGCTCATTAATTTCAATCTGCTGTAAGTTTTGACCAATTTTAACCCCGTTAAGGTACCAGGCCGCACCATTGCCACCTATTATGGAAATATTTTTACTTATTGATTTAATCCAAGCACCATCTTCTGGGTAAGAAATAAGTCTTTTACAGCTGGTAGCTAGTTTTGAATTATAAGTTGATTTACCCTGGCTGACCTTAGGCTTCGCAGGTCGAACCAGGCCTAATGATCTACCAATTTCCAGCGAAATAGGGAATGCCGTACTAACACCCGTTAGTGTAGTAGTAGGTTCATTATCTGGCGTACCAACCCAGACTAATACGAGATGTTTATCATAGATCTGAACGCTCCACGCGTCTTGTCTGGCGAATGAGGTGCCCGTTTTGAATGCAACTCGTTCTCCATTTGCCATATCTTGTATTAGTAACGATTGGATTTGATTGGCTGTATTTTGAGTGACCAATGTGAAGTCCGACATAGGAGCATTGTCTTCAGTAAAAGATAGGCGTCTAGCATATCCAGGATCTACAAGCCCCATATAGATATTCATCAACTGTTCTGGTGTTAGATAAAGACCACCAACAGCCAAGCTTAATCCCGCAAGTTGCTGAGAGTTTAGGGAGCCGTCTAGATAGGTGTTTAATTCAGCCTGTAATAGATCGGGGCCGACTTTTTCCAAAGCCCGGATTGCTGGAATATTGAGTGATGTCAGCAGTGCCTGCTTGAGGCTTACCTTGCCGCCAAAACCTTCACTGAAGTTTGTTGGCCGATAACCTGACTTAAAGTACGCCGTATCATCAAACACGTGTTCGTAGGTAATGAGATTACGATTAAGAGCTTTTGCGTACACTAACGGTTTCAAAGTGGAGCCTGGGCTACGTAGTGCGGTCAAATAGTTGATAGCACCTTTTCTAGTTTGTGAGCTGTATGTTGCTGAGCCTACATAAGCCCGGACTAGTCCTGTTTTCCGCTCAACAATCATTGCTGCTGCCTGGATAGGGGCAGAGCGGGTCTGAATGTCTTGTGCCAGTATGTTCTGCACTTCGCGCTGCCAGTCAGAATTGATGGTTGTGCGAAAGTGTTTGTTATCTGCAGAAGCGAGGCGCTGGGCTAGGTGTAACGCGTGGGATTCCGGCTTTATTAGACGAGTAGGAAGTGGCTCTTCTATTACCTCCTGAACGGTCTGATCTTGGAAACCTAGGCGAGGGGCTACTTTGGCGAGAACAAGTTGTTTCGCTTGGTATGCGTCAGCTGGGAACCTATCAGGACGGCGACGCTCAGGAGATTGTGGTAGAGCAACTAAAATCGCGATCTCGTTGAGTGTGAGTTGAGCTGGCGTCTTTTGAAACCATGCTTCGGTCGCGGCCTTGATACCCTCAATATTGCCACCGTACGGAGCCAATGTGAAATATGCTTCAAGAATTTCTTCTTTAGACCAGTGCTGCTCAAGTCGACGCGCTTCAATCATTTGTCGAATCTTTGTTAACAAGGAATGCTGGCGTAGGCTGGTGTCTAGCAACCGAACAGTTTGCATCGTTAGTGTAGATGCACCTGAACTCACTTTCCCGAACTTTATCGCGTTCAAAGCTGCACGCGAGATTGCTTTTAGATCTACTCCCCTGTGTTCCCAGAAACGTTGATCCTCATAAGCGACCAAAACTTCAATGAGTTCTGGATCAATGTCCTTAATTTTGATTGGCTCGCGCCAATAGCCCTCATCTGTAAGGCTAAGGTTTATTATGCGGTCATCGGTCCCTCGCAGAACAACAGAGACATCAGACAAGCGCCCCAAATTTGGTGGTTGTGCTATGTACCAAACTAGGGCGCTGAGAGTGACTACTAAGCTACCCGTCAGCGCAATGATGACTTGTCTGATTAGTGTCATCGTGCTTGAACGACTGTCCGTCTAATGTTTGATCGACCATTTATTTCGGGGAAATACATTTCTTCTACTGTGGCATCCGGGATTTGTGCTCTCCCTTCATAGGCCGCTCGTACAGTGTACCTCACAAAAGCGAAGCTACCTTGGAACCACCGATCATCAAAATGTGCGATTAGACGATCGTCCATTGCGGCTGTGAAGTAAGGCTTTCGACCTTCATTCAAGTCAACCTTAACGCCATTAACTTGCGGATCTGTAATTGTTGCATCTTCAATTTCGAAGCCTGTTGGTAACAAGTCTGTAAGAAGAAGATCAGACCCAGAACCTCGTCTAGTTCGATCGATTTCCACAACAACAGTAAATAAATCGCCTTGATTTACAGCTAAAACACCATCTTCCAATAGCACTGGCTCGCCTGAACGATCATACCACCATTTAGTAACCTTGTAGCCGTTATTGCGTGGTAAGGTGTAGCGTCGCTGGCCTGTAGTTTTGACGTTTAGGAAGAGTGGTGTTTTGGCATTGTGACCAATTTCAAATCCAAATTGTAGTTGTTGATTGGTGAGGGGGAGATTTCCGCTGTCATCAAGAACAAGATCCATTCCGTCCAGTGTGATTGTTGTTCCTGCCATTGAAGCTTCTTGGAACTTTTGAAGTGAGACTAGCTTGGCGCTTGATTGTGTTGAGCGATACCCACGCTGACTTAAGTGCTCATTAGTGTTAGCAATTACCGTCATTAACGGAGGTGCCAAAAGTTCTGTATCTAGCTCTGTCAGTAGGTGAGCAGTATCTGGCGCGGATACGCCGAGTTTATGATAAGATCTTCCACTGCTATTGGCCGTAAACCATGTACCAGTTGTACGGCTGACGTTTGGTTCTTCAGGGGTGTTTTTGTCTAACAGAAACTGTACTCGCTCTGCTAACTGCAACATTCGTTTCGTATCATTGAGATTTGCCGCCACCCAATATGCGAGAGCAAAATCTTCCAATGCATTCGATAGTACAAATGGGGTCACTTTGGCAGCAGCCAACTGAGGACGTTTCTCTGAGAGATCTAGGTCAATTGCATATCTTGCTCGCGACGTTACTTCATATCCTGAACGGGCAAGAATTCCATATGCATACAACTTTGTGCGCTGTTCATTGAAGTTTGTCCGATAGAGATATTCGAGGCCATTGTTAATCGCATCGATGACAGCCGCTTGATTATCTGCGTAGGGCAAAAGCTTTTGCAGAGTGTCCACGGCATAAGGTTGATAGACTTCGTAAACACGTGAATTTTTAGACCAATAGCCAAATGCACCAGATGTCTTCTGTTTAGCCATTAGGTTATCGATGCCGATCTGAATTCTACGTGATGTGTCTTTATCCAGCCCGCGTAATTCAGCCATTGCTACAACGCCTCGAGCTTTTGAAGAGACTTGTTCCACGCAGCCATATGGATAGCGGTCAAGTTCTGAAACTACCTGGCTTAAGTTAATTCCTACAGTGGATTTTAGGCTTGCTGTTACGGTACTACCAGGCTCGGCAAGGTCCACGATATACGAATTGTACGGCTGTACTAAAGAGCTGCCCAGTCCTAACCAGTTTTGTTTTTTTAGCTCGACAGATTGAACCTCTGAGACTGGGTATGAGCCGTGGCGTGAGACGAGTTCATATGTCCGACTGTATAGACGATCACCTGCTGCCATTTCGATCACTACTGGCACAGTTCCAGTAGTGTTGGCGGTAATAGGTAAGTCTACACTGAAGGTGTTGGACGCTGGCTTAGCGATGGTTTGAGTTGCAATCGATTTTCCAATCGTCGTCTTCAATTCCACCGGGCCGTCGAAGTCGTTCCATCGGATGTTCATTTTTGCATTTACGAAATCTTTTGGCGCAACAAATCGGGGCATTGAGACATCAATACTTACTGGGTCTTGAACCGTGATTGTGCTTTCTGAAAACCCAAAGCCTGTTTTATCCAAAGCGACTACGACCACGCGTAAACGACCTTCCCATTCCTCAGTTTGATCAAACTGGTAAACAGCCTTCCCATCGACAATATCGATTAGTGGGCTTGAGGCGACAAAGGTTTTGAAGAACTCAGACTTTGGAGCCTCAGCTGCGGCTGATAGCATCCCCTCATCACCACCGACACGTATTGCTTTTAGGCTGCTGTCTTGGGAAATAAGTTTGCCAAAATTTGTAAATATTCCAAAGTTGAGCGCTCGCTCGCCCAGATAATGATCTTGGATGTTGTCGTTCTTATAGCCAGAGATTGCGTGTATGCCTTCGTCAATTACAAAAATCATAGCGCTGCCATCAGTGCCATTGGTATCAATGGTGACCGAGATAGGGTCCTGGCTCGTAATTGTTTCCTGAGTATCTACCTCTACCGACAACTTACGGCCGGCTGCTGTGTTAGGGACCCATGTCTTGCCAATAGCAATTTGTGGTAAGTGTTCAGACCCTGGTGCGATAGGGCGGACCAAGGAACTCAACAGGTGGACGCCAGGCTCTGTCTTAGCCAAGATCTCCAACGGAAACTCAAATGCGCCTTCTTTAACTTCAGCTTCGAATACGGATTGTATGTCCTCATTAGCGACGAATATTGACAATTTTCCGTTAAAGGGCGCTGTGCCTCGTACATTTGTACCGTCAAAAGCTAAGCTCAGTTGTTCTGGCTCACTGGCGGGTTTGGCATTTGCACCCCAGCCAACATAGAATTCGTAGATAGTTTCAAAGCCAAGTTTGTTCTTAACGATCAGTTCATGACGACCCCATGAAAGAGGCGTTTTGAGTGTTAAGTTTTTATTAGATACGCTGCCGCTTTCCACAGCATTTTCTGAAACCCTAACCGCATTCCAGCGCCAACCGCCATCATAGTACCAGTTGTAGTCGCTATATACTCTTTTGACCGTGTACGTGACGCCATCGAAGCCAACGCTGTTTCCTTGGCGATCAACAGAGGCAACAGTGAAGCTAGGCGGATAATCTTCACTAGCGTAGTCATCAAAATTTGAACGGACGCCGACATAGCTATCGAGAGTGTCTAGAGCGACCCTCTCTTTTACTTTGTTTGCTCTCCCGCCCACATCGTAGACTGTTCCCTCAATAATAACTTCATAGAGGCTTTGGGCGTTGACCGTGTAATCTGAAAGGATTGAAGTGTTCAGTTTACCGTTTTCATCCAGCAACTGCTCATAGCTGTCTAATTGCTTGATTGATGATGCATCTGGATTGCCAAACACAAAGCCAGATAGTTCAGCAGATTTATGAGTTCTAACTTCTTTTAAGAAAGTGATGATTTCAGCTGACAAGTTTGCAGCTGGTCCGCCTGAATAATACTCACCTTGAAGCGTTAAGTTTTGCTGTTCCCCAAGTGCCCAGTATTCGCCATTTGTATCCAGCCGAGCTTCGATGGTTAAAGGCACAAAGTCGCTGATACTTATTTGGTGATCAGCAAGTATATCTTCGTCAACACTTAACACCTGAACAGAATACTGCCCAAGCGGCAGAGTTTTCTTCAGTTCTATTTTTTGAGCAAAGGCCCCAAATTCATTACTGGCAATTTGAGATTTATAAATTTCAGAATTTATACTGTTGAGTAAGCGTACCGTCAGCTCTTGATTAGGTAAGGGCTGTAAATTTAACTTTCGGGCTGCGCCAACAAAGTGAAGTGTCTCACCGGGACGGTAAACCCCTCTATCAGTAGTTAGATAGACATCTACATTTGCGCGTTTCTCAGTTCCACCAGTTAAGAAGCGAGGTTTCTGGTCTAGTGCGTTTAGCTCAATAATGCTTGAACCATTTTTCTCGGTTGAAACTATAAGAAACTTGGGTGCAAAGCCCTTGGTGCCATCTAAGAGCCGGTTTGAAACTTCGACCCGACCACTCTTATCAGAGGTACCTTCAAAAAGTGTTCTGTTGTTAGCGGCTGTTATGCGGACGCTGGCATCTCGTATAGCTGCAGTATCACTAAAACTGGTCAAAAAGATGTCAGATTTGTTTAGTCCTTTATAAAATTGAAGCGCAACATTTGAAATTGAGAACCACTGTGTTGGGCGGTTAGAATAGCGGCTCATCTCAATTTGCGGTGACGTAAATGTAGCAACAAACAGGCCAGAAGCATCATCGTTTAAGATGTCGCTGAAATTCAGGTTTACCTTCTGTTGCTGGTTAAGTGGCGCATCGAGCATAATTTTTTTCTTTGCAACCTCGTCCCCCCAATAGTCTTTGAGCTGATTAATATCTTGCCCGTCGAGAATTGTTAGGATGTCGGTATACGCGCTCAAAGAAGCTGCATCCACTTGATGCAGTGTCACTTCAATTTCACTCACGTTTACATACTCAATAGGCATCACTGCGTTAGATGGGTCAGCCATTATTGACTTAGATGCATCAAGCTTGATGCTCGGACTGCGCTCAGGCGTTTGAAAGGCCAAGTTTATCGGTGCTGTAACTGACTGTTTGGGCAGCCCGTCCCGCTTAAGTTGTAAATTCGGCAAAATACGCAGCTGATATCGCGTCGAATGTGCAAGACCGCTGATGCAAAACTCGCTTCGCTTGTCGTTCCAAGAATAAATATCTTTTGGACCAGTAACTGAAAATGCATCGACGATTTTATTGTTCGATGTCACCTCAAAATAGTTTTGAAAACTATCATCAGCAAAATCTAAAGTTCTGCCGCTTTCTTGTGCTGCTAACGTGGAGCAG
Source organism: Nereida ignava (assembly GCF_047114695.1). Lineage (GTDB taxonomy): Bacteria > Pseudomonadota > Alphaproteobacteria > Rhodobacterales > Rhodobacteraceae > Nereida > Nereida ignava. The sequence continues at coordinate 1,531,842 of NZ_CP112885.1, forward strand.
ACCGACGCTGTAGTCCCACTATCAAAGGTTCGTGGTGGATAAGCGAAAACGGCCTGATCAGTACTTTGTGCGTAGAATAATGCCGCATCGGCATTGAGGACCTGATCTTTATACGTGAACGTTGCGAGCTTACCGCTCGGAGCAGTACTCAAGGTGACGTCAATGACACCCAAGAAATTCACTTCAGCACCTGCTGGTACTGTTGTCGTGTCGTTAATGATGATGGGCTCAATAGAGACGTATCGTCCGAGTTGCTCAGCAAACGAGAGCGATGGCAGAGCCCAAAATAGAATGAACGCTAAAGATTTAATAAGGTTTAACATATTTTGGGTCTCTTTTGTGGTATCGAAGAAGCCTGACATTGCCCGATTAAAGACGCCATGCATCAATGGTTTTTATTTACAGCAATGTTCCGAGAAAATCACTGTCACAATCGGATTTGAGATGTCTTAGCTGATCAGAAAGATTTCCAACGGGCCAAGTGTTGTTTGATGCGAGTTCGTAGTCTTCTGTGATAAGTGTAAAATTGGTTTTTTCTGAATTTTTGGGTAGATAATTGACTACGTCCCATGCCCAGTAACCTAAACGAATGTAGACCAGATTAGTCTTACCGTTGATCCCTTGATAGGTCTTTAGCAGCTGTCCTGCGGAAGCAATTTGCATGTCCGACAGTAAAAAGCTGAGCGCCAATGTCTCTGTGTCCTTGAGCACGGTTTTTGGATTTTTTGAGATCTCTGCCCATAATCTTAACTCGACTGCATTACAGTTTTGCGATGCCATCACTTCCAACCGACCGATAGAGCTTTGGTTGGAAGGCGACGCTAAAATTTGATGTTGATCTTGTGCCCAATCTTCTGCGGCTACAGCGGTTGTTGCCATTATCCAAGAGATGGCCAGGGGCATTAGCTTCAATCCCATTCTTCTACCCACAATACGAGAGCACAGCAAATAAGGAGTGTTACAATCAGAATGGGTGCGGAGATCATCAGAACATCTTTCTATCTTATTTAGATTTCAAATAACTCCCGCGAGGTCGGGAGATCACCTCGCGGGAGGAGCAAGCTCGTCTGCTCGACAGGTCGCCTCAACCTGCAGATTTGGTCTACAATGGTGAAATGCAGATACGTCTCGGCGTTTTTGTGGATTTTGAGGAGATTTGTGCAGATTATGTGCAGTCGCGGTGAAACTGATTGATCCGCAAAACATGTGTCTTCATGTAAGGTGTAAGTGAGGAACAAATGCCCAATATTGTGATTGTCGATGACGAGGTGGAAATCCTTCAGCCGCTGGAAGAGATGCTCGTAGATGAGGGCTTCTCTGTTCGTGCTTTTTCAAGTCCACTCAAAGCGCTTGCTTATTTGCAGACGCAAAGCCCCGATTTGGTTGTGTTTGATATAAAGATGCCTGAGCTGAACGGTTTAGAGCTTCTCAAAAGAGTGAGGGAAATACATACAGCTTTGCCGGCAATATTCTTGAGTAGCAAAAATGAAGATGCTGACCAGTTGATTGGGTTTTCAGTTGGCGCTGACGATTATGTCGGCAAACCTTTCACAAAACAGCTACTTATGTTTCGGATTAGGTCTGTTCTTCGCAGGCATGCACCTACAGATAAATCACCCAATCAACCAATTGTTGCAGGTAGTTTAGCGATTGATCCAGAACGCCATTTGGTGAGCTGGCGTGATCATAAATTATCCATGACTGTCACAGAATGTATGATCTTGATGTCTTTAGCTGAAAGGCCAGGGACCGTTAAGAAACGAGCCCAACTCATGGATGCTTGCTACGATGGCAATGTATTTGTGAGTGACAGAACTATCGACAGTCATGTCAGAAATATCAGGTCGAAAATACGTGATGTAGATCAAACTGCTGAACCCATCACTACTGTGCATGGCCTAGGCTACAAGCTAGCCGTTTGATATGCGCAGCATCCTGACAAAAATCTTTAGCTTGTTTTTGGGCTTCAACGTTGTGTTGTGGGTTTTTGTGTTGGCTTCAGATGACTTTGTTACAGCCGAAATCACCCATAAAAAGAACCAGTTGTCGCTTTCGTCAGTTTTGTACGCTCAGCTTGTATTACCAATTATTCGACGCTCAGACATATCTGAGTTTGAAAAGCAGGTGACGATTAGCCAGCTTCTTTCGGGGCCTGCTATTCCAAGCTCAGAAAACATCAAGGTATATCGCTTTGAAGCTGAAGGCGACTTGCCATCATGGTTTAAATATTACGACGGTACGGCCGCTAATCGTTTGGCGCCCGTTACAGTGAGCGTTTTGCCTGCGAGTAAGCTCAGTTCTCCGAGCAAGACTAAATTAACTGATCAAATCGCTGAGCGGCTATTCAAAGTCTATAAGCCTTTAGTTGATGGCAGAGTTGTCACGCCAGAGATAGTAGCCAAGCGAGCACGTTTCAGCACTCAAAACGAAGTTTTAGACAGCGATTTAGATTCCTATTTCTTGCGAGTGCTGGCCCCAATACGTGACGGCAAAGAGACCGTCGGAGTTATTGAAGTATGGGATACCTATAAAATCAAAGATGCTTACTTTGGTCGTAACGCTGTGCGGCTAAATCTACTTGGGGGAATTTCTCTAATAAGCCTTATTCTTTGCCTTATATTGGCGATCTCAATAGCGGTGCCCCTGCGGCGCTTGTCTCGGCGCCTTGATAAGAAACTATCGCCTGATGACATTGCCACCCAATTACAAAGTTTTCGTATCAATAGTTTGAGTAAGCGCCGCGATGAAATTGGTCGGCTGCATGGTAATCTTGTTAAATTGACGGGCCAGATGACGGACCTCTTTAAAGAGAAGGAGCAGTTTGCAGCAGAAGTCAGCCATGAACTTAAAAACCCAATCGCTAGCATCATTGCTTATGCTGAAAATTCTGAGAACCGCTCAATTGCAGATGATAGTGCAATGACTAAAGTCAAAGCGCAGGCTGTTCGAATGAATAAACTTGTTTCTGAGATATCCGAGGCTGCTGTAGTTGATAACGATTTAGTCACCAAAAAACGCGAGCGCTTCAATCTGTCTGAAATGCTTGATGAAATCTTGACCCATTACCAAGATACTAATGAGTACCAAGGGGTCGAAATCATTGCTGAGATCCATCCCAAAGTAGTAATTTCCGGGCTGCAGGAGCGCTGGGGGCAAGTGGTTGTAAATTTACTCGACAACGCAATCTCATTTACGAGACCCACTGGCCGAATTCAGGTTTCGTTAAGTAAATCATGGCGCCGCGGTGTAGTACTTCAGGTAGAAGACAGTGGCCCTGGGATTAGTGAAGCCGTAGCTGAACTAGTATTTGAACGGTTTTATACTGCTCGTAAGGGTAATGCATCGCAGTCAAATGCATCTGGTTTAGGGCTGTCAGTTGTTAAACAAATTGTGGAAGCACATGGTGGTAATGTTAAGGTCGGAAAGTCAGACCTAGGTGGGGCGAGTTTTTGTATTAGGCTCGAGCAGACCTATGCATTTCGGGCATAAGTAGCTTTTTTATTCAATAAATAATCGGTTATCATAAATCCTAATTATAATTCCCAACTAGCAATACTCACAATAATATCATGCAAGACTTTCTGTAGATGCTTAAAGTGATAAGACCGAGATCCATGCATAGTGGCCAAAAGTCAGTCGACCTCAAAATCCCCACTTCTTTTCAAAATGAATTAAATCAGGACCGCTTTCGGGACCACTTCTGCAAACGTCTCTCCCACTAAGCCCCTAATACTAAATGACAAATTGTGTAGTTCGATGTCCTCTCCTGGGCACCAGTTTTCCCCTCAAATAGAGTAACCAATAATTAACCAATTCAGAGGCTAACTCATATCCTCTGATTGTGAGTTAATTATGTTCCCCAGTTTTCATCGATATCCAGCGTGAGACACCTTGTTATAGGCATAAACTTTGCTCCTGAGGCGATGTCTACGGGCCTGTATACAAAGCAAATGTGTGAGTATTTGGCCGAGCTAGATCATAAAGTCACCGTTCTTTGCGGACAGCCTTACTTTCCCAATTGGGCGACTTACGGTGGGTGGAGCAAATTTCGCTACACAAAACGCGATCATGGCAAAATTGATGTGACCCACTGTCCTCATTACGTGCCGCAGAACCCAACAGGCATAAGGCGCATCATTCATCATACGTCCTTTGCCTTTGCAATTTTGCCGATCTTGATTTGGTACAGTCTAACTAAGCGGTTCGATTTAATTACAGTCGTCGCGCCCTCACTGATAAGCGCGCCGTTTGCTTTTGCCTTCGCGAAGGTTTCAGGGGCACGATCGCACTTGCATGTTCAGGACTTTGAGGTCGAGGCAGCCTTTGCTACCAAACTCATCGATCCGGAGGCGCTACTCGGACGCGCAGCACTTCGTTTTGAAGAGTGGTGCCTGAAGCGCTTTAACTTGGTTACTACAATTTCACCGACAATGCTCCTGAAGCTCCACCAAAAGGGGGTTACACCCGACAAAACATATGAGTTGCGAAACTGGGCCGATACCAGCCGAATAAAGCCGCAAGAGCCGTCGCAGTCATTCAAAAGGGAAATTCGGATCAGCACAGAATACGTCGCGCTGTACTCGGGTAATATCGGCAACAAACAAGGTATCGGGATCATAGTTGAGGCTGCGAAACTGCTGTCGCGCCGCACTGACCTTACGTTCCTGATCTGCGGGAATGGTCCTGCATTGACAGATCTCAAGCGCAAAGCGTTAGGGCTGCCGAACGTCTGGTTTATTGACCTACAGCCGCTCGAACGTCTGTCCGACCTGCTGAGCATCGCGGATATTCACCTGATGCCCCAAATCGCAGATGCCGCTGACCTGTTGCTGCCATCAAAACTGACTAACATGTTTGCGTCAGGACGCCCTATTGTGGCCACGGCGGCACGTGGCACCGGCCTCGCGGATGAGATCAAGGGTGCAGGGATTGCTACGCCACCTAATGACGCGCCGAAATTTGCCCGCGCAATCGAACAGCTTTTGAACGACAAAGAATTACACGCCGAGATGGGCAAAAAGGCGCGTTTAATTGCGCTCACGCGTTGGGAAAAGAACTCAATACTTACTCGATTTGAGGCACGCCTGCGTGAATTGCTTGGCACGGCTAAACAAAAAGGTAAGCCACGCGGTAATCCACGCACATAGGCACCCCAGATGCCTCTGCTCTTTCCTTGAGCGCTCAAAGCGCATATGCCAGCGGGCAACACTATTGCAGGGCCGGATATGACAAACACACTCTACCAAAATGACCTCCCTGACGACTTGGATTTGGGTCCGGTCGTCGCGATTGACTGTGAAACGATGGGCCTACATCCGCACCGCGATCGTCTGTGTGTTATCCAGATGTCAGGCGGTGATGGAAACGCACATTTGGTACAGGTAGCAAAAGGCCAAACCGAGGCACCAAATTTGTGCCGCATGCTGACCGATCCAAACGTACTCAAGCTGTTTCACTATGGCCGGTTTGACATCGCGGCTATGGATAATGCCTTTGGCGCCCTCACTGCGCCGGTTTACTGCACAAAAATCGCCAGTCGCCTCATTCGCACATACACCGACCGGCACGGCCTGAAGAACCTTCTGCAAGAACTTTTGAGCGTGGACATTAGCAAGCAGCAACAATCCAGTGACTGGGGTGCCGAAAAACTTACTGACGCACAGCTGGAATATGCCGCAAGTGACGTGCTTTACCTGCACCGCTTGCGTGATGAGCTAAACATCCGCCTTGAGCGCGAAGGCCGCATGGAGCTTGCACAACGGTGCTTTGACTTCCTGCCGACCCGTGCGCAACTTGATTTGGCTGGTTGGCCTGACAGCGATATTTTCGCGCACTCCTGATTTGAGCGGATCCTAGATATGACTGATTTCAAAAGCCTTGGCCAAGATGTCATCCGTGCCGAAGCCGAGGCCCTTGAGACACTCGCCAATCAGCTTGGGGATAGTTTTGAGGCTGCAGCAAAGTTGATGCTTGCCGCGACAGGTCGGGTCATTCTTTGCGGGATGGGGAAATCAGGTCATATTGCACGCAAGATAGCAGCCACGCTGGCAAGTACCGGCACGCCTGCACAGTTTGTACACCCCGCAGAGGCCAGCCACGGTGACTTAGGCATGATGGCGAAGGGTGATGTTGTTTTGCTTTTGTCAAACTCAGGTGAGACCCCTGAACTGGCCGATGTGATTGCACACACAAGACGCTTCAACATTCCGTTAATCGGCATGGCGAGCCGCGCAGACAGCACCCTGCTGACACAGTCGGATGTTGCTTTGGTCTTACCTCAACTCGGCGAGGCCTGCGGTACCGGCGTTGTTCCCACTATTTCCACAACCATGACCCTAGCGCTTGGTGATGCTCTTGCGGTCGTTCTGATGAAGCACCGTCAATTTACGCCTGCCAACTTCCGCGATTTTCACCCCGGCGGGAAACTCGGCGCACTGCTTTCAAAAGTCGGCGAGCTGATGCACTCGGGCGATGCGGTGCCGCTGACTACGGCAAATACCTCCATGCAGGACGTACTCATTACAATAAGTCAAAAAGGCTTTGGCGTGGTGGGTGTGACCGATGACAACGGCACCCTTAAAGGAATTATTACGGACGGTGACCTACGCAGGCACATGGATGGGCTTCTTGACCTGACCGCAGGCGGTGTGATGACTGCCGCGCCAAAAACCATCTCACCAGATGCACTTGCCGAAGAAGCGGTCGGGCAAATGAATGAACGCAAGATCACATGTCTGTTCGTTGTTGACCCAAAAGGACCAGCACAACCTTGTGGGATTTTGCACATCCATGACTGTTTGCGCGCCGGACTGGGGTAGGATGGTTCGGGCGGACAACAGATATTCGCGACTGGTTGTTTGGCTGAAAATCATCCTGCCAATTGTCGGCCTTGTTTTGCTGTCGCTGCTGTTTTTGGTCGCACGACCCGCCACTGATGTCCAAAGCACCATCCCCTATGCCAAAGTCGAGATAGATGAGATTGTCGCGGATCAGCGCATTTCGGCACCCACATATTCAGGGGTGACTGCTGAGGGTGATGCTATTGAATTTAACGCTAAACTTGCCGCGCCAAGTCCAAACAAGCCCGACAGCATCACGTCTGAGGGCATTTCAGCGCGGATTGATCTCAAAGGTGGTACCACCATCTCGCTGACGGCGCCACAAGCAAGCGTGGACGGACCGACCCAAACCGCGCGCCTTTCGGGAGGTGTTGAGGTGAATACTTCAGCTGGTGTGGTGGTACGAACTGACGCCGTAACAACATCGCTTGAGACAGCTACGCTGGTAACCGATGGGTCTGTGGAAGCCACCTCATCGCTTGGCCAGATCACAGCCGGTCAGATGACTTTGATCCAGCAAAACCGCGGCGTACATGTTCTGGTTTTCCAAAACGGCGTCCGAGTGATATACCAGCCATGACTTCTGGAGAGCACCCTATGTTTTTGCGCTTTATCATTGCCGCTTTTCTTTCTATTTCCTTCTGCGTTTCGGCGACAGCGCAACAAGTTGCGTTTGGTAAAATTGCTAACGACCCAGATGCGGCACTTGAAATTACTGCCGACCAGCTCAACGTTAATCAAGAAAACGGTACCGCCATTTTTGATGGTAACGTCGTGATTGGCCAGGGTGTGATGCGCCTTGCCGCAGGCCGTGTTTTGGTTGTCTATGCGGAGGGCGACCAAAAAATTGAGCGGCTAGAAGCAACCGGCGGTGTAACGCTAGTGAATGGTGAGGACGCAGCAGAAGCAGAGCGCGCCGACTATTCAATTGCAAACAACGAAGTCGTAATGAGTGGAAACGTCCTCGTAACCCAAGGTCCAAATGCGTTGACGTCTGAAAGTATGACACTTGACCTTGCAACTGGTACGGCACGTATGAACGGTCGCGTGAAAACAATCCTCAACACTGGGCAGGACTGATGCCAGATCTCAAAGTAACCGAAGGGTCTGCGGGACTACGGGTCAGTAACCTACGTAAAAGCTACCGTAAGCGGACCGTCATTCGTGACCTATCCATGACGCTGGCGCGCGGTGAAGTTGTGGCTCTGCTGGGGCCAAACGGATGCGGTAAATCAACCTGCTTTTATTCAATTGCAGGCCTCGTCACGCCCGAAGGTGGCCAAGTGACGATTGATGGCCGCGACGTAACGACCCTGCCAATGTATCGCCGCGCCAAACTGGGTATCGGCTACCTTCCACAAGAAATGTCCATTTTTCGCGGAATGAGCGTTGAAGACAACATCGGAGCAATCCTCGAAATTTCTGAGCCGGATCGCGCTATTCGACGCAAACGACTTGATGAATTATTGTCTGAATTCTCGATTGAGCATTTACGCCGCGCCTCGGCACTTGCACTTTCGGGTGGCGAGCGGCGTCGCGTTGAAATTGCCCGCTGCCTTGCCGCTGACCCCAAATATGTGCTGCTGGATGAGCCATTTGCTGGTGTCGATCCCATTGCGGTTGGTGAAATTCGTACTCTCGTTTCAGACCTCAAAACACGCGGTATTGGCGTTTTAATCACAGATCACAACGTGCGGGAAACTCTCGAAATTGTTGATCGTGCTTACATCATGCACAGCGGAACGATCTTGATGAGTGGCACCGCAGCAGAGGTCGTAGCGGATGAGAAAGTGAAGCAAGTTTACCTCGGCCAAAATTTTCGCATTTCATAACCAGCGCGCAATCTCACTTGACAGATCGCACTGATCCAGCGCCAAATGAGGCTAATGAAAGTGGCCAGACCCATCTTTTTTAGCCTGATACTCGGTTGTCACCGCGCCCTTTCATTCAGCCAAAAGTTACCATTTCTTTACATTCATGCGTCAGGCCATGTTGGGCGGAAACGGTTCAAATAACACTGGAGACTTCATGCGCTATCAAATCACTGGCAAGCAAATCGACATCGGCGACGCACTTCAAACACATGTCAAAAGCGAACTTAATGACATCGTTGAGAAATACGCAGAACGACCGACGGACGCCAATGTGGTTTTTTCAAAAAGCGGTCATGAACACGTCTGTGAAGCGACCATCCATCTTTCAACCGGACTGACCGCGCAGGCAAAGGCTCATGCGACCGAAATCTATGCGGCATTCGATGAATGTGCTGAGAAAATGGAAAAGCAGTTACGGCGCTACAAACGGCGCCTGAAGGACCACCATAGCAAGCGGAAAGAACCGGTTGAACAATTGGGGGCTTCCTCTTATATCCTCGCGACAAGTGAGGGCGTTGACGATAGTGAACCGGAAACGTTGCAGCCTATGATTATTGCCGAAGTTGAAACCAAAGTTTCAACAATGTCAGTCGGTGAAGCGGTTATGCAGATGGAGATTTCCGGAGCGCCAGTGGTGATTTTCCGGAACGAGAGTAACAGTGCGTTTGGGGTCGTCTACAAACGCGACGATGGTAACATTGGGTGGATCGAGCCCAAAACGTAACAGGGCATCGGCGCATCAGTCGAAAAGAGCAGTACAATGAACCTAAGCGATATCCTTACACCAAACGCCGTCCGCGTCTTGGGCAACGTTAGCAGTAAAAAACGACTGCTGCACGATGTGGGTGACATCGCGAATGCGTGCTACGACCTTCAAGGTGCGCGATTGATTGAGGCCCTTATGAAGCGCGAAGAGCTTGGGCCAACGGGAGTAGGGCACGGTGTTGCCCTACCTCACGCGCGGCTTGACCATATCGACACTGTAAAAGGTGTATTTCTTCGTCTTGAACGCCCCGTAGATTTTGGGGCGGTTGATCGCCAGCCTGTTGATCTTGTGTTTGCATTGTTTGCACCCCGCGACAGCGGTGTTTCGCACCTCAAAGCGCTGGCTCTGGTATCGCGGACATTGCGCGATGAAGCGGTCTGCGAGAAACTTCGCGCAAATAGCGACCCATCAACGCTGTATGCAGTTTTGACTGCTCAGAATATCTCAAAAGCAGCCTAGTTTTTCCAAGCTGAGAAACCGAACGCCATGTAATCGCGCTGGTACGCCTCGCGGCACGCGCGTTCGACTTCAGCATCGTAGATTTCTGCCAGTTCGAACTCAGCACTCGTGTCAGACTGCGTTAAGGCCGGACACGCGCTTTTGACCCGCGCCGAAAGATAAGCAAGCCCCTCAGAAAGCTCAGCCTCTCGGATAACCATATCAGGGCTCATAAACGTGCTAAATCCCTGAAGGATGCTTGATTGACTTGCCCAGTTTGGATCAACGCGGATACTCGTTTTGCCCCCAAGGTTTGCCTTAATGAACTCCAAAAACTTCAAGAAGCCTACTCGGTGCTCATTAGGACCATATCCAAAAGAGCGGCGTCCATCTTTGGGTAGGGTAATGTCGTAGTTTTCGATCAGATTTTGCCTAATCACAGGAAAACTGGCCTCATCCACGTTGAGGATTCTTTCACAGAACACTCTATGGGCCCGCTCAATAGGATGGCAAACAACGGTAAACGTCCTGTTGGGGGTCCGGTTCCGCTTCCACCGCCGGACAGTCTTTTGCGAAAAATCCGTCAACAAATCAGCGGTCGCTACGCCGTCTACCTGAGCAAGCCAGTGCGTAACTTTAGCCATCGGGCCACCAGGAATAGGATGATATAAAAGCCCCGTTTCAGCGGCAGCAATGTAACTTGGAACTGCCGCGCTTCGGGCAGGTTCAGTTGATGCAACCTCCTGCTCATCAATCTGCTCCACCCTACCAAGCGCTGCTCGCATCTCTGCATAGTTTGAAACTTTTGAGGACAGCGGCGCAGGGTTTTGCCGCTTCAACTCGGTCGACAACCCGCTAAGTGCAGGCGCACCAAGATAAGCGGCGATCCCATTCAACACATCAAGTGAGTTAAGGTCATCATAGTCCACACAGAAGGGTGCCTGGCCCGCCCGTTGAAGTGCCCCCCGCAGGTCTTGCTGAAATGCTTGAAGATCAGCTAAAAATTTAGCGTATTTGCGCGGCTGAAATTCGATCTGGCTGGTTTTGCGCCGCGTCTCGTCGGTTAGTTTCCACTGATTGGTCGCACGCGCGATTTGAAGGGACACAAAGCTATCAAGCGGATTGCGCGTCAAAATGATCTTGGCGCACCGCTCATCCTCGATGATATCAGCTAAGATGCGCGGATCGTGTTCATGAAAATACCGAAATCCATTGAGGCCAGCGGCGTTTCGGATCGCCTGAACAAGAAGGTGCGGTTTTTGTTCGCGCTGTTTTTTGCTGATCCCCAAAATATCATCTCGGTTGGGATAACCGATAAACGCAGGATTAAACGCCTCACCATGACATGTAACGCCTGCCATCGCGTTTAGGTGGGTTTCCAAAAGATTGGATCCCGTTCGCATCTCGGCAAACATTACAAAGCTATCAAAACGGCCTGTCATCTATCTCACCAAATATGGTCGGCGAGGCTCTGGCACGGGTGCTGCCTCAACGCTTGAAAGGGGAAAATCACCCATCAAATACGGATGCATCCCTTCGTTTTTCAGGCTCTGCAGAAACTGCCCAAAACCAGTAAGATCAACCATCTTGGGCACTTCTGTCAGGCGCCGAGGTGGCTTTTGCCCCATCTCATCAACAATATCTTGTAACGCATCCATGGGCGCCTCAATGAAGTCAGCCAGTGTCCACGTTCGGACCTTTGCTTTTACGTAAGGCGTTTTCAAAATCTCTAAGAACTTGTTTTCAACGCACTGTAGGCGTGCCGCCTCAACACGGACCTCCGCGAAAGGACGCTTTGAGTGAAAGAGCGGCACAGCCCACGCGCCAGAAATCACAGAAATCTGTGCGTTCGGATCAAGCGCCAGTTTCCAGTTAAGGTCTTGCACATCAGCAGGTCCAAACTGAAAACACTGCCGTTCGCCGCGCGTGTTCCAGATAAGTGACGTCAGAAAATCACGTGGAGCATAGTCGCGAACTGCGGCGCTGTCCGACAAAGCGCCATTAAAACTTGGCTCACCGCCCGCAAAATGCACTTTGTCCCGAGCGAATAAATGCCCATGGACACGAACTGGCGTTGCCCTTGGAAGCCAATCCGCAAAGCCTTCAAAAACGTCATTAAAACCACAAAAGACAGAATAGGGCGCCGCAGTCATTGCGCCTTCGACACCTGCATGGGGGAATCGCCCTTGCATATACAACCCATTACGGCCGCGTACACGACGCTCAACCGCCTTGGCAAATATCCGGTCAATCTTGGCTGGAGCAGGCTCTGTTTGTGGTACGGCACCCTCATTCTTTTGAAGAAACGTATCATAAAGTACATTCGCTTGGGGCCAAATCTTACGCGCTACAAAGCAATCAGAACGGCGTAAAAGCTGTAGATGATCATCGTAAAAGATATGGGGCTTGCCCTGAAAATCGAACTTGGACAGCGTGAGCGAGCGGCTCTCAATTCGTTCGGAATGGATCCGCGCAAGCGTTTGAAAGTAACTCTCGTCCGATATCCAGACACGCTTGAAGTATCGATCATACGTTTGGCGCATCGGATCGTTCAAAATGGCAGAGAGCGTGCTGCGCGTCAGGCACCACCACTGAGATCCCATATGGGGTTGTAGTCCCGTGGGTATTTTACGTTTAAATCTGATGCGGCGCTGCAGCCGGACATACCCATCAAATAGCCTTCGTTGGTGCTTCCAAGAGAACGGGAATCGTAAGGTAAAGCGCTCAGCATCCAGGCCACCAATCGTCCAAGGAACGTCTTGGGTCGTGGCGCTTTCGATGAAATCTATTTTGGGGCGCGCTTTTAAATAGGCGCATAAATCGCGCACAGGCCGCAGGGGCAAACATGACCCAGATGCTAGAAAAACATGCTCGACCTGTGGATGCTCACGCAGGATTTGCTCAGCTGCCATTTGTGTTGCGCCAACCAATGACCATGTGCCCCAATGACATTTACGTCGTGCAGAAAAGCTCACCTCAGGCAAATCTGAAAGCCGCCCGCGAAACGCAGTGAATTCCGCCCGCGACACAGCTTTGTCAACATGGACAACAACGGGACAACCACCGGCCACCCAATGACGCACTACTTGTTCAGCACGGTCCAATGCCGTGTGAACAAGCATGATGACCCCAACGCTCATGCCCAATTTCCTTTAGACATGAGGCCCAAAATTTCGAGCTGCCGCCAGTTAATGTAACTCTCTGACCACTTGCACCAAAGATCGGGGTCACCCTTCATCTGCGCAGCGTAGGATTTATACTCATGACTGGCCGCGTAGTGCTGTTTGCGGTTCAGTTCTTCAGCCGCTTTGGCACCAAACGTATCAAGAAACTTGGCGTGCAGTAGAACGCCCGTAGCCTTCTCACCGCCATTTGCATCGTAGGTGAGGTTCAAACCGCGGGGCAAAAGCATGTGTGTTGAACTGACATAGGTGTAGCCTTTACGCCACTTGACGAGCGGGGTTTTGTTGAGCGCAGGCGCACGGATTGGGTCATCGGCGAAGAACATCCGCATGCGCGGACCACCTTGAATCCATAAATTGTCGTATCGGTTATTGCGCGAAATCGTGTAATTGCCCGCGTCAAACCAATTGAGCACCTCAAGGGGGTCCTGACCTTCCACATAGCGGGACTGACCTATTGGGCCCTTTGGATACATATCCAAAAGCAATGCGCTGAATGACCGTATCGAAGATGTATCAAGCCAATCAGTCAGCGCCCGAATGGGGCGCGTATCGCTGAACGGAAAGACAAAAAATTCGTCACAATCAACGGTCAAACACCACTTACCCGCACCATATTTCGAGAGCAGATAGTTGAGCCAATCCATCCCAAAGCGTGCCGATTTATAGCTATGTTGTGTCGTCCAAACCGATACATCGGGCTGCTGCGCAAGATACTCACGGCCACCATCATCACTGTCGTTATCAACAATCACAAAGTGATCGACACCCTGCGCACGGTAGTACTCCAAAAAATATGGCAAACGGCGCTTTTCGTTGCGAAGGGTAGAGAACAGAACGATGCCATCACGTGGGATTTGAGCAGTATTATTGACAACCATTCGCAACTCACGGGATTTGCGCCGCGCACGGATGCGCAAGCGCTTCCTCTGCAGCCTCATCCTGTATGAGCTCCAAATACCCAAAAGCCAAACCTCATAAATCCCCAACCGATCACCGCCGGTTTTCGTACATCGCAACTATAGGCCAAAAATTGCGTTTTCGTAAATAAATTCGCCGCCTACGCGCCCCATTTGATCGGATACATAAGTCCCAAATCAATCAACTGCTGCGGACCCTCATAGCGGGCAGCACCTTTGTGCCACAAATCAGGGTTCGCACTTAGGGCGTCATAATACTCATCATAAAGGGCGGAATTATTGAAATGCTCATCACGCTGCTTTTCCTCGGAAGATTTATCAACAACTTCGGGCAGAAATTTCGTATGAAGCAGAACGCCAGATGGCTTTTCACTTCCCTGATAATTCTGCACATCGTTCAAGCGCTTTGGCAGCAGCGAATGCGTTGAGTTCACATATGCAAAACGTCGGCTCCATTTTACAAAAGGGATCTTGTTAAGCGTCGGCGCGCGGCGGAATTCTTGGGCGAAAAACTGACGTGCCCGTGGCCCGCCCTGCACCCAAAGGTTGTTCATCCGTCTTTGTGTTTTGAAGTCGTACCCATCAGGATCAAACCAGCCTAAGACATCGATCGGATCATCACCCGCTTTATATGTCTGCCGCCCAAGTGGCCCTTTAGGATACATGTCCAACATGAGTGCCCCAAAGCAAGTCTCACCCGCCGCATCAAGCACTTTGGACAGCGCCCTGAGATCTTGAGTAGTACTCTGATCGTATACGAGCAACTCATCGGCATCTACCGTCAAGCACCACCGGTCATGTCCGTAAACAACCATCAACCACGTCAGCCAGTCCATCCCAAACCGCGACAGCCGATAGCTGTGATTGGTGCGCCAAACAGACACATCCGGTGCGCCGTGAAGCAGTTCAGAGCTGCCGTCCGTTGAGCCGTTATCTACCACCAAAAAGTGCTGTACGCCCAATCTGCGGTAGTGTTCAAAAAAGTATGGCAGGCGCGTGCGTTCATTGCGCACACACACAAAGCACAAAACACTGCTCGGAATGAGATTGGCAGTCTTATCGCTTACCAGCGCGAGTTGATTCCGCTTGCGCAATGCGCGCAACAAATATCGGCGGCGTTTCCACCGCAGTTTATAAGCATCAACGAGGCGCGCTATCATGCCAAGACCCGAAACGTCAGCTACACCAAATCACTGTGCAGCTTGTTGTTGGCCAACCATCTGCTGAAGATAGTCCAAAAGCTCATCGCGGAGATCATCGCGACCCAAGCCAAACGAGACAGTCGCCTGCAGAAAGCCGGCTTTCGATCCACAATCAAACCGCTGACCTTGGAAACGGTATCCATAAACGCCCCGTTCGTTTTCAATCTCTTTCGCGATCGCGTCAGTCAGCTGTATTTCACCGCCCGCGCCAGATTTAAGCTGACTGAGGTTTTGCAGTACTTTTGGCGAAAGGATGTAACGACCGATCACAGCTAAGTTCGACGGCGTGTCCTCAACGGAAGGCTTCTCAACCATACCTTTGACCGACACCATCGCGCCAAGGTCTTCTTGGATATCAAGCATGCCGTAGCTGCTTGATTTCTCTTTGGGGACCTCCATCGCAGCCACCATCGAGCCGCCTGTTTCCTCATATGCCTCTACCATCTGTTGGAGACACGGCTTATCCGCCGCAATAACATCATCAGGTAGAATAACCGCAAAAGGCTCATTCGCGATAAGCCGGCGCGCGCACCACACCGCATGCCCCAGACCAAGGGCTTTGTGTTGGCGAATATAGGCGATTGCCCCACTATCCATGTTGGTATTTTTTAGAACCTCAAGAAGCTCATCTTTGCCCTTTTTGCGAAGTTCTTGTTCAAGGGTTGGGGCATGATCAAAGTAATCCTCAAGCGCCCCTTTGCCGCGAGACGTTACAAAGATGAATTCTTTAATGCCTGCCGCACGTGCTTCATCGATGGCGTATTGGATCAGCGGGCGGTCAACCAATGTCATAATCTCTTTTGGCACTGATTTGGTCGCAGGCAAAAATCGCGTGCCCAAGCCTGCCACGGGGAAAATAGCTTTTGTTACCTTTTTTCGCATTTGTCGAACCTTACGCAGTATTTAGGCACAGGCTTCTTGCCCGAATATGTCACCAGTAAGGCAAATATATGGACCAAAATACATTTCCACGGCAGTAGGGAGATTAAACACAGCTATGCCATTGTAATCAAGCTTGGCCCATATCGCGTAGCATCTTCTCAATCAAAGGCACGTCTTCTGGATTATTTAGCTCCCAGAACTTTGCGCCACGGGGCTCAACCTCAACACACATCATGGGGCTTGCACGCTCCAAGAACCGAAGCTGCTCAAGCCCCTCAAGCCCTTCAAGCGGACCAGAATCCCATGTGGGATAGGCCATCAACGCCGCGGGCCGATACGCATAGACACCAACGTGATGAAACACAGGTGTGGGATCCTGTGCGTCAAAGTCTTGTGCGACGAACGGGATGACTTCTTTGCTGAAATAGAGCGCATTATTACCCGCGCCGAACACAGCCGTTGTCCCACCAACGCGACCATGCTTGCGGTCGTTCAAAAGGCTGTTCAGCGTCTCACCATCACACCGCAAAACCGGCGTGGCCACATCAGCAGCTGGCATATTTTTCAGCCCATCGATCAACGCCTCAACAAACCAAGGCGGCGTGAGCGGTGCATCACCTTGTAGATTGACCACAATATCGTGGTCCGCACCAAGGTTCGCATAGGCTTGTGCGCAACGCTCTGTGCCGTTGGCGCAGCTCTCTGACGTCATCACGACCTCCGCACCAAAACTCTCTGCCGCTTGGCGAATACGGTCGTCATCAGTTGCGACAATAACTTTGTCTGCACCCTTCACGGCCATCGCTGCCCGCCAAGACCGCTCAATCAAACTGCGTTTTGTGCCGTCAGCACCGGTAAGTTCAACAAGTGGCTTGCCAGGGTACCGCGTACTAGCGAACCGCGCAGGAATTACGATGAGAACGGACATATCTAGCCTCGCTTAAGATCAACGCCCGGTGCGTGGGCAATAAAGAACGGGTTTGCATAATCACTTTTGCCGTATTTGAGCGGCGTATGATCGTCAAAACGAATAACCGCACCACCCGCACCATTCAACACCGCATGACCCGCTGCCGTATCCCACTCCATCGTGCGGCCCAAACGCGGGTATATATCAGCCTCACCCGTCGCAATCAGACAAAACTTCAGCGACGATCCCGCGCTTTTCATATCGCTGACCGAATATTTATTGATGTAATCATCTGTCGCCTGATCGCGGTGAGACTTTGAGGCAACAACAAGCAGAGCTGTATTATCTGGGGATGACACAGCGATCTTCGCCTGCGGACCCACTTTATCTTTTGCAAAAGGTCCCGCCTCTTCAACACTTTCACCCGACCCATTTGTGTAAAACAACCGCTGACGGGCAGGCGCGTAAACAACCCCACGTGTCGGCACGCCGTTTTCAACAAACGCAATGTTCACTGTAAAATCACCACGCCGGTTGATGAACTCTTTCGTGCCATCAAGGGGGTCAACAATGATAAATGTATCCGCCGTTTGCGTATGGGAGGCAGACTGCTCCTCTGTCACCAAAAGCACATCAGGAAAAGCGGCTCGCAAACCCGCAGAGATAAGCGCATCCGCGGCCTCATCAGCGGCCGTTACAGGGCTATCATCTGACTTGGTTTTGATGTCAAAATCATCCGCTTCATAGATTTCCATAATCACGTCACCAGCGCGCAAAGCCAACTCGCGGAACACCGCTTCCATCTTTGTGAAATCCAAAACTGTTACTCCCGATGTCGAAATCATTGATAAATTAGCGAAAAAGCGTATGGTCTTGCGTAAGGCTTATGCGACTCTGGTAATAAAACAGCAAGATTTCTGTGAAACCAGTGGGGTCGCGTGTTGAGCAGGATAGTAAATGTTTAGTTTTGAAGCACGGCCTACCGGGCGCCGAAAAGCCGTTGGTCTACTTGAGTTAATCTATCATGGGATCGTCCGTGACGTCCGCAAAAGTCATGGCAATGCCTTCTTGGCGTTGCTTACCAACATGCTGCAGACAATCATCTTTGTCGCGGCATTCTACGTTATGTTTTCCGTACTAGGCCTGCGCGGCGCAACATTGCGCGGTGATTTCTTGCTGTACATCATGTCAGGTATCTTTTTGTTCCTGTGCCATACCAAAGCCCTAAGCGCAGTTGTTAGTTCAGAAGGTCCGGCATCAGCAATGATGAAGCATGCCCCCATGACCACAGCAATCGCCATATGCTCCTCTGCGCTAGGCTCTCTTTATATTCAGTTGCTATCGCTATTCTTAGTTCTGTTTGGCTATCACGTTATCTTCACACCAGTCGTCATCGAAGACCCAATGAGCGCGCTTGGCATGCTGCTTTTGTCTTGGGCCAGCGGCGTTGCAATTGGGATGGTTCTATTGGCGCTCAAACCATGGATGCCGGCTGTTGTTGGCATCTTCACCCAAGTGTACAGCCGTGCCAACATGATTGCCTCAGGCAAAATGTTCGTAGCCAATACGCTGCCAAGTTTTATGTTGGCGATGTTCGATTGGAACCCACTCTTTCACACGATCGACCAAGCCCGTGGCTTTGTGTTTGTGAACTACAACCCGCGCTACACAGATTGGGAATATGCGGCCCTTATCACGGTCATATTCCTAATGATTGGTCTGATGGGTGAGTTTTATACCCGCAAACACGCCTCCGTCAGCTGGAGCGCACGACAATAAGCCGGCTTAAGTTGCAACACGGAGCGTTAGGTTAAGCCGACCGCCGTTGGGCAAAAGTCGTGATGAACCACCTTTGATGCGGTCAATACCGTGATAGGCAAGACGGGCCTGTCCGCCCATCACAACAACATCCCCTGATTGCAGCCAGATGCTTTCCGTAGTGCCGCCACGCTCAAGGCCGCCTACACGCAACAAGCCCTCATCCCCGAGCGAGATGGAAACAACGGGCCACTGAAAATCAGCCTCATCATGATCGCGGTGCAACCCCATGCGGGCTGCTTCATCATAAAAATTGATCAAGCAACTGTCAGGCAACGGCGCGTCGCGCGTGACGCTGCTCCACACATCAAGGATTTCGCGCGGAATGGCGGGCCACGCCACGCCGGAAGGATGACGCGCTGCATACTGATAACCCGAAGCAGTTGCTGTCCACCCAACACGTCCCGCCGAAGTCATTCTGACAGACATCTGACGACCGGATGGTGTTTGTGGCCTCATCAATGGTGCCGCCTTAACGATGCCCCGGACTGCATCGACCAACTGCCGCTGTGCGCCAATATCCAATGCAGTTTTATAGATATGAAAGCCCCGAATGCTTAAAGTGGGTCGCATTATCACTTTCCTTCAAATTTCGGTGCATTTATCCAAGGCGCGCCGCTTGCAGCGCCCTACACCCCTCCCTATATACGCTGCGAACTGGGTTGTCCCTCTGTGGGCGCCCTTCACCTTGGGATTGAGGCTTGGATGCCGGACATAGGGTCCGCGCCTCACGACATCGCCGGAAAAAGAGGATGATAATTCATGGCTAAAGTTATTGGTATTGACCTTGGGACAACAAACTCCTGCGTCGCCATCATGGATGGTTCGCAGCCCCGTGTTATTGAGAATGCGGAAGGCGCGCGCACGACCCCATCAATCGTTGCATTTACAGACGACGAGCGTCTTGTAGGCCAGCCTGCAAAACGCCAAGCAGTCACAAACCCAGAGAACACTGTTTTCGGTGTTAAGCGTCTTATCGGCCGCCGCGCCGATGATGAGCATCTGGCAAAAGACAAAAAGAACATGCCTTTCGCTGTTATCAATGGCGGCAACGGCGACGCTTGGGTCCAAGCCCAAGACGAAAAATACAGCCCTTCACAGATTTCAGCGTTCATTCTGCAAAAGATGAAGGAAACCGCTGAATCGTACCTCGGCGAAGATGTGACACAGGCGGTCATTACCGTTCCTGCATACTTCAACGATGCACAACGTCAGGCAACAAAAGACGCCGGCAAAATCGCTGGTCTCGAAGTTCTGCGTATCATCAACGAGCCAACAGCAGCGGCCTTGGCCTATGGCTTGGATAAAAAAGAGACACAAACCATCGCGGTTTATGACCTTGGTGGCGGTACGTTCGACGTAACGATCCTTGAGATTGATGACGGTTTGTTCGAAGTGAAATCAACCAACGGTGATACGTTCCTTGGTGGTGAAGACTTTGACATGCGCATCGTGAACTACCTCGCGGATGAGTTCAAAAAAGCGAACGGCGTCGACCTGACCCAAGACAAGATGGCGCTTCAGCGTTTGAAAGAAGCCGCTGAGAAAGCAAAGATTGAGCTTTCTTCTGCAAGCCAGACTGAAATCAACCAGCCCTTCATCTCAATGGACGGCAAAACAGGCCAGCCGCTTCACTTGGTTGTTAAACTGACCCGCGCGAAACTGGAAAGCCTTGTCGGTGACCTGATCAAAGCGTCAATCAAACCATGCCAAGCGGCCCTGAAAGACGCAGGTTTGTCTGTTGGTGATATCGACGAGGTTGTCCTTGTTGGTGGTATGACACGTATGCCAAAGGTCATCGAAGAAGTTACAAAATTCTTCGGTAAAGAGCCGAACAAAGGCGTGAACCCAGATGAAGTTGTTGCCATGGGTGCTGCAATTCAAGCCGGTGTTCTGCAAGGTGACGTAAAAGACGTTGTCCTGCTTGACGTAACGCCGCTTTCGCTTGGTATTGAGACCCTTGGTGGTGTGTTCACACGTCTTATCGACCGCAACACAACGATCCCAACTAAGAAGTCACAAACTTTCTCAACTGCTGAAGACAACCAGAATGCCGTGACAATCCGCGTATTCCAAGGCGAGCGTGAGATGGCTGCGGACAACAAAATCCTCGGTCAGTTCAATCTTGAGGATATTCCACCCGCACCACGCGGCATGCCACAAATCGAAGTGACCTTCGACATCGACGCCAACGGCATCGTGTCTGTAGGCGCGGCTGACAAAGGCACTGGTAAAGAGCAGAAGATCACGATCCAGGCTTCTGGTGGCTTGTCTGATGACGATATCGAAAAAATGGTCAAAGATGCTGAGGATAATGCCGAAGCAGATAAAGATCGTAAGGAACTTGTTGAAGCCAAGAACCAAGCCGAGAGCCTCGTCCACTCGACTGAAAAGTCCATGGAAGAGCACGCAGACAAAGTGGACCCAACAACGATCGAAGCGATTGAGTTGGCAATTGCTGCACTCAAAGATGATCTGGAAACAGAAGACGCCGGTAAGATCAAAGGCGGCATCCAGAACGTAACTGAAGCTGCGATGAAACTTGGTGAAGCAATCTATAAATCAGCGCAAGAAGAAGCCGCTGGTGAGGAAGCCGCACCAGAAGATGGCAACGCCGGTGTTGATGATGACATCGTAGACGCTGACTTCGAAGATCTGGACGACGACAAACGCGCCTAATCCGCGCTAAGGAACCAATAAAGCCAGCCCGCATCCCTGTAAGACGGGTGGGCTGGCTTTTACGTTCCAAAGGGGAGACCACCCATGGCAAAACGTGACTATTATGAAATTCTAGGGGTCTCAAAAGGCGCATCCGCTGATGAGATCAAGAAGGGCTATCGCACCAAAGCGAAAGAACTACACCCAGACCGTAATGCTGATAATCCAAACGCCGAGGCAATGTTCAAAGAAGCGAACGAAGCCTACGAAGTGCTGAAAGACGCAGAGAAAAAAGCTGCTTACGATCGTTACGGCCACGCAGCTTTTGAAGGCGGCATGGGTGGCGGCCGGCAAGGTGGCGGTTTTGGTGGCGGGAACGGTGACTTCTCAAGCGCCTTTTCCGATGTGTTTGATGATCTGTTTGGTGACTTCATGGGCGGACAGCGCGGTGGTGGCGGTCGTACACGCGCCAGCCGCGGCTCTGACCTGCGCTACAACTTGCGCGTCACCCTTGAAGAAGCTTTCGCCGGCAGCCAGAAAACCATCAACGTCCCGACATCTGTTAACTGTGATACATGTACTGGCACTGGTGCAGACGGTGGGGCCGAACCCGCGACCTGTCCAACGTGTTCAGGCATGGGTAAAGTCCGTGCGCAACAGGGCTTCTTTACCGTAGAACGCACCTGCCCTACATGCTCCGGTATTGGTCAAATCATCAAGAACCCGTGCAAAGCATGTGGCGGTGCTGGCCGGACAGAAAAAGAGCGTTCCCTTTCTGTAAACATTCCTGCTGGTGTTGAAACCGGCACCCGTATCCGTCTTGCTGGCGAAGGCGAGGCTGGAATGCGCGGTGGACCGACAGGTGATCTTTATATTTTCATCGAAGTCGCAGAGCATGAAATATTTGAGCGTGACGGGCAAAGCCTGTTCTGCCGCGTACCTGTTTCAATGACGTCTGCGGCTCTTGGTGGCGACATTGAGGTGCCTACTATTGATGGTGGGCGGTCACGAGTGAAAATCCCGGGCGGCAGCCAATCGGGGCGCCAAATGCGTTTGCGCGGCAAAGGCATGCCCGGGCTTCGCGGTGGCGGCGCAGGCGATATGTTCATCGAAATGGCCGTTGAAACGCCTGTGAACCTTACATCTAAGCAGAAAGAGCTTCTGCGCGAGTTCGAAAAACTTAGCGAAGACAACAACCCACAATCGTCAAGCTTCTTCTCAAGCGTCAAAAGCTTTTGGGAAACGATGAAGGGTTAACTGATTTTTTAGAGAATCGGCGCATTCATGTCGTGTCATGAGTGCGCCAGATCAGTTTTCTGAAAACCAAATGCCCTTGTTCGAGGGCCAAGAACTTCTCTTTACCGGCCCAAAAGGCGGGGAGCTAAGTTACGTCAAAGATCATCGGCAACGTCTTCATCACCGTTTCGCCGAAGGCGGTGCGCGCGGAATGCCCGACTACGAATTACTCGAGTTAGTTTTGTTTCGATCACTTCCAAAATGTGATGTGAAACCAGTTGCGCGGCGGTTAATTGATACATTCTCGGATATCAATGGCGTGATTTCTGCCCGCCCCGAACATTTAGCCAAAATCCGCGGTGTGGGTGATTTGGTCATTACCGATCTGAAAATTCTGGAAGCCACGTCACACCGGATGGCACGCGCCCGAGTGATGCAAAAAGATGTGCTGTCCAGTTGGGACGCACTGATAAACTACTGTCACACAGCCATGTCACACGGTGACACTGAAGTGTTCCGCTGTCTTTTCTTAGACCGTAAAAATGTGCTGATTGCCGATGAGGAACTTGGCCGCGGCACCGTCGACCATGTGCCTGTCTACCCAAGGGAAGTTATGCGGCGAGCCCTAGAATTGAACGCAAGCGCCCTTATTCTTGTGCATAATCATCCGTCAGGCGATCCAACGCCGTCAAAATCTGACATATCCATGACACTAACCATGGAAAGCGCTGCCCAATCACTTGGGCTGACACTTCATGATCACTTAATCATCGGCAAATCGCGCGAGGTGAGCATGCGCTCAGACGGCTACCTCTGACCGCAAACCTCAGGCGCTATAAGGACAAGCCGTTAAACGCGCCCGTGACAGTGCTTGAACTTCTTACCAGAACCACAAGGACAACTATCGTTGCGTGATGGATTACCCCAAGTCGTAGGGTCACTTTCTACAAAGCCATCAACCGCGTTTTCATTATCGGATGCGGGGACAGCATCAGCCGGCGCTTGTAGCTGTGCCTGCTGTGCGGCCATTTGCGCCATCATCGCTTGCTGCTCTTCCTCCGTTAGAGGGCGGATTTGAGCCAGCTTCTGGGTTACATCGCCACGAAGACCATCGAGCAAAGCCTCAAATAGTTGAAAACTGTCGGTCTTATATTCGTTCAACGGATCACGCTGCGCGTATCCACGGAACCCCACGACAGAACGCAAATGCTCAAGAGCGATCAGATGCTCACGCCATTTTGTATCGATAGTGTTCAAAAGAAGCTGCTTTTCAATGCTCCGCATGCTGTCTTCACCGAACTGCTCAGACTTTTCAGCCATCATTGCATCGGCGGCTTCCTCAATACGCTCAAGGATTATCTCGTCATCGACACCTTCTTCGTCTGCCCAATCCACGATCGGCAGATCAAGGCCAAGGCGCTCAATCGCCTGCGCCTGCATGGTTTGCGTATCCCATTGGTCTGCATAGGTTTTTGGCGGCATGAACTCATCGACCAAATCTTCAATCACTTGATCGCGCATATCTTTTGTAATTTCAGACACGTCACGGCTTTGCATGATCTCAAGACGCTGGTTGAAGATAACCTTACGCTGATCGTTCATTACGTCATCAAACTTAAGCAGCTGCTTACGAATATCAAAGTTGCGCCCTTCAACTTTCGCCTGTGCTTTCTCGAGTGATTTG